>CAZMZP010000075.1:0-86569 GCA_964570935.1 uncultured bacterium
TTGCTCCCGGGCTCCGCCGATGATGCGGACTTTCTTCACGTCTTTCTCTAGCCCCAACGCCTGCAGCACTACACCGGCGGCGATGGAAGCCAGGAAGGTAACAGCCCCGTAAACGACGCAAGCCCTCCACCCGAGGAGAACAATGAACATCGTGAGAATGATGGGGTTGAGGAGGGGCGAAGCTAGGACGAAGGACATCGTCGCTCCGAACGGAACGCCCGCCCGCAGGAGTCCAACCGTCACCGGGATCGTCGAGCAGGAGCAGAAAGGCGTCACCGCCCCAAGGGTCGCGCCGAAGAAGTTGCCCAGTAACCCTCTCTTCGAAAGCCATCTGCGCAGTGTCTCGGCGGACACGTACTGCAGAACTAGACCGACGAGTGTGCTGATGCCGAGGAAAAGCGCGGTCAGCTCGACCAAGATCAATCCGAAGAATTGAAGAGACATCCTTAGCGAATTCATACCCTCACGGACCCTTGTGCGCGGTGTGCTCGGCTGCGCCTACGGCGCGGACGATGAGCCCGGCCGGAATCGCCTCGTACGTTGCCCCGCAAACTGAGACGGTGCGGCACTCGGCATTCCCGCACAGGCATCGCAGCAGGGGCTCGAGGCCGCCTGGGCGCCCAGCCACTGCTCCAGGGACCGTCCATCGATCCAGACGCGATTCGATTCCAGAGGAGCCTTGAAGAAAGTGGCCTCGTCCAGGCGCTCCGTCTCGAGAACCGCCTGGATACCCGCTGGGGCGAGCGAACTCTTCAGATGTTCGAAAGCCTTGGACCTCCTGCTCCGTCGATGCGCACCGGGGGCACGTCTTGTCGGAGGCGTCGACCAGCCGTTGCCATCGGAGGGTGAGGGTGTGTGCGTCCGTGGCAAGACCGGAGAATCGAGCAGCGAAGCCCGCAAAGAGAGCGGCGGAGATGCAGCCTAGGAACAGAACGCGCATAGAATCCCCCAAAAGCCGGGGAAAGCGGGTAATCAACGAGCGACCGTCATGCCGTCGGCCGGGTCACAGCATCCCTCGTCGAGATGCACTCGATGAGTACCGATTCGAGCAGCTTCGGGACTGTGCGTGACCATGATCACGGTCCGCCCTTCTCGGGCGTTCAGATCCCGGAGGATCTCCAGGATCTCCGCGGCCAGTGCGGGATCAAGGTTGCCGGTTGGCTCATCGGCTAGGATTACCTTGGGATTGTTGCTGAGCGCCCGCGCCATGGCAACCCGCTGCTGCTGGCCGACGGAGAGCTCCCGGGGCAAATGGTCCATCCGGTCGGCAAGTCCCAGTCGATCGAGGAGATCCTTCGCCCGCCTCCCATGATTGCCATTGCAGTTGGTTGAGAGAGACATCGGCACCATGACGTTCTCGTACGCCGAGAGGTAGGGAATGAGGTTGAAGCTCTGGAGGACAAACCCGACGCTCCGATTGCGGTATTCGGACAGCCGCCGCTCGTCGAGGCTTCCCAGGTCGGTGCCGTGGAACATCACGCGCCCGGAGGTAGGCCGAATGAGCCCCCCGAGCGTCAAGAGCAGCGTGGTCTTCCCTGATCCCGACGGACCCGTAACCGTCACGAAATGGTGCGGTTCGATGGTGAGGGATACGTCCCGCAGGGCATGCACAATCCCGCGTCGGCTCGCGTATGATTTTGTGACCTTATGAAGTGTGAACATCGCTAAACCTCCTGCAGGATCGACGCGGGATCGAGGCGCGTCGCGCGATAGATGGGGTACCAGCTCCCGAGGAGTGCGATGGCCACCGCGATCAGAAGCGACCAGACGAAGTAGATCGGAACCGGCTCGACCGCGAGTCCCGCAAGCTCCGGCCCCAGGATCAGGGCAGAGAGCGTTCCGAGCAGGTATCCGCCCACTCCGCCAAGTACACCCAAGATGATCGATTTCGCAAAGAATAGACGGTAGACGCTCCCGCGGGTAGCGCCGAGGGTCAGCAGCGTGCCAATCTCGCGCTTGCGCTCCTCGACGTTTGCCCACATGTAGTTTGCGATCGAGATCGCTCCTACGAGGGAAATGATCACCAACAAGATCAAGGAGACCTTGGCCATCAAGCGGTTCGTCTCGATCTGGGTGTTCACGATCTGTCCGATGGTGGTGATCCGTGTGTCCGGCAGGATGTTCCGCAGCTTGCCAAGAAGCCCGTCGGAAATCGCCGAGCAGCACCCCATAATCTCGATGGCGCTGACCTGCGGACCGATCCCGAGGAGGGCTTGTACAACGTGGAGATGGGCATAGATGCGGTCGTCGTCGATGGTTCCTGTTTCCGGAAGGACCCGGGCTGTCATGAACTCCCGTCCTTCGATCGTGACTCTGCTCCCATCCTTTAGATTCAGTCGCTGTGCCACGACGCTGCCTACGAGCACGTCGGTGGGCGCGAGCGTGTCGATCGCCTTGCGCTGGAGTTTCTCATCCTTGTATGAAGGCCCCTTGCTCAACTCCGGGCTCGGGCCGCACGCGGCCGCGAGTTCCGCGCCGGCAAGACCGGCGCTCTGCCAGATCGGCTTCGACTTCAGTTCGCTGGCCGGTAGGATGCCGGTAAGGACAACCGGGACGGCGGCGACCTTCACTCGCCGCGTCAGCTTGGGCGAGAGGTTATCCACACCCGGAAGCATAGACGTGGCGACCCGTTCCACATACTCTTCCGGGAAAGTCGGCGCATCGATATCAGCGGTGTAGTAGTCGTCCACGGAGGCGGCCTGCGGCAAGACCAGGATGTTTGCCCCCAAATTGTCGAGCTTGATCTTGACCGCCCGCTCGGAGACAGCGCTCATCGACTGGATACCGACAATGACGGCGATTCCCAAGGTAATCGCGAGGAGTCCCGAGACCATGCGCGACTTTCTGAGCCACAGTTCCTTCCAGAGAATTGTGCGGACCTTCACGCCGTCCTCCCCCTACTTCACCGGACCGCAGGACTGGCTTCCGCCCTGGACAGTCGACGGGCAACAGCCGCCCACCCTTTTCGTCGCCGCCTGCACGAGGCTCGCGACGTCCGCCGCGCCGGCGTAGGTGGCCGTAACCTGGCCTTGGGCGTTCACCACCAGGGTAACCGGCTCCGTGTAAGCGCGGTTGACCTTCATCTGGCCAAGAAAGGCTGCTTCCGCCGGGTCGTCCATGTCGATCTGGACCGTGACGCACTGATCTTTCATCTGCCCGCACGCGGCCGCACAAGCGGCCGACGCCCCGGACTTCGTGGCCATGCCCTTTCGGCTCACGGAAATGAGGACCGCTTTGCCCGTTTGGAGCACCAGAAGGACCTCGGCCTTCTTCGGCGAAGGGACCATGGCGACGAGGTTGTCCGCTGTCGCCTGCGCCGCTGGCAGACCGCCCACGAGGGCGCCATTGCGCGCCGTGAGAAGAATGAGCGGAACGGGCGCGCCGGCCAGCCGGAATTTCGCGACCAGCTCCGCGTTGGCAGCGTCGGACCGGTTGAGCACGACCAAGACCGATTTCTTCACTTGCTTCATCGCCTGCGCGACCATGTCCTTCGCCTGGTCGACACCTGTCGCCCCCTGGTCCGTGACAAGGATGAAGGCCACTTTCCCGTTCTTCGCGGCTGAGTTCACGTCATTCTGCGCCGAGGCCGCAGCGAGCGACGTCAACAAGCCAAGCAGAAGAATTCCTAAACCGAAACTACGCAGTATCATTTCGTTCCTCCTGTGGTGCAGATCCCTTGTTCCATTCGTGAACCTTGTCTATCTTCAGGGTCGAACGACCCGATTAATAAGGAAAGCCGCTGGCTGTTCACTTCGGGCAACACCCTCCGGACGCCCTGATCTTCGTCGCCCGTTTCCGGTCGGCGGCAAGCCCCGGTACGCCGACGAAACACTGCCCGAGACACTCGAGCAGCTTCTGGTGAAAAGGGGTTTGGGCCGGGCGCAGCTTGTAGAAGCACCAGAGCCCCTGTTTGCGCACCTCGACCAGTCCCGCCCGGCGCAAGTAATTGAGGTGGTGGGACGCCTTGGCCTGCGGCACCTCCAGGATGACAATGATGTCGCTTACGCAGAGCTCGCCATCCTGGAGCACATGGAGGATGCGTAGGCGGATCCGATCCGCAAAGGCCCGGAACATCTTGTCGACCTGGGAGCTGGTCTTGGTTCTGACGGTGCTCATCGTTCTGTTTATACTCATCTACCTGATTATAGTTCCCGGACCATCCTCCTGTCAAGCGAATAGGCGCAAGACGTTTCTGTGGTCCTGGCAATAGACTGTGACCCTGTCGCTTATGGCGTTCTCTTTGGTGCCAGGCCCGAGGAGAAGAACGACCTTGCGGGGCCGTGAAGTACCGGTGCGTGTGATTCCCGCCACGGCCTCGACCCCCTTTGTCCTTCGGAGGCGGTACGCCCTCGACCCAGACCCAGGTGAGGACGAGTCGCAAGAGCCTTCGAGGGCACGCGGATGTTTAGGCAGGATGCATTGATGAGTAGGAAAGCCTGAGTGGCGATTTGACCTTAAGGTCTCTTTGCCATAACGCCCGCCATCAATCTCATCAAAAAAAACAACTCGACCTTGACATTCACAATCGGGCAGGCTATAATATGTGGTATTGTATAGATACGCAGATATAACCGAGGAGCTGAAGATGCAGGATGAAACAGCCCTATTCAAAGTCTTGGGCGATCAGACTCGGCTTAGGTTGGCGATTTTGCTCGCTATCAAGGGTGAAATATGTGTGTGCATGTTGGCCCGGGCGCTTGATGAACCTGACTTCAAGGTATCTCGTCACCTTGGAATCATGCGTTCGGCCGGAATGGTAGAGGCCCGGCGCGAAGGGACATGGATGCACTACAAGCTTGCAGAGCCGAGGCATCGCTTGGAGGAACGCCTGCAGACGTGCTTCCGCGACTGCCTGGCAGATCACAAAACGGTCATGGCGGACCTGACGCGCTTAGAAAAGTTGAGTTGCCCAAAGTGAAGGACAAAGACACATGACCCACAGGACCAGACTTCTTTTTATCTGCACCGGAAACTCATGCCGCAGCCAGATGGCCGAGGGGCTGGGCGCGAGCGCGACTAAATTCGGGCGTTCATCGAGACGTTGCCGGATGCCTTGAATCGGGGCAGCACATCCAGAAGGAAAGAAAGGAGTTAGAGATGACACAGCATCAAGACGGTCAGTCGGCAATCGATGGGGGTTCGACGGGCCTGGACGCCCGCATGACTGAGCTGGTCGCCATTGGCGCTTCTGTTGCGGGGCATTGCCAGTCGTGCCTCACCTATCATATCTCGAAGGCGAAAGAGCTTGGTATCGCGGAAGACCTGATCCGGGCGGCCATTTCTGTGGGACACATGGTGGAAAAGGGTGCCATGTCGGCCATGCGTGAGTTTGCCAAGAGCGCCGTCCACGCCTCGGTCCAGAACGGGCCCGCTTGTTGCGCGGGCGCGCCGTCGCAAGACGGCAGGAATTGTTGTGGATGAGACCATCACAAAACCACTGACAAGGAGAACTAGGCAATGAGCCAGACTAACGAGACGAACAAACCGGAGACCAACATGGAACGATTGAAGGAAGAGGCGTCGTCCTGTGGACCCGGGTGCAACTGCAATACCGGGGCGTCCGGACGCGCACGATGGGTGCTGGGCGCAATCATCATTGTGGTCGCCGGCGTGCTTGTCGCCAGGGCGGCGATGAAAAGCGACAGCGTTTCGGCGCAGAAGGCCGATACTGCTTTTGGCGCCATGGCTGGTGCCGAGCCTGCCGCACAACCTTCCGATGACGCATCGAAGGCGGCAACATCCGCCCCCTTACCGAATGAGAATCCAGCGGAAAGCGACCAGTCTGGGCCGCAGGATACTGGAGACAAGCAGGAAAGAGGGTCGGTTGTCTGTGGCGAGTTGATCCAGTCGCTGGGTGATCTGAATCAAAAGGCGATGGATAGGGACGGCGTCTTCGTTTTCCTGGCGGGAAACAATGCCGGAGAGAATCGCGAGGTCGCCTCGGTCATCGAAAAAGGCGCCGCCACCCTTCGGGGCCGCAAGATCAACATGGGGGTCTTCACCCTTGAGACGGGTTCGAGCCAATACGCGGACCTTGCGAAACAAGTTGCTCCGCCGTGCGTCCTCGCCTTGGCCAAAGGGCGCGGATCGTCCGCCGTCAGTGACGACATCACCGAGGCAAAACTGATGCAGGCGTTTGTCACGGCATCCAGCGCTGGCGGGGGATGTTGTCCTAGCGGCGCGTCTTCGGCAGGCTGCAAGTAAGGGGGCCGCCATATGCTGGAGACAATCACACGGGGGTTGCAGGAAGGCAGTTCCAGCGCCATCGCTCTTCCCCTGGCGTTTGCCCTGGGACTGGTCAGCGCGGTTGCCAGCGCGTGTTGCACACTCCCGGCCATGGGTATGTTGGTTGCGTATTCAGGAACGCGTGAGACCCATGACCGTCGTTCGACAGTCATGTCGGCCCTCTGGTTCCTTATCGGCACCACGCTGGCCCTGGTCATCCTGGGGTTTGTCGCTGGGCTGGTCGGTCAGGCGGCGCAATCGTTTCTCGGACGATACTGGAGGCTGTTCGCCGGGGTCGTTGCGGTGCTCGTGGGACTCGGAACGCTGAAACTGATTCGATTGCCGACGTTCTCCAAGGGAACGAAGAAACGAAATTCCAAAAAGAACCGCGATGGAATCGACGCCGTGCTTGGCGGACTTTTCCTCGGCGGCGGCGTGGCTGCCTGTTCCCTGCCGTGCAATCCTGGAATATTCATAGTGCTCGGCGCCAGTGTTCTCATGGGAAAGCTGGTATGGGGCATGGTCCTCATGGCTGCTTTCGCAGTCGGGTTCAGCGTGCCTCTGGCCGCCATTCTCTTCGGAGTTTCGCTCGGCAAGGCCTCCATAAGGGCCGGCAAAGCGGACGTTGTGATCCGTACGGTGGCGGGCGCGGTCCTGATTGGAGCGGGGCTCTACCTTTTGGCGACATTTTAGAGAGGATACAATAGTCAATACAAGATGAGGGGAAAAACCTCGGAGAAGAACCATCATAGAACATCATATCCGCTATTCAGCAAGAAACACATTCCCGCATATGCCGCGGTAATTACGACATGGGCCGTTGTTTCTCTGGTGCTGGCCGCTGCATTGGCTGGCATTTCAGAAGTTCCATTCCTGCTCGCAACTATCTGGTCCTGTATTTCTGTAATGTCCGGCATGACGATCATGTTTACTGCGAGCGTAATTAATTTAGGAAAATCGGCGCCTGGGTTTCCTAGGTTGACTGTTGGTGAACAGGATCCGCCGGTGCCGCCGGTATGGTGTCCCGTTTTGACGGCTGCAGTAAATGCCGCAACCGAATTGTCAAGCGTTTTAGATGTACCGGAAACGCATTCGCATCCGGCTGATCAGCGGAAAACCATGAATGAGGAGAACCGACATGAAGGTCTCTGAGGCGAGGGGAACACGCATGATAAAATTGGAAGTATTTGACCCGCCGATGTGCTGTTCATCCGGCGTGTGCGGGCCAAATGTGGACAAGAGACTGGTGGCGTTCGGCGCGGCGCTGGAATGGCTGCGATCCAGCGGCATCGAGGTTCTGCGCTACAACCCGACCCAGCAGTACGACGCCTTTGTGAGCAATCCGAAAGTCGTCAAGACTGTCAACGAGCGTGGCTCCAACAGCCTGCCGCTGATCCTGGTCAATGGTGAAGTCGTCAGCATGGGCGGCTACCCGGATCGAGACGAGTTGGCATCCATGGTGGACTTGGAGATCGGGAGGGCGGAATCATGAGTACCCGCTGCGACACCATCCTCACGTTTGTCCAGGCCGCGCCACGCTTCCTTTTCTTCACCGGCAAGGGCGGCGTCGGCAAGACGACACTCTCCTGCGCTACGGCGATCGCTCTGGCCGACCAGGGGCGGAGGGTGCTCCTGATCAGCACGGACCCGGCCTCGAACCTGAGCGAAGTGCTCGGCTTCGATCTGGTGTCGAAGGCAGCGGAAGTTCCCTCTGTGCCGGGGATGCGGGCGTTGAATATCGATCCGGAAGACGCTGCGCACGAATATCGCGAGCGCATGGTGGCGCCCTATCGCGGCGTGATGCCGGAGGTGGTCGTCGCGAGCATCGAAGAGCAACTGTCCGGCGCCTGCACAACCGAGATTGCAGCGTTCAACGAGTTCTCCCGCTACATAGGACAACCCGAGGCGACCGCGGAATATGATCATGTGATCTTCGACACGGCCCCGACCGGGCACACGCTGCGCCTGCTTCAACTTCCGGCGGCCTGGAACGGTTTCCTGAACACAAATACTAGCGGCACGTCCTGCCTGGGACCGCTCGCGGGACTGCGCGAACAGCACGCTTTGTATGCCAGAACGCTCGAATGCCTCGCTGACGCCTCGCGAACGATGGTGGCGCTGGTTAGCCGTCCGGAGCGCACCGCACTGGCCGAAGCGGAGCGATCCCGTTCCGAGCTGGGAGCGCTGGGGTTAAGGAACATTTATCTCCTGTTGAACGGCTTGTTCGAGGCAGTAGACGAGGACCCCGTCGCACGGGCCATGTCCGCGCGCCAGCGCAGGGCATTGGCCGCCATGCCCGCGGGCTTGGAAGCGTTGCCCTGTTCCGGGGTGTTCCTGCGATCCTTTAGCGTGACTGGGGTGGACTCGGTCCGCGCTGTATTGAAGCCCGCCTCGGACGCCGTTCATACGGAAGCGATGCCTGCAAATCCGGGCACCAGCCGGGAGTGGCCTAGGTTGTCCGCACTGGTTGAAGAGATCGAGCGCCGCGGCAGCGGTGTGGTCCTCGTCATGGGTAAAGGCGGGGTCGGCAAGACAACCGTGGCCGCGGCCATCGCCGTTGAGTTGGCCTCGCGCGGCCATCCCACGCATCTGACCACGACCGACCCGGCGGCGCATATTGAGCTGACGCTGGGAGACGCGGTAGCGAACCTGACGACCAGTCGAATCGATCCCGCCGCGGAGGTCACCGCTTATACGCAGAAAGTTATGGCCATGGCGGGCGGGGACTTGGATAAAGAAGGCCGAAAGTTGCTGGAGGAAGACCTGCGTTCACCCTGCACTGAGGAAATCGCCGTTTTCAGGGCATTCGCATCAAAGGTGGACGGCGGGCAAGACGGATTCGTTGTCCTGGATACGGCGCCGACCGGACACACGCTGCTGCTTCTCGACGCGACCGAGGCCTACCACCGGGAGGTGTCGCGAACCCAAAGCGACCTGCCCGAGGCGGTGCAACAGCTTCTGCCCCGGTTGCGCGATTCGGATTACAGCAAAGTGCTTCTGGTAACGCTGCCGGAAGCGACACCCGTTCACGAAGCCATGCAGTTACAGGTCGACCTGGACCGGGCTGGCATCCAGCCTTTCGCCTGGGTGGTAAACCAGAGCCTTGCGCCGATCGCGATCCACCACCCGCTGCTTCGCGCGCGGCAGAACAACGAACAACGGTTCATTGAGGAAGTACGGCGGAAAGCGGATCGTTTCGCGGTCGTGCCCTGGCTGGCCGATGAGCCAACCGGCGCGGATGGGTTGCGCCAGTTGACTACGGCACCAGCGAAGCTCTCAACATCGGGAGGGGGATTTGAAAATGCCACAGTATGACTTCAAGTGCCAGGGGTGCCGGAAAACTCCCATTTTGGCTGGATCAGTTTCTGGGTAGGGGTCAAGAGTACGTTCTTTGAGAACGGAAGGAAATGGCAGTATACATACCGGGGAGGTTACGGATGCGGCCACCAGGCGGAGAACTGGCTCATGCCATGCAGTATCCGAGATCATTACTTAAACTTCAAGAACAACATTCTCACTCATGATGTCAAGGCAGAGAATTGCATTGCAGAGGATGCCCTAAAGAGAAAGGAGTACGAGAAGATGATGGACAAGTATGATAAGCAGCTTGATAAGCTCACACGTCCTATTTGGGAGAAGAAATATAAGGCAGAAAACGAATAATCATCTTTCTACTTAAAATAGGCATTCACTAGGCCGGGTGGTACTTACGAACGTAGTGGTTTAGTAAGATCCTCCTTTTCGCTATCGCCTTCTGCGCAGCTTCCACCATCGCCTACTTGATCCCGGCAGGGGCCAGGGAGCGCGCAATCCCTTCCGCGATCTGGCTCCTGGCCAAGTCCGCAACGCACAGGAAAAGGATGCCCTTCAGGGGAGGACTTCCTACGGTTTACGGCCCACGACGCGTACGCTCGCGACCCTGCCGGCGAGGGCCTCGGTGATGCGACCGAGTTGCTCCTTCGGCAGTGTCTCGGATCCGCAGCAACAGGAGCCTCCAGCGACAGAGTCGAGCAGACCCATAAGCTGCGACGCGTCGTAGGTCAGCCGGTCGCGTACGGCGACTTCCGCCAAGCCGGCCCGTCTGAGCCCCGCGAGGTATTCGGCCTCGGGGATCGCGCCCGCGATGCAGGCCGAGTACAGCAAGCCCTCGGCCTTGATCCATTCGGGCATGGGCTCGGTGACGATGTCCGAGATGGAGAAGCGGCCGCCAATCTTGAGCACCCGGTGAATCTCGGCAAATACCCGCTTCTTCTCGGGCGATAGGTTGATGACGCAGTTAGAGATCACGAAGTCGACCGAGCCAGACTCGACGGGCAGGTCCTCAATGATGCCCTCGAGCACCTCGACGTTCGTGAGACCCGCGGCGGCTGCGTTGGCCCTAGCGCGCTCGATCATGGCCGGGGTCATGTCAATCCCGATCACCTTGCCCTTGGGCCCGGTGAGTTTAGCCGCTAGTAGGAGGTCGATGCCCGCGCCCGAGCCGAGGTCGAGCACGGTGTCGCCTTCGTGGACCTCCGCGAGGGCCAGGGGATTGCCACAGCCGAACGAGTTGGCTGCGGCGTCCGCGGGCAGCGAGGCCAGCGCCTCCCTGCTGTAGCCCGCGAGTGCGGTCAATGCACCCTGGGGCGCGGGACCGGAGCAACACGAGTCGCCGGGAGCCTTGTTCCGCCCAACGGCGCGGGCGTATGTCTTCGAGACTGTCTTGCGAACATCCTCTGGGCGGTTCATGCCTGGACCTCCTGTGTGTGAAAGTACTTGCGTCCCAGCCACAGCGAGACGTTCACGAGCCCGATGAGCACGGGCACTTCCACCAGCGGCCCTATCACCGCGGCGAAGGCGGCGCCGTGATTGATTCCGAACGTAGCGATGGCCACGGCTATCGCCAGCTCGAAGTTGTTGGACGCGGCCGTGAAGCTGAGCGTCGCCGTCTGCCCGTACGTGGCTCCCACCCTCTTGCTCATGAAGAAAGAGATGAAGAACATCAGCACGAAGTAGATGAGGAGCGGAATGGCCACGCGGACCACGTCCAGCGGCAGCTCGACGATGTGCTCGCCCTTGAGCGAGAACATCACCACGATGGTGAAGAGGAGCGCGATGAGCGTGACGGGGCTGATCTTCGGTATGAACTTCTCGTGGTACCAGCGCTTGTCCTTCAGCTTGATGAGCGTAAAGCGCGTGATGATGCCAGCCAGAAACGGGATGCCCAGGTAGATGAAAACACTCCTGGCTATCTCGCCGATGGTGATGCTGACCGCCACACCCTTGAGACCGAACCAGGTCGGCAGCACGGTGATGAACACGTAGGCGTAGACAGAGTAGAAGAGCACCTGGAAGATTGAGTTAAACGCGACGAGGCCCGCGCAGTACTCGCAGTCGCCCTTCGCCAGGTCGTTCCACACGATGACCATGGCGATGCAGCGGGCGAGGCCTATCATGATGAGACCCACCATGTACTCGGGCCTGTCGTGCAGGAACAGCACGGCCAGGCCGAACATCAGTATGGGACCCACGACCCAGTTCTGGACGAGCGACAGTCCGAGCACTTTGAAGTTGCGGAAGACCGGGCCCATCTCCTCGTAACGCACCTTGGCCAGCGGCGGGTACATCATCAGGATGAGGCCGATGGCGATGGGTACGGAAGTCGTGCCGACGTTGAACTGGTTCAGGAAGGGCACGACGCCGGGGTAAAGATATCCCGCGCCTACCCCGACGGCCATGGCGAGGAAGATCCACGCTGTCAAGAACCTGTCAAGGAAAGACAGCCTTCGCACTACTCCGCCAGCATCCGGCGCCGGGCAGCTGTTCTTCATTTGAAAGCCTCCTCTTCGGCCTGCTCCATGCGGTCGAGCAGCCTCAACGGCAGTGGGGTTCCTTCTTGTGCTCCAGCCACGCCTCCAGCCTGTTCAGGAGTGTCCGCGCTTCTTCATCACTCGACAGGGACGATCGCAGAGCCCTGAGTTGCGACGAGGCCAGCGGGTCTGCAGGCTGGCGTAGCGAATAATACGCCCACAGCCCCTCGCGCCGCACCCTGACCAGTCCGGCGTTGTACAGCGTGCGCAAGTGTCTGGAGGCCTTGGACTGCGTGGTGCCGAGCACTTCCATCAGGTCGCAGACGCAGATTTCCCGCCCGTTGAGAAGCAGCCACAGCATCCTGAGCCTCGTATCGTCGGCGACAGCTCTGAAGAATGACACCGCGCTCTCCAAGGCAAGCCGGCCTTCCGTCGTCACATTGCTCTCCGTCGTTCCGTCTCCCGGCGAAGGATACTTCCCGTGAGCACTATATCTTTATAACCGGATATACGAATATTGTCAAGATAGAAGATCCCCGCTCGAGATGCTTGTGCCCGCAGGCGGTGGCCGCTCCCTGCGGGCGGGCGCCTCGCCGGCGTCCGCCGGGGCGTGTCGGCCCGGTACAGGAGTTCTATCGGAGGGTGGGGCGCGGTACGCCACGGGATTAGGTGTCCGAGGCCCATCGGCGAGTCAATGGAGCCGACTTTATACTTGACAAGCTGTGTTATTGGTCATATAGTCTAACCGAATAGTTTAACCGTACAGACAAATAGGGACGGAAACCATTCTCTGTCAATCCGAAGCAAGGCGCAGACTAGGGGGCGTGAGTGGTGGCTGTCAACAAGGGCAGGGCTAGAGAAGAGCAGATCCTGGACGCGGCGACGGAAGTCTTCCTCGAAAAGGGGAAGGACGGAGCCACGATGCAGGAAATCGCCGCCCGCGCTGGCGTGAACAAGGCGCTCCTCCACTACTACTTCAGGTCCAAGGACCGTCTGTACGAGACGGTGTTCGCGCACCAGTTCGGCGAATTCATCGGGCCTCTCTCGGACATCATTCCGCGCACCGACGACATGAAAGAGTTCCTGGAACTCTTCGTCTCGAATTACATCGACCGGCTGGTCTCGCACCCGCAGCTGCCCGGCTTCATGCTGTGGGAAATCAGGCAGGGAGGTGGCACGGCCAGCGAGGTCATCAGGCGTACCATATTCCGGGGGCTCAAGCGCGGCACACCGCTTGACCCCGTGATTCAGAAAGCCGTGAGGGAAGGCGTCATCCGGCCCCTGGATCCAGTCAACTTCATCCTGAGCCTCATCAGCATGTGCATCTTCCCGTTTGTCGGACGACCCATCATCGAGAAGCTGCTGCCGGAAGCGCGAATCACCTCTCCGGACTTTCTTGAAGAGCGGAAGAAGGAGATTCTGGCTCTCATCTGGAATGGAATCAAAGCAGACACGCCTCCGCCCGAAGGAGCGAGAGGCGCCCCCGGCCTGGATTGACAGGAAAGGAGCGCAACGTGGGACGAACCAGACACACACAATACCGCGGAGGTCACGCGAGGCCGCGGCGACGCCTGCTGGCCGTCGTGGCGTTTCTGGCCGTGACGCTGCCGCCGGCGTCCGCCGCCGCACCCGCCGCGCTCTCGCTCGAGGATGCCTGGCGCATCGCCCTCGATAAGAACCTGACTCTGGGGCAGCAGGCTCTCATGCTCGCGCAGAGTCAGGAAGAACTGAAGATCCAGAGGGCGGGGTACCTGCCGGTGCTCAGCCTGGTCGGAAGCTACGGCTACACTTCGGAGGTGGCGGCGCTTCAGCTGGAGTCGCCGATCCCGGGTTTCACGCTTCCCCGGATTCAGGCGGGCACGCGCGACCGCTACGACGCGGCCGCTTCGATAGACGTGCCGGTCTTCACCGGCTTCCGCATACGGAACCAGGTCCGGGCCGCCGAAATGCAGGTTCAGGCGCAGAACGCGCGGCGGGAGGCATCCAGAAGCCAGATACTGCTTCTCGTGGGCGCACTGTACTTCCAAACCCAGGAGAACGAGCTCCAGCAGCGGGTGCTGGAGCAGGCCGCGGAGCGCGCCGGCCGCCATCTGGACAGAACGCGGAGTTTCTTCCTCGCGAAGCAGGCCACGGCCTTCGACACACTCGAGGTGGCCAACAGGAAGCTCGAGCTGGAGAACCAGCTGCAGAGACTGGCCGGCCTGCACGATGTGCTGACGTCGAAGCTGGCCCACGCCGTAAACGTGACGTTCGCCCCGCGCGTGGCCCCCGTGGCGGTGGAAACCGTGAGCCTTTCGCTGGGCGGGCTTGATGATTACGTCGAGCAAGCTCTCGAGGAAAGGGCCGAGCTCAGAGAGACGTCCTCCCTGGAGAAAGGGCAGCTCTTCCGGGCCCGTGCAGTCAGGGCCGCCCAGTTTCCCCAGCTCCATGCGAACGCCTCCTACCACTATGCCCGGCCGGGGGTGAACTACTTCGAGGACGAATGGATGGACTACTACACGGTCGGTCTGAATGTCCGCTGGCAGGTCTGGAACTGGCTGCAGGACCGGCGCCAGGTCAAGAAGGCGCTGCTCGACCACGAGCGCCTCGGACTTCAGATGGAACAGCTCGAGCTGGACGTCCGACAGCAGGTCACGGAAGCGTACCAGCAGCTCAGGACCGTGCGGCAGCAGATAGAGCTCCAGCGCCGGCTCGTGAGCCAGGAGCAGGAGCGCTATCGCATCACGCGGGAAAACTACGAGCAGGCAAACGCGACGTCCCTGGACCTGAGCGTCGCCGAGAACACACTCACGTCGGCGGAGCTGACTCTGAAGCAGAACTACATGGAATGGTTCCGGCGCAAGCTCGAGCTCCAGTTCGCGACGGGGAAAATAGGCAAGGAATCGCTCGATTAGACGTCTGTCCAAGACACGGGCCGTGCGTCCGGACGCCCCGACGTCCGGACGGGTCAAGAATGCTCTGTGGAGGTCAATCATGAGAAAATCGGCGGCCATTCTGCTCGGCCTGACTATCGCGAGCGGCTACGGTCTCGGCGGCTGCGGTCGCGATTCCGGGTCTTCCGTCTACACGGGAGTGCTGGAGGGTAAGTCCATCCAGGTGCCCGCCCTGACAGGCGGGAAATTGATCTCGCTGCTGGTAGACACGGGGCAGGAAGTCGCCTCGGGAGACACCCTGGTGCTGATAGACGTTTCGGAGCTCTCGCTGCAGCGCGAGCAGCTCTCGGCCGGCATGGAGGAGCTCGGGGTCCAGCGCGAGATCGCGCGCACCAACCTTGAACAACGGAAGAAAGACATGGACTACGTCCGGGAGCGGGAAGAACGCGTGAAAACGTTGTTCGAAAATCAGGCCGCGCCCCAGCAGAACCTTGACGACCTCCGCAATGAAGCGGAGAGGGCTGGGTCCGCGCACGAGGCAGCCGGACAGCAGGTGCGCAGCCTCGACGCCCGCCTGAAACAACTGCGGGCGCAAATCGGAACCGTAGACAAGAAGCTCAGCGACGCGGTAATCACGTCGCCCTCGGACGCCATGGTCAGCACCGTGTACTACGAAGCCGGCGAGGCAGTGGCCCCGATGCAGCCGGTCATGGAGCTCATCCGCGTGAACGAGCTCGACATCAGGATATACGTGTCGGAGAGGATGCTGCCCAGGGTCAACCAGGGACAGGCGGCAAGGATAAGAGTCGACGGGCTGGACAAGGAATTCCCGGGGCGTGTGAGCTGGATTAGCCCGAAAGCCGAGTTTACACCTAAGAACATACTCACTCCCGAGACGCGGACTTCGCTGGTCTACGCCGTCGAGGTCACGGTCTCCAACCCGGAACGCATACTCAAACACGGAATGCCGGTGGAAGTCGTCCTGAATGAACGCAATAGAGATAAGTGATTTCCGGAAGAAATACGGGGCAGTGGACGCGGTCAGAGGCATATCGCTCTCAGTCCGCTCCGGGGAGCTGTTCGGCCTGATCGGGCCCGACGGCGCGGGCAAGACCACGACGATGCGGGCCGTGTGCACGCTGCTCGTGCCCGACGAAGGGACCATCCTGGTGCAGGGACTGGACGCGTCGCGCGACCTCATTCGCATCCGCGCCCTCCTGGGCTACATGCCGCAGAGGTTCTCGCTGTACCAGGATCTGTCCGTCGAGCAGAATCTCCGTTTCTTCGCGGACCTGTTCCGAGTCCCGCCTGCCGAACGGCGGGCGCGGGAGGAACAGCTCTACCGCTTCTCCCGTCTGGGCGAGTTCAAAAAGAGAAAGGCGGCCGCCCTCTCCGGCGGCATGAAGCAGAAGCTCGCCCTGTCTTGCGCGCTCGTGCACACACCGGATGTCCTCGTGCTGGACGAGCCGACCACCGGCGTCGACCCCGTGTCACGTCAGGAGTTCTGGGACATCCTCCGCTCGATCCAGAAGCAGGGGACCACGATCTTTGTCTCGACTGCCTACCTGGACGAGGCCGACAAGTGCGACAGGGTCGCCCTCATGTACGCCGGCCAGGTCGTTGTGGCGGGCACGCCGTCGGGAGTCCGGGGGGACTTCCGCCGTCCACTGTACCGCCTTAAGGGGAGAGACGTGCGCGCGCTCCAGGCGCTGTTCGCCGGGTCGGCGGAGACGAGGACGACGCAGCTGTTCGGGGACGCCCTGCACGTCGTGTTCGACGTCGAACCGCCGGAGGAGCGATGGGCCGAGTGGCGGGCGTTGTCGCGCGGAAACCTCGAGAGCTGGGGCAGGCAGCTCCCGAGCATAGAGGACGTGTTCATGGACTTCATCAGCGACCGGGAGGAAGGCGCGCGAGTCGGCGCGCCGGTCGGACGGGCCGTATGAACGAATCTATTCGCACCGAGAGCCTCACGCGCAAGTTCGGAGATTTTGTCGCGGTGGACCGCGTCAGCGTGGCCATCCGCGCAGGCGAGATATTCGGGTTCCTGGGGCCGAACGGCGCCGGAAAGACCACGGTGATCCGCATGCTGTGCGGCCTGCTGAGGCCCACGGGCGGGAAGGCGACCGTGGCAGGGTTCGACGTCTACACCCAGTCGGAACTCATCAAGCAGAACATAGGCTACATGAGTCAGAAGTTCTCTCTGTACGACGACCTGAGCGTCAGCGAGAACATCGAGTTCTACGCCGGAGTCTACGGCCTGGGCGCAGGTCAGATCGCAGAGAAGAGAAGAGAACTCCTCGGCCGTTTCGGGCTTGAAGCTTACGGCTCCACGGTCACGAAGGACCTTCCTCTCGGGTTCAAGCAGCGTCTCGCTTTGGGCTGCGCGATGCTGCACGAGCCGCAAATCCTGTTTCTGGACGAGCCGACTTCGGGCGTGGACCCGAAAGCGCGCCGGGAGTTCTGGCAGACGATCCACGACACTGCGGCCGGGGGCACCACCGTGTTTGTGACGACGCACTACATGGAAGAGGCGGAATACTGCCACCGAGTCTCCATCATGGACCACGGCGCCATAGTGGCGCTCGACACGCCGGGTCGCCTCAAGGAGTCGCACGGCAAGGGGAGCGTTCAGGACGTGTTCGTGGACCTCGTCGGGGACGGTTGAGAAACACATGGCCGACCACATTCAGCCGCGAGAGCGCATGAGGCGCGAGTGGCCTCGGGCGGGCGGAGGCGCGGGGAGAAGCCTGATCCTTGCCATCGCGCGGAAGGAGTTCCTGCACGTCGTTTACGACCCGCGCACCCTGCTCATAGTGTTTCTCATGCCCACCATTCAACTTCTGATGTTCGGGTACGCGATGAACCTGGAAGTGCAGCACGTGGATATGGCCGTGCTCGACCTGGCGCGGACACGCGAGTCGCGGGCCCTCGTCCGGCAGTTCGGCGGCAGCCGCTTCTTTCATCCGTTCTACTTCGACGGCCCCGTGTCCGGAATAGAGGGCCTGTTCAAGTCGGAGAAGGCGCGGCTTGCCCTGGTGATCCCGGGTGATTTCGACAGACAGCTGCGGTCAAAGACGGCGATTCCGCTGCAGTTCATCATAGACGCCTCTGACGCCAACGCCGCCGCCTTCGTCAAGAGCTACTGCACGCAGGTCCTGGCCGGATACAACGAGTCCCGCGGCGCGGGGCTCCCGCTGCCGTTCGAAGTGCGGAGCGCCGTTTTGTTCAACCCGCACCTCAAGAGCTCCCATTTCTTCGTGCCCGGCCTCATGGCCATGATACTCATGATGATCTCCGCCCTCCTCACGAGCGTCGCGATCACGCGCGAAAAGGAGACCGGTACGATGGAGCAGATACTCGTGTCTCCCATCCGGCCGCGGGAGATAGTCGTCGGCAAGGTGATCCCGTACGTCACACTGGCTTTTCTGGACGCGCTGTTGATCCTGCTCGTGGGGCTCGTGGTGTTCCACGTGCCTTTCAGGGGAAGCCTGGCGCTGCTCTTGCTGCTGACCACTCTGTACGTCCTCACCGCGCTGAGCCTGGGGCTCATGATATCCACCTTCGCGCGTTCCCAGCAGGTGGCCATGATGGTCGCGCAGGTGGCCACCATTCTGCCGACGATGATGCTGTCCGGGCTCATCTTCCCGATCGCCTCGATGCCGAAGGCGCTTCAGGCCGTGACGTACGTGGTGCCGGCTCGCTACTACCTTCTGATAGTGAGGGGAGTGATGTTGAAAGGAAGCGGCGCCTCGCAGCTTGTGGCGCCGACGATGTTCCTCGCGGCCGTGGCCGTCATATTGCTCGTCGTGTCAGTCAGGCGTTTCAGCATGAACCTAGAGCGATGAAAGCGGCGCAATGAGACGGATAAAGAGCGTGATTCGCAAGGAATTCAGGCAGGTGTTCCGGGACAGGCCGATGCTGTTCCTCATCTTCGGAGTGCCCGTGGTTCAGCTGGTGCTGCTCTCGTTCGCGATAACGACCGAAGTCAAGCACGTGAAGCTGCTCGTCGCCGACCTGGACGAGTCCGCGGTCAGCCGGGAAATCGTAAGGGCCTTCGCCCGGAGCGACCGTTTCGACGTGGTGGGGTTCACTCGAGACCTGGGCCGCATCAGGGAAGACATGCAGGGCTGGCGGGCGCAGATGGGGCTCGTCATACCTCACGGGTTCTCGGTGGACCTGCGCCGCGACTTGAAGCCGCAGCTGGAAATCGTGCTCGACGGGGTGGACGGAAACAGCGCGGGTGTGGCGCAGGGCTACGCCCGCGGCATCCTGGCCGACATCGGAATGGGCTACGGGACGAGTCTCGTGGGAGCGGGAGTGAGCCCGCTGAGCGCGGCCAGGCCCGTCCGGCTTCACTTCGTCACGATGGAAGAGCGCATGTGGTACAACCTCGACCTGAGCAGCCAGCAGTTCATGATCCCGGCCATAGTCGTAGTGCTGCTGACGATTCTGCCCATGATGCTGTCCGCCATGGGCCTGGTCAAAGAGAAGGAGATCGGCACGCTCGAACAGCTCATGGTCACACCGCTCAGGAAACACGAGCTGCTGATCGGGAAAATCGTCCCCTTCCTCTGCCTCACATACATCGAGCTCACAATCGTGATGACGGTGGCGGTAACGCTGTTCAGGATTCCCATGAACGGAAGCTACGTGCTGCTGGCGCTGCTGGCCTCCGTCTATCTGTTCTCCACGCTGGGGCTGGGCATCTTCATCTCCACGGTCACGCGCTCGCAGCAGCAGGCGATGTTCGTGGCCTGGTTCTTCATGGTGTTCATGATAATCATGGGCGGGGTGTTCATCCCCATAGAGAACATGCCGGCCGGCCTCCAGAAGCTCACCTATCTTGACCCGATGCGCTATTTCGTGAGCATCGTGCGCGACATCTTCCAGAAGGGCTCGTCGCTCGGCTTCCTCCTCAAGGACGTGATCCCGATGGCCGCGTTCGGGCTTCTAATCTTCTCCGCCAGCGTGGCCAGGTTCCAGAAACGAGTCGGTTAGGCCGGAAGGGCGCGCGCGGCCGTTCGACGGAGCGCCGGCCCGCGGGCGCGGTCGCTGGCGCGCCGGGCCGCAAGCCGGCCACACGCGTTCTCATTTGCGTTGCGAAACTGGCCGCAATAGGGCAAGCTATGCGGACAAAGGAGGACTGCTGATGAGCTTCACGGAAGTATTGCTCCTGCCGCGCGTGTGGGTGAGCGCCATGTTCAGCGTTGCCGGCCTGCTGCTGCTTCTCAGGGCGAGGGTCACACACCGCCTGCGGCTTGTGTTCCTCTCGCTGGCGTTTTTCGTGTTCGGCGTGTCCTTCCTTCTTCCTCTGGGCCGTTTCTCGGAAGGCATGGGCATCCATCCCAGCCCGATATGCATAGTCGCCAAACCGTTCCTGTTCTTGAACGCCGGCCGGCCGGTCCCCATGGTGTTTCTGGCCATACTGGCCTCGGTGGCGGTGCTCAGTATCGTGGGGAACAAGCTTTTCTGCGGTTGGGTCTGCCCAGTCGGAGCCATCCAGGAGATCTGTCATCGCATTCCGCTGCCCGGAGGACTGAAGAGGAAGCTGCCGTTCGGCGTGACCAACCCCATTCGCCTGACGCTGTTTGTGGTCGCCGTAGTACTGGCCCTCGCCGCGGGAGTCGACCTGTACGATTACTTCAACCCGTTCGACTTTCTGCACTGGGGACTCCAGCCGCTCGTCATCGGGGTGTTCGCCTTCACCCTCGTCGCGGGTCTGTTCATGTTCCGGCCGTTCTGCTATGTTGTCTGCCCGCTGGGCCTGGTGACGTGGTTTCTGGAGCACGCGGCCATCACCAAAGTGAAGCTTGACAGGCAGAAGTGTACGAGCTGCAATGTTTGCGTCGAGCTGAGTCCGTGCCCGGCGGTGCAGCCGATACTGGACGGCAAGGCCTCGCGGCCAGACTGCCACGCCTGCGGCCGATGCATAGAGGTCTGCCCCGAGAGAGCGCTCCGTTTCAGGGCGTGACCGGCTGCGGCGTGACGGCAGCGCGCAACCAGCTGACGCACGGCGAGCGGCTGAGGCGCGTGGGCGCCTCACCGGCAATTTGGCTCAATGAACCTCGGAGGTCGTTGATGCAGGCAAAACCACTCGAGAACAGCATGTCAGCGCGTAATACGCGGGCAGCGGGCCGTTCGTCCGGCCGGTGGGGCAGCACAGTCGCCGCCATGCGGCCCCGGGACATAGTGCTGGCGGTCCTTCTCCTCGGCTCGGTCTGGGGAATGGTGGAAGTCGTGCTGGGTGGGGCCATAAAGCAGGCGGGGTTGCCGCACCGCGTGGCCATAGTGGCCGGTCTCGGCATGGGGATAATGGGAATCGGGCTGGGCGCGTTCCGCCGGGTCTACATGCTTCCCCTCATCGCGCTGGTGGCGGTCTGCGTGAAACAGCTCGTGGTCCCGATTCTGCACGTCCCGCTTCTGTGCAAGGCCAATTCGTGTCTCGCGGTCCTGATAGAGGGAGGCGCCCTCGCGGGTCTGGTCGCTGCCGCGGGCTCCCGCCTTACCGGGCGTGATTCAAACCCTGACGTCGGCCGAGGTGTGGGGAGGGGGCAATGGCTGACCGCTGCCGTGGTCGCCGGGGGTGCAGCGCTCCTGGCCTCAGGCGCATTCCACACCGCCGGGATGAGGGTGGCGCCTTGTGACCATCTACTCTCTTACAATCGAGCCCTCGGCCTGCTCACGTACGTCACAACGAGAGGAAGCTTCTGGGCGGTATCGTCAGCTGTGTTTTTCCCCCTCGGGTACGTGCTGGGACTTCGGCTCGAGGATTCTGTCGCGGCCGCCCGTCGGGGCAGACCCGCTCTGTACTACCTCGCCGCCGCGTTGTGTGTGGCCGCCTGCTGGGGAGCAAGCGCCGTGGCAATATCAGCCGGGTTGTAGGCGCTCCTTCATGACTGCTCGAAGAGGGGCCCGCTGTTAAAGCGGGCCCTTTCGTTTTCCCGCGCAGTCCTGGTCTGCTTCTGGTAGAATGGCCTTGAGGAAAGACGCCGGGCCACGGCGAGCGAGCCGGGTGGCCCGGGAGACGCGGCGGCCTACTGCTGAACGAGGGAGGCACATGGTACCCGAGCCCGACACTTTCCCGGCGCCCCCCGGCGCTCTCGAAGAAGAAAACAGGCGGCTCAGGCGGGCCGTAGAAGAGCTGACCATACTGAACGACCTCGCGCGCGCCATAGGCGCCTCACACAATTCCCAGGAAATAATGAACACCATCATCCGCCGGTCTCTGCGCGCGGTCAACGCGGAGCAGGGCGTGATAACGCTGGTGGACGAGAAGGCCAACCAGCCCATGAAAACCCTCATCCGCACGATGGTGAGCTCGGCAGAGCACCAGCCGCTGCACTTGAATCAGTCCCTTCTGGGCTGGATGTACTTGAACAAACGTCCGCTTCTGATCAACGACCCGGCCGCCGACGACAGGTTCAAGGGCGTGAGGTGGGACGACACGGTCCGCTCGCTTCTGTGCGCGCCCTTGCTCATCAAGTCCGAGCTGAAGGGCGTGCTGACGGTCTACAACAAGAGGGGCGCCACTGTTTTCACCGAGGAGGATCAGAGACTTCTCGCCATCATAGCCGGCCAGTCCTCCCAGATCATCGAGACCGCCCGGCTTTACGAGGAAGAGCAGGCGCTCGTTCACATGCGCGAGGAGCTGAGGCTTGCGTTGGACATCCAGCTGGGGCTCCTGCCCAAGAGCGCTCCCGTGGTGCCCGGGTACGACATCGCCGGCAGGAGCATTCCTGCCGAAGTCGTCGGAGGGGACTATTTCGATTTCATACACAAGGAAGAGGGCCAGCTCGCGTTCTGTCTGGGCGACATTTCGGGGAAGGGCATGCCCGCGGCCGTCCTGATGGCAAACTTACAGGCCACGATACGAGGCCAGACTCTCCTCAAGTGCAGCCCCAAGGAGTGCATGGGCCGCTCCAACACGCTCCTGTATCTCAGCACTGACCCGGAGAAGTTCGCTACGCTGTTCTACGGCATTTTGGACGCCCGGAACCACCGGCTGTGCTACTGCAACGCCGGGCACGAACGTCCCTACATGGTGACCTCCGGCGGCAGAGACACCGGGAAGCTGGTGCGGCTGGACGTAGGAGGCATCATCCTGGGCTGCGTCGAGCAGTTTCCGTACGAAGAGACCTGCGTGCCGTTAAACAGCGGCGACGTGGTCGTGGTGTTCTCGGACGGGGTCACCGAGGCCATGAGTGAGACGAGTGAGGAGTACGGCGAGGACAGAATCGTCCGGCTCCTGGCCGAGAACCCGAACGAGTCCGCCTCGGGGCTGATAGACAAGCTCGTGGCGTCAGTCACGAAGCACTCGGGGAGCCGCTCACAGACCGACGACATCACTCTGGTGGTCATCCGACGGGAGTGATCGAGGCAGGGATCCGGATTCCTACCATGCCAGGAACATGGAAGACCTGACAGGCAAAACCATTTCCCATTACAGAGTGTCCGCGCGCCTGGGCGCCGGCGGCATGGGCGTCGTGTACGGCGCCGAAGACACGAAACTCAAACGTCCGGTGGCTCTAAAGTTCATATCCCCGGAACTGACCACGGACCCGGAGGCCAAGGAGCGCTTCGTCCACGAGGCTCAGACGGCCTCGTCGTTTGACCATCCCAGCATCTGCACGATACACGAAATAGACGAAACTCCCGACGGACAGTTGTTTATAGTGATGCCGTTCTACAGCGGCCAGACCCTCGACGATAGGATTCGGCGAGGCCCGCTTCCTCTTGAGACAGCGCTGGACATCTCGGTGCGAGTTGTCGAGGGACTCGCCATGGCGCACGGACGAGGGGTCGTCCACAGGGACATCAAGCCCGCCAATATCTTTGTGATGGACGATGGCCAGGTGAAGATTCTGGATTTTGGGCTGGCAAAGCTCGGGGGTCTGTCCAAGCTGACCAGGCCGGGCTTCACGGTCGGGACTATGGCATACATGGCCCCGGAGCAGCTGAAGGGTGAAGAAGTCGACGGGAGAGCGGACATCTGGTCCATGGGAGTCGTCCTTTACGAAACACTGTCCGGACGGCCTCCGTTCAAGGCAGACTATCCCGAGGCGCTAATCTACTCCGTACTCAGCACTGAGCCGGCGCCGCTCGGCAGCGGGGTCGGCGACCCCGCTGGAACGCTGGACCGCATAATCACCAGGGCGCTTGCCAAGAACCGGGAGTCCAGGTACCAGAGCGCAGAGGACCTCCTTCAGGCTCTGCAGGGCGTTCGGGATGGCCATGCTGTGGCCGGGGACACAGAACAGCGCCATTCCCCCAAACAGGTTCCTTCAATCGCCGTGCTGCCGTTCGCGGACCTGAGCCCGTCCAGAGACCAGGAGTATTTCTGCGACGGGATGGCCGAAGAGATCATAAACGCCCTCACGCGGGTTGACGGCCTCAAGGTGGTCGCGCGCACTTCCGCCTTCGCCTTCAAAGGAAAGAGTGATGACATCCGCGACATCGGCAGACGGCTTTCCGTTCAGACTGTCATGGAAGGCGGCGTGCGCAAAGCCGGCGACAGGCTTCGAATCACCGTGCAGCTCGTAGACGTGACCGACGGCTATCAGCTATGGTCTGAGCGGTTTGACCGGCAGCTCGAGGACGTGTTCGCGGTCCAGGACGAGATCTCCAGGGCCATTGTGGACAAACTGAAAGTGGAACTTTTGCACGACGAGATGGTCGAAGTGCTGAAGCGCTCCACCTCCAACGTCGAGGCGTACCAGCTGTACCTGGAGGGGCGCTACCACTGGAACAGGCGGACGGCCACCGGGCTCGCGAAGTCGATCGCGCTCTTCCACAAGGCCGTCGCGTTGGACCCGGGCTACGCGCTTGCACACGCTGGTCTGGCCGACGCTTACAACATTCTCACCGGCTTCGGCGAGGGCCCGGACGAAGAGCTGTTCAAGAAGGCGGAGGACGCGGCGGCCAAGGCGCTGAGCATCGACGGCCGCTTGGCAGAGGCGCACACGGCGCTCGCGTACGCACGAGCAGGGCGCTGGGATTGGGCCGGCGCCGAGAGGCAGTACGCCAAGGCCATGGAGCTTAACCCGGACTACGCCCCTGCGCAGCAATGGTTTGCTTCGTACCTGGTGGCCATGGGCAGGTTTGACGAGGCCCTTCGCCGCATGAAGACAGCCCGGCAGCTCGACCCGCTGTCCCTGATCATCAATCTCGGGGAGGCCAACGTGCACTACTACGCCGGGCAGTGGGACGGAGCCGAGGAGCAGTGCAGAAAGGTCCTCGAGTTGGATCCTGGCTTCGCGCTCGCGCACCAGCGTCTGGGGGCGATCTACTTACAAAAGGGGGCGCACGAGAGGGGGCTGGAGGAGTTGGCTGTGTCGGCTAACCTCCTTTCCGGTGATAGAATGCCGATACTCCCGTGGCTCGGATTCGGATACGGGATCGCCGGGAGGGCGTCCGATGCTGGCAAGGTGCTGGATGAGCTTGAGGCCCTGTCCAGGGAGCGTCACGTCCCAGGGACCATGTTTGCCATGGTCTACGCCGGCATGGGAGACAAAGAGCGCGTGATTCGTATGTTGCGGAAGGCATTTCAGGAGCGGGAAAGCTCGCTGATAACGCTGAAAGTGGAGCCGGTATTCAGAAGTCTCCGTTCAGACCCGGCTTTCCAGGCGATACTCGAAGACATGGGGCTCGCGGGGCCGCCGCGACGCTCCGCTAGTGGGGCAGTTCTCGGAGAGAATACGCATGAAAAGACGTGAAGACCTCGTCGTGTGCCAGGTGTGCAAGAAACGGAAGCGCCTGAGCGAAGTCCTGCCTGCCGGGATGGTGCGGGATTCAGTCGTGGAAGTAATAAAAAAGACTCACCCCGACTGGTCCCCGGACGGGTTTGTGTGCACGTCCGACCTGAACCACTTCAGGACGGAGTACGTCAGGCGGGCGCTGGAGGTGGAGAGGGGAGAGCTCTCGGCCCTGGAGAACGAAGTCGTCAGAAGCCTCAAGGAGCAGGAAACCCTTTCCAAGAACGTCAACGCGGAGTTTGAAAGCCGGCTGACGTTCGGCGAGCGGATAGCAGACAAAGTCGCCGATTTCGGAGGCAGCTGGCGCTTCCTGATAATCTTTGGCTCCGTGCTTGTGCTTTGGGTGGGGATCAACTCAGTCGTGATGCTCTTGAGGCCGTTCGACCCCTACCCCTTCATTCTATTGAACCTCATCCTGTCCTGCCTCGCGGCCGCCCAGGCTCCGATTATCATGATGAGCCAGAACAGACAGGAGGCCAAGGACAGGCTGCGGAGCGAACACGATTACAAGATCAACCTCCGGGCCGAGCTGGAGATCCGCCATCTTCATGCAAAGGTCGACCAGTTGATGAACCACCAGTGGCAAAGGCTGATGGAAATCCAGGAAATCCAGACCGAGCTTATGCAGCAATTAGTCCCCGGGACGCGGCCGCAAGACGAAAGCTAGACCGTTTCCCCATTCTCGCCGCCCCGCGAGCCGACCGAGGCTCCGTCCTTTTGTGTTGACCAAATCCCTCCCTGACTGTACCGTTTTGCCTGGATACGAGTTCTATCGCTTGTTCTGGAGCCCGGGGCGAATCTGCTCTTTCCGAAAGGAGGAAAGAATGCCCGTTTCATCCAGGAACCGAGTCTTCTTCCTGCCGCTCGCCGTGTTTCTTCTTGCCATGATTCCCTTCCTCGTGTTTTCAGCCCGTGCAGACGGCCAGCCGCCGCCCGAGCAGGTCGGCGCGGTTGGCGTCGCGGAGGCGGCGCCTGATTCGGTCCTCCTCATGTTGACGCCAGTGGGGCACTTGACCGCTTCAGACACGCCCAGCGACGAGGGCGGGAGCATGACGGTCAAGTGGACCGAGCCCGAGAACGCCGCCCAGCTCGGCCTCACGTACAGAGTCATGAGAGCCGAGAGCCACCAGGGCCAGTACGCGGAGGTCTGCGAGCTTGCGGCGGGGGAGCACGAGTACGTGGACGCGGGACTCACTGACGGCAAGCAGTACTGCTACAAAGTGCTGTCGGTCGTGGGGCCCAGTGTCGCCGAGTCGGCGCCGACCTTGCCCGCCTTTCCCAGGGGCAACTGGTTCAGGATGTTCCGGCTCAACGCCCTGGTGCTTCTCATAATCTTCTCCAGCTCCGTCCTCTTCTACATCGCGCGAGCTCGCGGGGGCAAGCCCATCTACATCAGAAAGATCGCCGGCCTGAACGCCGTGGACGAGGCCGTGGGCAGGGCCACGGAAATGGGCAAGAAAATCCTCTACATCCCCGGCATCATGAGCATCGACGAAATACAGACCATCGCCAGTCTGGCCATCCTGGGACACGTCGCGAAGCTGAGCGCCCAGTACAACGCCGATTTGGAGGTCCCCAACAAGGACCCGCTCACGTTCGCGTCGGCCCGGGAAACCGTGAGGGAAGCGTATCTCGAGGCGGGAAGGCCCGACCTGTTCAGGGAAGAGATGGTCAACTACGTGACCTACGACCAGTTCGCGTACACGGCCTCGGTCACCGGCAAGATGGTGCGGGAGAAGCCGGCCACGAACTTCCTGATAGGCTCCTTCTACGCCGAGAGCCTTCTTCTGGCCGAGACCGGGCAGTCAGTGGGCGCGATTCAGATCTCCGGCACGGCGGAGGTCGCGCAGCTCCCGTTCTTCGTGGTGGCGTGCGACTACACGCTCATCGGCGAGGAACTGTACGCGGCCAGCGCCTATCTATCCAGAGAGCCAGTCCTCCTGGGAAGCATAAAGGGACAGGACCTCACCAAGCTCCTCCTCATGCTTGCTCTTGGACTCGGCGTTATTCTTGAGTCTTTCGGTTTGGCTTTTGTTAAAGACGCCTTCAGGATGCAGTGACATAGAGGGGTAAAGGAGGTTAAGACATGCGCAAACAGGTCCCACTGCTTCTGACGTTTTGCGCAGGGATGATTCCGATCATTGCGCTGTTTGTGCCGGAGAGACACGTCAGCACCGTCAGCACGACGCTGGACTCCTGGCTGATAATAGTCGCCGGATTCGCCCTGCTGCTGGGTGTCGTGAACGTCATCCAGATGAACACGAACAAGATAAAGAGAAGAAGTTCGGGCTGGCCTTACGCCATCGTGCTTCTGGCGGGGCTGGCAATAATGGGCACCTTCGGGTTCGCGGGCGCCTTCGGTGGGTTCGGCGGGATCGTCACCCGCCCGGACGGCACGTCCACGCCGTTCGACTGGCTGTACCAGAACGCGTTCCTTCCGCTCCAGGGCACGATGTTCGCCCTCCTGGCCTTCTTCATGGCCAGCGCCTCGTACAGGGCGTTCCGGGCCAGGAACGTGGAGGCCACCATTCTTCTCGTCGCGGCCCTCATCGTGATGTTTGGGCGGATTCCGTTCGGCGAGATGATCTCCAAATGGTGGCCGCTCACGACGGAGTGGATCATGGCCAGGCCCAACATGGCCGCGCAGCGCGGCATCATGATTGGAGCCGGGTTGGGCGCGGCCTCGATGGCTCTCAGAGTGATTGTAGGAATCGAACGGTCGTACCTTGGGCTTGGCAAAGGCGAATAGAGAGGAGAATGCGATGAACCTAGAACGAATAATGCAGGTTGATAGGCGCATCATCTACCTCTTCGTCGCCGTGGGTACGATTCTGCCTATCATTTTTGTGATTGGACTTCCGGTTTCGATCACTCCACCCGTGCAGATGGCGTTTGACAGGATAGAGAACCAGCTCAAGGCGGGCGACGTGGTTCTGGTCTCCTTCGACTACGGTCCTTCCTCCGCCCCCGAGAACGCGCCCATGGCCGACGCGTTCCTGCGACACTGTTTCTCAAAGGGCATCAAGGTCATAGTGATAGCTCTCTATCCTCTCGGCGGGCTCTCGGAGGCCGTGAGCGAGCTCAACAAGGTCGTGGCCGAGTTTCCGGACCTCGAGTACGGCGTCGACTACGTGAATCTCGGGTACAAGGACGGAGCCCAGGCCGCTATGCGGAAGATGAACGAGAACATCCACGAGGTCTTCCCGACGGACTTGCGGGGCACTCCGCTCAATCAGATTCCCATGATGAAGGACGTGAAGAACTACGCGGACGTCAAGCTCTGCATCACTCTCGCGACCGGCATCATAGGCGAATGGTGGGCGAACCTCGTCAACGCGCAGTTCGGCCTGCCCGTCATCGTGGGGCCCACGGCGGTCTCGGCGCCCAAGTACTACGCCTACTTGGAGGCAAAGCAGATGGCCGGTCTCCTGGGAGGGCTCAAGGGCGCTTCCGAGTACGAGAGACTTGTGGTTAACAAGTACCCTCATCTCGCCGAGGTGTACGCCACTCCGGGCATGTACACCGCCACGAAGGGTATGGACGTGCAGTCGATAGTTCATCTCATCATGATCGCGTTCATCGTTCTCGGTAACGTGGTTTACTTCACTGGGAAAAGAAAACCACGCAAGGCCGCATAGGAGGTCCGTCATGCCAGGTTTGGGCACATGGCTAGCTGCATTCTTTACGCTATGCATGCTTAGCTTTCTATACAAGGACAATCCGTTTTTTAGGTTTGCCGAGAGTTTCTTCGCCGGTCTTTCGCTCGGCTACTACATCGGTATCGTCGCGAACCAGACCATAAAGCCGAATCTGGTGCTCCCGTTGGCGCAGGAGTTTTCCGCCAACTGGCACCTGCTGTTCGCCGGCGGACTGGGCGTCATGCTGTACTTCCGCTACATAAAGCGGGTGGCCTGGGTGAGCAGGTGGGCGCTGGCCGTGTACGTTGGCTACTACGTTGGCGTCAACATGATGCAGAAGCTCCACGGAGAGGTACTGCCGCAGGTCGGCGACACGATGCTCTCCCTGAGCTGGAACGGTCTCGGGACGCTCTGGAATCTGGTGATGGTGGTGGGCGTGCTCTCAGTGCTCATCTACTTCTACTTCTCCGCCGAGCACAAGGGCGCGATCGGGGGCGTATCCAGGGTCGGCATCTGGTTCCTGATGGTGTCTTTCGGAGCCGCGTTCGGCTACACGGTGATGGGCCGTATCTCGCTGCTCATAGGCAGGATGGTCTTCCTGGTGAACGAGTGGGCGCGGCCTTTGATCGGCCTGATCACGTAGGCCGCGTTACCCGGGTCCGGGTCCGGCCCGCGGACCGGCGGGCAGGGACGCGTGTGCGCTTCCGGGCTCCGGCCGGAATGGAGGAGGCATGAGTCTAAGCGATGTCCTCGGGGAGAGAATCCCAAGAAGACAGTTTCTGAGACGGACAGTAAAAGGAGGGATTGTGCTTGTAGGGGCTCCCGTTATGGCGAGCTTTCTCTCGCCGGAGGAAGCCGCCGCCCAGGAGAAAGCGCTGAGTGACGTCTTCAAGAAAGACGACCTCACCTCGGTTCTCAAAGAGGCCCTGGCCGGTGGAGGCGATTTCGCCGACGTCTACGTAGAGCGGGTGTTCACGACCACGATCAGCTACTCCGAGAGCAAGGTCCAAAGCGTGAGATACGGGCTGGACAGCGGGGCCGGCGTCAGGGTCATCAAGGGTGACCAGACCGGATACGCGTACTGCGAGGAGTTCAGCAAGGGCGCTCTCAACAAGGCGGCGCGCACCGCCGGAGAAATCGCGAGCGGACCGGCCAGACAGAAGATCGCCAAGCTGTCCGTCAGGAGCTCCGTGAATCACGTCCCGTACACTGTGGATCCCATGACGGTCAGGGAAAAAGAGAAGGTCCGCATGGTGGAAACGGCGGACAGGGCGGCGCGTGAGGTGGACCCGCGGGTCGCCCAGGTGACGATACTGTACCAGGAGTCCATGAAAAACTTCGTCCTGGCCAACTCCGAGGGCGTCTACGTGAGCGACGAGCTTCCGATGATGTGGTTCACGATAGACGCGGTGGCCAGGGACGGGGACAAGAGAAGGCCGGGCTACCTCCGGCAGTCGGCCAGAAAGGGTTTCGAGTTCTTCAACGACAACGACCCCGCGAAGGCGGGCGCGAGAGCGGCCAGGCAGGCCGTGCTCATGCTCGACTCGCGGCCCGCGCCCATGGGCGAGATGCCGGTCGTGCTGGCGTCCGGCGGCGGCGTGATGTTCCATGAGGCCGTGGGGCACGGCCTGGAAGCCGACGGCGTGAAGAATCAGACCTCCATGTTCACCGGGAAGGTGGGCCAGAAGGTCGGCAGCGAACACGTCACGCTGCTTGACGACCCCACGCTGCCGAACCTCAGGGGAAGCTACAACTTCGACGACGAGGGAACGCTCGCGCGGAGCAAAGTGCTGATAGAAAAGGGCGTCCTCAAGGGCTACTTGAACGACCTTCTGACCGCAACGTACCTGGGCGCGGCGCCTACCGGAAACGGCCGGCGTGAGTCCTACAGGGACTACCCTCTCGTCAGGATGTCCAACACGTACCTGGCGACGGGCGAGCTCGAGGCAGAGGAGATAATCGCCGCCACGGAGAAGGGGATTTTCGCCAAGGAGCTCGGTGGGGGAGAAGTGGACACGTCTTCCGGCAACTTCACGTTCGCGGTCCGGGAAGCCTATCTCATAGAGAACGGGAAGTTGGGCGCGCCCATACTCGGCGCGACACTGATCGGGAACGGGCCGGAAACGATGAAGCGGATCGACATGGTCGGTAACGACATCTCTTACTGGCCGGGCACGTGCGGGAAGGGACAGTGGGTCCCGGTCACGAGCGGCGCGCCCACTCTCAGAATCGCGCGCATCACAATAGGCGGAAGAGAATAGAAAACGCACGAGAGTTAGCGGAGGACAATGATGGCTAGAAGTGGTCTGTCCGAGTGGCTGCTGGAACGACTCTCAGACTCGGGAGCCCAGGAGGCGGAGGTCTTCGCCGTCGAAGGCACCACGCTCGAGCTCCGGGTGAGAGAAGGCAAGCTGGAGCGAATCAGCCAGGCCCAGACCGGCGGCATGGGCATAAGGACGATCGTGAACCGGAAGCTGAGCTTCGTGTACACCTCTGACTTCGGCAGGAGCTCTCTCAACGGAGTCGTCGAGAAGGCCGTGGCCCTGGCCCAGCAGGCGACCCCGGACGAGTTCAACCAGCTTCCCGGCGAGAAACCCAAGAGAGTGGTGATGGACATCTTCGACCCCGAGCTCAGGTCGATCCCCACGAAGCGAAAGACCGAGTACCTGAAGGAGATGGAGGCTGCCGCTCTGGCGCACGACCCGGCGGTGAAGAAGGTGGACGGCGCGTCATACTTCGAATACTGGGGTCGCGTGGAGGTGGCCAACACGCACGGTCTTTCCTTCGGCTATGACGCCAGCACGTGCGGAGTCGGTGTGGAGGTCGTGGCGGAGAAGAACGGGGAGATGGAGACCGGCTACGCCGGCTGGAACACCCGCCATTACAGGAAGATTCCGTCGCCGGCCGCGCTGGGCAAGGAGGCCGCCGGCAAGGCGGTCGCACTGCTGGGAGCCAGACCCGTGGCCTCGCAGAGGGTGCCGGTCGTGTTCTCGCCCGACGCCGGCTTCGCGCTCCTGGCGGCGCTGAGCGCGGCGCTGCAGGGGGACAACGTCAACAAGAAGGTGTCATACCTCGGAGAACGATTGGGAGAGAAGATCGGCTCCGACCTGGTGACGATTCACAGCAACGGTAGGCTGCCGGACGGGCCGGGCAGCATACCGGTCGACGCGGAGGGAGTGGGCACGACCGACCTGGTGCTTTTCGACAAGGGCGTGCTCAAGAACTTCGCGTACGACTATTCGTCGGCGCTCAGGGCCGGGAAGAAGTCCACCGGCAGCGCGGTGCGCGGGGACTACCGCAACGTGCCCGGGATCGGCATGAGCAATTATTACATGGAGAAGGGCGTCAAGAAGCCCGCGGAGGTCATCGGGGACACGCAGAGCGGACTGTACGTCATGAAGCTGTCCGGCTGGTGGATGGGCATAAACCCCGCTTCGCCGGAGTTCTCGAGCGCCGCCTCGGGGCGCTGGATACGAAACGGAGAGCTCGCCGAGCCGGTTTCGCGCGTCACGATTGCCTCGACGCTCCCGGAGATGCTGTCCGGAGTGGATTCGGTAGCCGACGACCTGGAGTTCCGCGACACCACCCGCGTTCCTACGTTCAGAGTGAGGGAGATGGCACTTTCGGGTGCGACCGAGGACAAGAAGTAGTTGATTCGGCGACGCGTCAGTGTATAAGTGGGGTCGGAGACGCCGGGCGTCTCCGACCCTTTCGTTTGATCGCGGCGGGAATGTTGCGACTGGGGCGCCGTCGCGGCCTTGGGCGTTCCCGCGTCGATTCCGGGCATCACGCATCCGAACAAAGCGAGGCGAACATGCAACAGTCACCAATCTTCTTCCCCGACACGGCTGACACGCTCATCTCGCTCGGCAAGCTGCTGTTCGCCCTGGCATGCGGGGCGGCCATCGGTTGGGAGAGGGAAATCCACGAGAAAGCGGCCGGCCTGCGGACGCACATGCTGGTGTCGGCGGGGGCCTGCCTTTTCGCCATCCTGGGTCTGAAGTTCCAGCAGAGCGGCCAGCCGGCCGATTTCCTGCGGGTGGCTCAGGGCATCATGATGGGTGTGGGGTTCCTGGCCGGCGGAGTGATCTTCAGAGAGGGCCCGCTGGTGCGCGGCCTCACGACTGCGGCCGGGCTGTGGGTGATAGCCGCCATCGGTCTTTCGGTCGGGATGGGGGACTTCGCTCTCGCCTTCATCGCGACCGTGCTCTGCTTCGTGACCGTGTCGGTCCTCGGGAAGGCCGAGCGCAAGGCCAAGATGCGGCTGGGGGGTGGTCAGGAGCGGCCTGGACACGACGCAGGCGGAAAACAGTGAGCGAGCCTGCGTCGGCAGGGTGGCGCACGTAGAGCGTTGCAGGGCACGTCGCACGCCGCAGGGCACTCGGCGCTATCTGAAGAACACCAGCGTTACGAGCGCGAACAACGGTATCAATATCCCCACCGACCATGCCATGTAGCCGAAGAAGCTCGGCATCTTCACTCTGTGGCTTTCCGCGATAGACTTGACCATGAAGTTCGGCGCGTTTCCGATGTACGTGATTGCCCCGAAGAAGACCGCTCCCGCAGAGATGGCCTTCAGAAACGCCGCGAACTGGCCGCCGCTGGGGTCGGGGAGGACGCCGCAGAGCAATCCGTTGACGCAGGACTCCGGCACGTGGAGCCTGCCAATGGCCAGGTTGAAGAACGTGAGATAGGTGGGCGCGTTATCCAGGAAGCTGGAAAGGCCTCCCGCAGCCCAGAAATAGTGCGCGGGCTGACTCACGGCCCTTATCAGGAACGCCATGGCCCCGCTCTCTCCCGCCCTCAGTATGGCCAGAACCGGCAGGATCGTCATGAAGATCCCGGCGAAGAGGTACGCGACCTCGACGATCGGATGCCAGGTGAAGTTGTTGTCCCTTCTGACGTGCTTACGGGTGGTGCGGAGGGAAAGCACTCCCATCGCGACGATGATGAGGTCCCTTACCAGGTCAGCGGTCTCCATCTCCACCCCGGCTACGCTGAACGACCCCGCGTTCCAGACGCCCGACAGCAGGACTGCGCCAAGGATTCCTGCCAGGAACAGCACGTTGTGCCCCCCCTCGAGCCGCAGCACTTCTTCCTCCTTCCGGGAAACTACCTCCGGCGACTCCCTCCGGTAGTGGAAGCTGTCGATGAGGTAGTGCAGCACCAGCAGGGTCACCGACACCAGAAGCATGAGGGGAAGGAGATTGAACGTCCATGAGAACGGGACGCCGTGGATGAACCCCAGGAAGAGCGGCGGGTCTCCCAGCGGCGTGAGCGCGCCGCCGATGTTGGCCACCAGGAATATCAGGAAGATAAACACGTGCTTCTTGCGCTTGCGGGCGGCGTTGGCCCTGAGCAGAGGTCTTATCATCAGCATGGACGCGCCGGTCGTGCCCATCCAGGAGGCCAGCGCTGTTCCCAGGGCGAGGAAGAGCGTGTTCATCAGGGGCGTGCCCTGGAGCCGGCCGCGCAGGAGGATACCGCCGGACACCGTGAACAAACCCCACAGCAGTATTATGAACGGGATGTAGTCTATCAGGTAAATGTGCAGTATCTCGCGGGCGGCCGTCCCCTTGAACACTATCAGGAACGGGATTGCGAACATGGCGGCCCAGAACACGGACACCTTGGGATAGTGGTCCTCCCAGTGCTTGGGAACGATAAGCGGCAGCAGTGCTATTGAGAGCAGGATGCCCACGAAGGGCAGGCCTGTCCAGAGCGGGAGTAAGGCACCCAGTTGCTCGCTTGTCACGCCAGGCTCCGTGCTGTATGAGTGCGATTGCGGCGCGGGCGAACCGCGCGCCGTTACAAACCAGCCAATACTACATTGTCACAAACAGTTTGACCACAGCATATTGTTGTGATATTATAAAGTAAATACGTAAGTTACGCTGTGGCCTGCCGGATTCTCACCGAGCCCTTGGAACGCCGGGGGAAGCACATTGCCGGGGACTTTCTCACAGACACGGGAGCTCTGCTCTCCGGTTGACGCGTATGCTGGGTCGCCGTGCAGCTGGCACGGGGACCCTTGTTAGTTTAAGTCGGCAGGCGCCAGGAGCGCGGCTGCTGGCGGGCAAACTCCCCCTGCCGGCGCAATTGAAACTCACTCATCACGTCGTGCGGCATAACAGCATTTGAAAAGGGAGGTGATTCTCCCGGTCTCTGCCGGACAGTACCCGAAGATTCTCAAACGCTTGTTCTTGCTGACCTTCCGACGCCTTGAAGGAGGACACAGAGCATGAGAGCCCATTGCTTGATCCTTCTGGTCTGCCTGTTCGCGGTCGCCGTCTGCGCGGCCCCCGCCGGCGCTGTGGTCGTGAAAAAGGACCTGGCCCAGCTCGGCCAGGAAGCTCACAGCATAATCACCGGAAAGGTCATCGCCGCGGAGTCGAGATGGGACGCGGACGACGGCCTCATCAACACGTATGTCACTGTGCGCGTGCGCGAGCACCTGAAGGGCAAGCCCACGGCTTCCGAAGTGGTGATAAGAGTGCCCGGAGGCGAAGTGGACGACATGGGGTTGGCCGTATCGGACGCCCCGTGGTTTGACCCCGGAGAAGACGTGCTGGTGTTCCTGACCCCGGAGCTCAAGGGCGCACACTCGGTAGTGGGACTGTACCAGGGCAAGCTCACCATCAAGGACGGCAAGGTCGAAGAGTTCGACCTTCCGGTGGGTGAAGTCCTGAATCACGCGAAGGGCGGCGTGCCCAACAAAGCCAAGCCCTCTCCTGCCTGCTACAAGCTCTGCGGCTACAACTGGCTGGCCAACGGCTCGTATTCCGGCGGAAAGTGGGGACCCGGAAACCAGGGTTGGTCCATCAACAACAACAACTCGGACGGCATTACCGACGCCCAGGTCACGACCGCCCTGCGCGGCGGGACGGGCGCCTGGGACGGAGCAGGCGCGTGCTGGGCCTTCGGGAACAACGCCGGGAGCGTGACGCACGACAACATAACCGGTCCTTTGCGGAACTCTGTAAACCTTTGTACGTTCGGCTCAACGGGTGGGTCTGTGGCAACGACGTACACTTGGTACGTAAGAGTGGGAAAGAGCAAGAACACCGTCGAGGTCGACCTTGTGTTCGACGACGGATGGCTGTGGCAGTATGAGGCCTGCGGCTCAGGCAGCGCCTTCGACCTCCAGAACGTGGCGGCCCATGAGTTCGGCCACTGGCTGTGCGTGGCCGACCTGTACGGGACCGGCGACACAGAGAAGACCATGTACGGCTACGTGGACTACGGCTGGTGCCAGCAGAGGACCCTCCACCAGTGCGACATAGACGCGGCGAAAGCCATATACGGCGCCTGCGCGGCGGCCATGCCGCTGGCTTCGGCCGGCAGCGCCCAGCCCGGCAGAGCCAGCCTGGGCGAGATCTCCTACTCGCTTCCAGAGGCGGGGCCGGTGGCCGTGAAGGTGTTTGACATCGCCGGCCGGCTGGTCAGGGTGCTCGCCAACGAGAACCAGGCTGCCGGCGCCCACACGCTGAGATGGGACGGTTCGACTCAAGCCGGCAACAGGGTGGCTGCGGGCGTGTATTTCTACAGAGTCGAGACGCTTAGGCAGACCTGGTCCGACAAGCTGATACTGGTAAGATAAAGCGATTCAATCAGTTGGGAATCGCCCTGGACGTCCGGGGGAGGGCCGGGTTACCGTCCCTCCCCTCGACTTTATGCCGCAAGAAATGTGGACATGGCTGTGCGGCTGTGCCATAATCAGAGTGATTCTGACCTGAAGTCCTGGCGACACCCTGCCGCGGAACGTCGGATTCATTCCCCCCCTCGTGCGTCTGACTTTGTAGATGTTCCCGTTCACCGGCGTGGGCCGGTGAGCAGGGTAAGGTCCGGATTCCGTCGAGGTCGTCCGAGCGGTTCCCAAGAGGAGGAGGTAGGCAGACAGATGGTAAGATCAAGGTTCTCTTGCTGGACTCTGGCCCTTTCAGTCCTGATCGCGATGGTGTGTGTGGGTCTGGCTGCTGCGGCTGACGAGGCAAAGACGGCCGCGACGCAAGCCAGCGCGGATGCCGCGAAACCGGCGGCCGCACCCGCAAAGGCGCAGAAGCACGCGTACGCGGGCCTGGCCAAGTGCAAGATGTGTCACATGGCCATCTTCAAGGCCTGGTCGGCGACCCCGCACGCCAAGGCGTTCGCCGCGCTGGACAGCACGAAGAAGCAGGACCAGGACCCCAAGTGCGTCAAGTGCCACGTAACTGGTTTCGAAAAGGGCGGATACACGATCGGAAAGCCCGCCACGGCAGGCTTCAAGGGAGTCCAGTGCGAAGCGTGTCACGGACCGGGCGCCGACTACATGAAAGTGATGAAAGACCCCGTCAAGGCGAAAGCGGCCGGCATGATCACTCCAACGCAGGAAGTGTGCGTGGGATGCCACAGCAAGGAAAGCCCGACCTTCAAGGGCTTCGACTACGCTGCGTACCTGGCCAAGGGTGTGCACAAGGTCCCGAAAGAAACCAAGAAATAGCGTCTATAAGAATCGCATGAGAAATCTCGAGGAGGGAAGCCTGGGAAACTCGGAACGAAGATCCGCGTTGTCTTCATTGAACTCGTTTCTTGGCTCGTCAAGATTCGGGCTTATCCTGCTTCTCGTACTGGGATGCGTTTCCCTCCTCGGGATGTTCATCCCCCAGAACGCTCCGCCCGAATTATACGTCTCCCGTTACGGGCAGGCGTTCGGCAGCCTCGTTCAACTCACGGGCCTGGGCACCGTATACAGGGTCTGGTGGTACCTTCTACTCATAATCCTTGTTCTCATCAATCTTGTTGTCTGCTCGGCCGGAAGGATCCGGAGGAGCTTCAGGCAGGCCTTCTCCAGGCCTAGGGCCCAGGACAACGAGCTGCTTCAGAACACGAGACCGGTTGAGCTGGACGTGGAACCGGCGCTCCTGCATGATTCCCTGGCGCGCCGGCTGCGCGCGAAGGGATATTCTATCGACTCGTCCGTGAACGGTCCCGTAAGCCTGATCGCGGCCCAGAGGGGCACGGTCTCGCGAATCGGATTCCTCGTCACCCATCTCTCCATAATAACCATACTGGTGGCCGGAGCCATCAATGGCAGGCTGGGTTACAGGCACCAGCAGAACGTCAGGATAGGCGAATCGTTCGCCGTCGGAGAAATCGAGCCGGGCGCCGATTTTGACGTCAGGCTGGACGATTTCCAAATCGAGACCACCGAGACCGGACGTGTCCGGGACTACAAGTCCGTTCTCACAGTCATGGAGGGCGGAAGAGAAGTAGTTACGAAGACGGTGGAAGTGAACCATCCTCTTATCCACGGCGGCCTTGGCTTCTTCCAGGCCAGCTACGGCCAGGACCCCTCCGCAATCAGGGACGCCCGCCTTTTCTACAGCGAGAGCGCGTTCGAAGCCGCGGACGAGAGCGGGTCTCCACACGGCGAGACTCCGCCCGTGGAGCTGACCCTGCAGTTTCGTCAGAAGGCTCCGGTGCCGGGCACCGACCTGGAGGTCGTCATCACGGACTACGTGCCTCATTTCGTCAAGGACCTGGCCACGGGCGTGGTGTCGAGCCGTTCGGAGGAGCCGCAGCTGCCCGCGGTCAAGCTCGACGTGCTTCAGGACGGTAACGTGGTGGACAGCGGCTGGCTCATCGAGGGAATGGACTTTCACTCGAGAGACACCCTGCTCGGCCGTTTCCATTTTGCCTGGTACACTCCGCTCTTCTACGCGGGGATAGACGTGACGAAGAACCCGGGCGTTTCTCTGCTCTTCGTGGGGTTTGCGGTGGCGAGCGTAGGCATCTTTCTTTCGTTCTTCGTCCCCTGGGAGAGGATTTGGATCAAGATAGACCAGCATGGCTCCGGTCGCAGCCAGGTGAGGATAGCGGGGACCTCCAGCAAGGGGCAGGCCGGGTTCAAGCGCCGGACGGAGAGACTTCGCGAATTCGCTGCGGAAACAACGGGGCGGGAGAAAGGAGACGAAGGTGGCAGGTAACGACGTTGTGTTGTTCTGGGTGGCTCTGCTGGGGTACTTGGGCGCCAGCGTGCTCTACGTTCTTCAGATCGCTGTCAGCAGGAAATGGTTCGGCACCGCTGCGTTCGTGGCGCTGGTCGCCGGCTTCGTTTCTCACTCGGCGGCGATAGTCCTGCGCTACGTGGCGACAGGCCATCCCCCCTTCACCGGAATGTACGAGTACGCGTCGTGCCTCGCCTGGGCGACAGTGCTTTTCTATCTCATTCTCCAGGCCGGTCACAAGGCCCAGAACCTCGGAGTGTTTGTCTCCCCCCTCGCGTTTGCCGTGATTGTGGTCGCGTCGCTGTTTCCCAAAGAGGCGGAGAGCCAGCTCGTCCCCGCGCTGCAGAGCTATTGGCTGCAGATACACGTGACTATGGCGGTGCTCGGAGAGGGGGCCTTCGCCGTGGCCTTCGCGACCAGCATAATGTACCTGGTCAAGGAACGAGGCGTGAAACCCCTCCCCTCGCTCGAGACGCTCGACGACCTCACCTACAGGGCCATCGTGATCGGCTATCCACTCTTCACGCTGGGGGCGCTGTTCGCGGGCGCCATCTGGGCCTGGAAGGCGTGGGGCACCCCCTGGAGCTGGGACCCCAAGGAGGTGGGCTCCCTCGTGGTGTGGATAATATACTCCGCCTATCTGCACGCGCGCGTGACGGCGGGGTGGCGGGGACGGCGTGCCGCCGTGCTCTCGATAGTCGGGTTCTCAGCCACAATCTTCACGTTCCTCAGTAATCTATTCATAGGCGGGCTGCATTCCTACGCCTGATGCGACCGGCAGGCCGCGGGACAAGTATTCGCTTGTGCGCTCACCCCGGCGTGGCTAGAATGACCGTCGCCGCGACGGGGCAATGAGCCCGGCCGAGCCAGCCCATCCCGGCGACACCGGCACCTGGTGTCCGTAGCGTCACCGGGCGTTCTCAGCATCAAAGCAAGCGGGTGGAGGTGAGACATGAGAGAAGCAGGCGTTCTCACCGGCGTTGTCCGGTCGTCCCGTCTCAACAAAGTTCCGGCATCGGCGCTCGTGGCCTTCTGTCTGGTGTGGGTCGTCGTCGCGGCGGCCGCGCCGGCGTGGTCTCAGACCGGGACTGTCGCAGAGCCTCCGGCCGACGATGACTGCCTGATGTGCCACGCGCCTGGGCAAGTAGCTCCCGCGGCGGACGCTCGGACGATCAGGGCCTCCGCTCACAGAGGGCTTGCGTGCGCGGCGTGCCATTCCGCGGTGACGGAGCTGCCTCACGCGGACGAGGTCGCGCCCGTCACGTGCGCGGGCTGCCACGCCGAAGAAGCCGAGCAGTACCTGTCGCGGGGACACGGCCTCACGCTGGCGGAAGGCAGGACGCAGGCCGAGGCCTGCGGAGACTGCCATGGCGAGCCCCATTCGATCATCCCGGGGATGAGCCCCCATTCGCCCATCAACAGAAACCACGTTGTGGAGACCTGCGGCAACTGCCACGGCGACGTGGCGGAGGAGCTGGTGGCCGGCGCGCACGGCGCCGCTGCCGGGTCCGGCGCGGCGGACGTGCCGGTCTGCACTGACTGCCACGGAACGCACCTGATACTGCCCGAGACAGACCGTTCGTCGCCAGTGTTCCACACCGCGGTCGCGAGGACGTGCGCCGTCTGCCACGCCGACAAGGAGATGGCCACGAGGCACGGCCTCAAAGCCGACGTCGTGAAGACCTACAACGAGAGCTTCCACGGCCTGGCTCTTCAGTACGGCTCAACGCTGGCCGCGAACTGCGCCTCGTGCCACGGCTATCACAAGGTCCTTTCTCCGGACGACCCCGCGTCGCCCGTCAACAAGGCCAACCTTGAAGAGACCTGCCGGAAGTGTCACCCCGGCGCCGGGCCCAAAGTCGTCTCTGGCAGCGTTCACTCCTCCCCGCCGCAGAGTACGACGCCGGTGGTCAAGTATGTGGCCATCATCTACATGATACTCATAGCCTTCACCATTCTGGGCATGGTCGCTTACGACACCCTCGATTTCCTGAGGCGGGCCATCGACCGGGTCTGGAACAGAAAGGCAGCCCGGAAGATCTACGGGTCGCGGGTCTCCCAGAAAGTGCAGTACGGGCTGCTCGTCGCGAGCTTCGCCGTGCTGGCGTACACCGGATTTGCGCTCAACCGCCCGTACTCGTGGTGGACCGCGCCGCTCCGCTCGTTCGACAACCCTTCCGACGCCCGGGCTCTCATACACAGAATTGCCGCCGCGGTGTTCCTGGCCGTCTGCCTGTATCACATTCTAGAAGCCAACCTGACGAAGAGGGGCAGGGAGCAGGCCAGGGCCCTCAGGCCAGGCCTCAAGGACTTCAAAGACCTTCTGGTCCAGCTCAAGTACAATTTCGGTTTCTCCAAACAGCGTCCGGCGTTCGGCAGGTACGACTACGTCGAGAAAAGCGAGTACTGGGCCATGGCCTGGGGAACTGCGGTCATGACGTTGACGGGCTTCCTCCTCCTGGCCGAGAACGTGACTTTGAGACTCTTCCCGCTCTGGGTGTCGGAGCTGGCCACGGGAGTCCATTTCTTCGAGGCCGTGCTGGCGGGACTTTCGGCGATTGTGTGGCACGCTTACTGGACCGTGTTTGATTCCCACGGGCACAAATGAACGGCTCGCGAGACATTCCGCCCGGTGAGTCCGACGCGTCGGCGCCGGGCCCGACGTCGTCGACCGCGTCTGGGCCGGCCGCTCCCGAAGCCCCCGGTCAGCGCGCGGTGGAAGAGGGTGTCTCCGGGTCGCTGACAACACTCGTCCTCCTCCTTCTGGGGTTCACGGCTACGTCCGGCCAGATCTTCCTCCTGCGTGAATTCATAAGCACGTTCCACGGCAACGAGCTCGTCATCGGCGTATATCTGTCCGTATGGCTGCTGGCGACCGCCGCGGGCAGCGGTCCGGCGTACGCGTTCCTGGCGCGACGAACCGGCCGCGGAGCGCGCACGCCGGGCTCTCTCCATTCCGCCGGTCCGGAGACTTCGCTGCTTCTCCGGTTCGCGGTCGTCGAGGCGCTCGCCGCCGGAGGACTTCTGTTCGCGGTCGTTGGTCTGATGGCGCCTCCGGCGCAGCTGAGGCCGTCCCCCGGGGAAGTGGTCGGGCTGGTGAGCGCCCTGGCGTGCTCGGCCGTGTTCTTGTTTCCGTTCTGTGTCTTCCAGGGACTTCTATTCCCGCTGGGGGCCGCGTTGGTACGGAGTCGCGGACGCCGTGCGGGCCCGAACCCGGCAGGCGGGGAAGAGGGTGCGCCCGAACGCGCGGCACGAAACGTGATAACCGGGCGCGCGGCGTCCGTGTCGCGCGTTTATTTCCTGGAGGCGGCCGGCGCCGCCGCGGGAGGTCTTCTGCTCAGTCTTCTGCTGGTCCGTCTACTCGGCTCCTTCAGGATTGCGTCGGCCCTGGCTTCGCTCAACTTGTTTGCGGCGGCCGCGGTCGCGTACTCCGCGTCAAGAGCCGCCGGCGCCGTGTCCACGGGGCCGGCCGCGTCCTTGGAGCCCGGGGTCGAAGCCCCCGCCCGCCCGCTTGCGAGGCCGCGGCTGAGCCGGTGGCTGTCGTGGGTCCTTGCCTGCCTCTGCGGGGTCTCACTCGTCGTGTGTGTTCTGGACCCTGTCACCGGCAGAACCGCGTCGCTCAAGTGGGGAGGCCTGACAGTGCGGGAGGTCAGGCAGTCGCGTTACGGCAACCTCGCCGTCCTGTCAGTTGACTCGCAGTACTCCGTCTACCAGGATGGGCTCCTCGTCGCCACCACGGACGACGTCCAGTCTTCGGAAGAAATCGGCCATATACCCATGCTCGAGCATCCCCGGCCCGAGCGCGTCCTGCTGATCGGTGGAGGAATCGGCGGCGTCGTGCGCGAGATGCTGAAGCACCCATCTCTCGTCCGGCTCGATTACGTTGAGCTGGACCCCGACCTGATAGCCTTGGCCCGAGACGTCCTGCCGCGGGAGAAGGTGGCGGACTTGAGCGACCCGCGCGTGAGAGTGCTGTACCAGGACGGACGGCGGTTCCTGCAGACAACTGCCGAGCGCTACGACCTCGTGACGATGCAGGTTCCCCCTCCGTACACGGCACAGTTCAACAGATTCTACACGCATGAGTTCTTCGGACTGGTGCGGCGTCATCTGAGGCCGGGTGGAGTGTTCGCCTTCGCCCTGCCGGAGGTGAAAGAATACGTCTCCCGGGAGCTGGCCTCGTTCCTGGCCGCGCTCGTTAGGACCGCCGCCGGCGAGTTCAGGACGGTGGTTCTTGTGCCGGCCAGCCGTAGTCTCCTGGTGTGCTCTCCTGACCAGAACGACTACGTCGTCGCGTCGCCAGACTCTCTGGTGGACCGCCTGGCCGCCCGGGGAGTGGTTACGCTGTTCGTGAGGGACTATTTCCTTTCGGCCACGCTGTCCCCGGACAGGCTGAGGTACGCGGAAGAGCGGGTCAGGGCACAGGACGGCCGCGTAAACACGGACTTGCGGCCGATAGGGTTCTACTATGACCTCGTGCTGTGGAGCGCGGAATACGAGCGGGTCGCGGCCGTGGGTCTGAGATGGGTATTCGCGCACGCGTGGGTGGTCTGGGCCGCGGCGGGCGCCCTGGCCGCGGCGCTCTTGCTCCCGGCCGTGGGCAGCCGCTCCCGGGCGCGCGGCGCGCTTCTGCCGTCGGCCCTGGCCGTGTCGGGCTTCGCGGCCATGGTGCTGGAGCTCGAGATAGTGCTCTGCTTTCAGCTCCTGTACGGGAATCTGTACGACAGGATAGGGATACTGTTCACCGCCTACATGGTCGGACTGGCGGCGGGGGCGTGGACTGAGAGGCGGTGGAAATCCGGGCAGGAAGACGCCGCCGGCGGGGGCACGCTGTCACTCGCGCTCACGCGGCCTGCCGTGCTGCAGTTCCTGACCGCCGGTTTCGCGGCTTGCTTCCTGGTCCTGGTCCATTTTGCACCGCGAAGCGGAGTGCCGGCTGCGAGGGCGTTGCTCGAATGGCTGTTCCCGCTGCTTTCGGGCGTGGCAGGCGGGTTGGGAGGGGCCTTCTTCAGCTCGGCCGGCAGGGCGTACTTTGACCGCTCCGGCGGGCGCCGCCAGCGCGTGCAGACTGCCGGTGCCGGCTACCCGGACGTTGGGCTGGGTGCCACCTACGCTTGGGACCTGGCGGGCTCCTGGGCCGGCGCAGTTCTCACGAGCTCGATTCTGTTTCCGGTGGTGGGGGTGCTGGTCGCCACGAGCGTGGTCGGCGGTCTGCTCGTAGCTTCCGGATGTGGACTGGTCCTGGCCGCACGCCGCGCTCAGCCCCATACGCCAGCAATCGGGCCCCCGCAGTAGGCGCAGCGTCCCCGCGACACTTTCATTTCGAGGATGGAATAGCCGGCGCGCTTGACGACCGGCTTCGTGCATTTGGGACAGTAAGTGTGCTCCGCCTCGTGTCCGGGCACGTTGCCGATGTAGACGTAGTTGAGCCCGGCGCCCTTCGCGATCTTCCAGGCCCTCTCCAGGGTCGATATCGGAGTCTGCGGCAGCTTCTTCATCTTGTAGATGGGGTAGAAGCGCGAGAAATGGAGCGGCACGTCGGGCCCGAGCTGCTTGGCCACCCACCTTGCCATGGACGAGAGCTCCGAGTCTCCGTCGTTTAGCGTCGGAAGCACCAGGTACACTATCTCGTACCACACGCGGGAGTTCTTAAGCAGGACCAGTGTGTCCAGCACCGGTTTCAGCGTGGCGTCGCAGACATCCTTGTAGTACTTCTCCGTGAACGCCTTTAGGTCAACCTTCACGGCACCGAGGTGCCTGCAGGCCTCCAGCATGGGCTCCCGGTTGATGTAGCCGTTTGAGACCATGACCGTCTTGAGCCCGGAGCGGTTTCCCAGCGCCGCCACGTCCATCATGTACTCAACAGCGACGACGCCCGGCTCGGAATACGTGAAGGCCACGGTGGACGCGGACGCCCGCCTGGCCGCCTCCACGGTCTCCTCCGGCGGCAGATAGTAGTTCTCCGTCTGCTCGGGCCTGGCCTGCGACATCTCCCAGTTCTGGCAGAACTTGCAGTCCATGTTGCAGCCGGCCGTGCCCAGAGAGAAAGACTTGGTGCCGGGCAGATAGTGAAAGAACGGCTTCTTCTCGATGGGGTCGACGTGGACGGCGCACGGAAGCCCGTGGCCGAGCGAGTAGTAAACGCCGCGGCGGTTTTCCCGGGCGCCGCAGTAACCCCTTTCAATGTCGCCCACCCTGCACTTCCTGGGGCAGACCTGGCATTCCACCTCCATCTCGGGAAGCTTCTTGTAGAACGACGCCTCCCTGGGTGGGGTCTGCCGCACGGGTTGTGCGCTGGCGCCCTGCTGAGCGAACGCGGCGCCTTCGGCGGCGCCGGAACCGAGGCGAGATCCCCCCGGGCCGGAAAACGGGAACGGAACTGGCGAAGAGGCCGGCGCCAGCGACGCGCCCAGGGCGCCGCCGGAGATCATTCCAAGTTTCTTCAGGAACTTCCTGCGGCCGCGCATCACGCCACCTCCAGATTGAGGACGTCGATGCCCGCGCGCTCCGACACTCCGAGCCCGAGTGCGGAGGCCGCCGCCAGGTACCCGGGGTAGCGACCCTCCTCGCGGAACGTCCTCAGCCCGGCAGATTTTCTCAGCCTGTCGGTCTCTTCCAGACACACCGTGTCCAGAGCCACCGGGTCGGTGGAGACCAATATGCCGCCGAATTCCGTCGTCCACCTGGGCTTGTAACCTGGACCGCCGTGCACCTGCACCCTCACGGCGTCACATACGTTGAGCCGCGTCTTCCTCCTTATCGCCGGGTGCGAATTCACGTCGGCCACGAAAGGAGAGCATCCGTTCGCATGATACTTGTTGGGGTTGTGGATTGCCCCGTAGTTGTTCTTGAGCGCGGCCGAGACGCCGGCCAGGGAGTGCTCTTTCAGGACGGGCACGTTTATTATCGCGGTCGCCGTCTCGGTCACTATCCTGGAATAGCATGACCCGATTGACCCCAGCTCCGTCGGGAAGGTCTCGTAGCCCGCGGACGGAGCGTCCGTCCCGAAACAGCGCGGTCCGTCCCCGGAGAAGTTGACCGCGAACCCGGCGGACCCGAGCTCGCGCGTGGTCCTGTCCCACACGAGGATGTTCTTTCCGCTAAGCCCGCAGGACATGAGGTTCTTCGTGATGGCGGCGACCAGAAGAGGAGACGTGGAGAGGGTCTTTCCGTTTATCGCGTTCACCTTGATTGCGACCACGTCTTCGGCGGAGAAGAGAGCTGCCCAGGCGTCGTCCGTTCTGGCGGCCCCGGTGAGGCGCCTCATGGAGGCGTCCAGGACCGCCTTGTAGAAGGCCGCCGGGTCGGAGGCGCCGCCGGTCTTTCTGGCAATCAGCACCAGGGCTCTTGCCGCACCTGCGGGTCGGGTCGCGGACGCTGCGCCGCCGGGCGCGGCACGGCCGAGGCCGGGGAACAGACCCACTCCCAGACCCGCCGCCACTGCCAGGGATCTTGTGACGAAGTCTCTTCGCGTGATGCGGTCGCGGCCGCCTGGCTTGCTCATGCGGCCCTCACTTCCTCTGCACTTCCCCTTCAGAGAACACTTCCGCCGTGAAAAGGTACACGTCCGCGTCCTTCTTCCAGGCGTCGGCCTCGAGCCCCGCTTTCTCGAGGCAGCAGTGTCTCAGGAACTCCTCCTTCGACCACCCGGTCTCGTCGGCCACCTGGGGCAGGTAGCAGCCGCCCCTTCCGCCCTTCATCACGTATATGCCGTGCTTCCCCAGCTCCAGCTCGCTTACGTCGCCCATCTTGCGCAGCGGGGACAACACCGATATCTCTATCTCGACCTTGTCCAGCTCCGGCAGCGTCACCGGCGGGAACCTGGAATCCTGCGTGGCTGCCGACACGGCCATCTGCGAGACCACCTTGTACAGCGGCTCGTCCGCGGTGAACCTTCCAATGCAGCCCCTGAGCTGCCCGTCCCTGTGCAGCGTAACGAACGCACCCTGGTGGCCGGTGAGAGATGGATCAGTAAGCTTGAAGTCGGGCAGGGGCTTTCTTCTCAGGATCGCGTCGATGGAGACTCTGGCGACCGACAGCAGCTTCTTCCTGTCCGCCCTGCCCAGAGTCCCTTCGCTCATGGCCGCGGCCGGCTTTGGGACGGCCGCTTCCGGCGAAGGCCTCTTGCCGGCGCCGCCCCCGGAGCTCTCGTAGATCGCGGCTGCCGCGTAACCCACCACTCCGGTCTTGTCCCCGGACACGTCGCCCGAGTTGGCGTACTTGAGCACGGTTACGGCGTCCGCGCCCAGGGCCTTGCAGGCCGCCATCGTGATCATTACGGCCGCGCTGCCGCACATCGTGACGGCCAGGTTCTGCGCGGGTCTTCGCATGGTCGCCTCTTCCTTCGCGTACATCGTTTCCAGGTTCATCGTCTTCCATGATTCGACGGTCTCGCGGTCCACCCTGTTGGCGTCGTCGTAGGCCGGGTAGTGCGACAGGTCCGAGCTGGCCACGAACAGTGCCTTCCTGCCCTTGACGGCGCCGGCCAGAGCGCGTCCGAGCTCCTCGCAGCGGTCGGGCGGAAGGTCTCTCGTGACCACGGGAACTATCTTGAAGTCTTTCAGCACGCGCTGCAGGAACGGAAGCTGGACCTCCAGGGAGTGCTCCGCGACGTGCGCGCCCGGGTCGTCCGTGAAGTCGCCACCAAGACTCACGATGGCACTGGCCAGGCTCTCGTCTACGGGGACGCTGCCGAGAGGGGTGCTGAAGCTTCCCGACGTGTATACCGCGGCCGCCTCCACGGGTGCTCTGTGAGAGGGTCCTATCAGTATCACGACGTCATAGTCCGCGCCGCGCACTGCGGAGAAGGCGTAGGCGGCGACCTGCCCCGAATACGCGTAGCCCGCGTGCGGAGAGATTATGCCGATTACCCGGCCCGGTACACGGGTCTCGGGCGTGTCCGCGCTCTTCAGGAATTCGTCCACGACGCGCCCCAGCTCCGAGGCCCCTCCGGGGTAAAACGCTCCCGCTACGGCCGGTCTTCTCACCTGGGCCACCTCCTTCCGAGCAGTTTCAGAAGTTCCGGAGCTGGAACAGGCCGACAGGACGGCCAGGCCCAGCGCCGACAGCATCACGGCAGAATGAAACCTGCGCCTCTTCATGCCTTCATTTTACCACAATGCGGCGCGGCCGGCGCGGGAACCGTTCGGGCGCCCGGTGCGGTTCAGTCGAGGGTGCTTATCGTGAGGTCGGGCCGCTCGAGCAGTTGGAATTCTATTCCGACTTCCCCGAGCAGAGTGAGGGCGTCCTCGTCGGGATAACTCCCGCAGGCCACCACTCTCTCTATCTTGGCGTTGGCGAGGATCTTCGCGCACAGTATGCAGGGGGTGTGGGTGCAGTAGAGTGTGCCCTTCTGGATGCTGATTCCGTGAAGTCCGGCCTGTATGACGGCGTTCTGCTCAGCGTGGATCGCCCTGCAGACCTCGTGGCGCTCGCCGGACGCTATTCCTTTCGCGTCCCGGAGGCACCCGAGCTCCAGGCAGTCCTTCACTCCGGACGGGGCCCCGTTGTAGCCGGTCGTGAGGAGACGCTTCTCCTTCACTATCACGGCGCCGACGTGGTGACGCGTGCACGTCGAGCGTTCGGCCACGAGGAAGGCGATCTTCATGAAATACTCGTCCCACGGGATTCTCGGGTGCCGCTGCCGGGGGGCGTTCATCAGACCTCCTTTAGCTCGAGCTCGTGCTCGGGAAGGCGTGCGACGTCCGCGTGTCTGAAGAAGAGGTAGTACAGACAGCTTGCCACCACGTACAGCACTATCGCAACAACAAAAGACGGGACGTAGGAGTGACGCTCGATGAGAATGCCGCCCCACTGAACGCTCACGGCCCACGACGCGGTCCAGGCCAGCATCAGCATGCTGTTCGTGACGGCGTGCTCCTCCTTCCTGACCGACTCCATTGCGAAGTGGGTCGACAGCGGCTGGTTCATGTTCATCAGGGCGCCCCTCATCAGGAACGCGAACACCACGACGGGGAAGGACCTCGAGAAACAAAGGGCGAGCATGAACGGGATCGACGCGAGCTGCGTGACGACCACGCTTCTCATCAGCCCGAGCCTCGGCACGAACAGCGGCCCCAGGAGGGTGCCGGCGGTCATGAAGCACTGCAGGAGCGCGAACAATATGCCTATGGTCTCGGCCGACGCCCCGAAGAGGTCCCTGAAATAGAGGTTGAGGAACGGGATGATGAGGCCCGCGCCTATGCCGATTATGAAGGCGGGCACGCACAGCTTCGCGATCAGCTTCCAGTCGGTCTTTCGAAGGTTTGCCAGGAACTGCGAGTGGGCTCTGACGTCCGGCCTCTCCTCCACGATGGACATGAACGGAAGGGCGGAGAGAGTCATGACGATGACGCCGGCCAGGAGGGAATACCTGAACTGCTCCCCCGGCGACTGGGTGAAGTAGGAAAACGCCCTGGGCAGGAAGCCGCCTATCAGACTCCCGACGAGCGCGCCCGCGGTGCTGACGGCGAAGTTCATGCTGAAAAGGTAAGTTCGCTCCTTCTCGCTGCTGTGCCGCATGAAGAACGGCGCGGACGCCACCCTGAACACCGCTATTCCGATTCCGGCGATGAACCCGGCCACCACTATCGCGTCCCTGTTGCCGGTGAGCACTTGGAGAGCGTAGCCGACCGCCATCACCAGCGTCGCAAACGTGAGGGCGGACCTGAAGGTGAACCGCCCGAGCAGAAGGCCCAGCGGAAGCGCCAGGATTACCGGGGCGAGGGACGTTCGGGACAGCACCTTTCCGATGTAGGATTCGGAGAAGCCCAATTCCTTGAAGTACAGGTTGAGGAGGAGCGAGAACATGGACGCGCCGGTCCATATGAGGAGACTGCCCAGAAGGAACGCTCTCGCGTTGGGAGGAAAAAGTCTCAGATGGGCGACGTAATCCCTGGTTCCTGCAAGGAGCTTGTTCAGTTCGTGTCTCTCTTCGCCACCACCGTGGCGTTGAAGCGTATCAGAGTCGCCACCCCCGTGACTGCCTGCGCGCTGCCGGAAGCGTCGAATCTCATCCTTATGCCCACGCGGCATTCATCGGACGTAAGGAGCTCCCCTAGCTTCTCGTCTCCCCTCACGGTCACGTGGAGCGTGTCGGTGACTCCGGACGCCAGGTGGAGCAGCTCGGATTCGACGTACATGTCCGCGGGGATGTTGTCCGTATACGGCGCGGTCAGGGTGTCCGCCACGAACACCATGAACACGATGTCGGCGGAACCTGTCTGGTTCGCGAATTCAGAACTGATGTAGAGGTCCACGTACTCCACGTCGGCAAGGTCGGAAAGCCCCTCGGACAGGTTCAGTTCCTGCGGGTCCGAGTCTATGACCACCGGCAGCGGCGCCCCTGCCGGGATGGGCGGGTCGTCGCCGTACGTCTGCGTGACGGTCTCCGCGTCCATGAAGCTCAGCACGTCCACGTTCATCGTCAGCGTACGGTCGCCGCAGCCCGGCGCGAGCAGGAGCGAGGAAAGCGAGACCGCGAGAATTGCCAGAGTTGTTCTTCTCATTCTCTCCGCCTCTTCATTCGGATACCGGGAACTTCAACGGCCGAACGGCCGCCTCATAGTCTGAAAGACACCGCCAGGTCCACGGCCCGGTCGCCGGTCAGGACGCTGCTGCTGGTAAAAAGCGCCAAGTCCATGCCGACCCTCCAGACATGGAAACCGGCGCCACCGGAGAACTGGAGCTTGCCGTTCGGGTCGAGCCACATGCCGCTCCTGGCGGCTACGTTCCGCACGGGCATCTCGAACCCGGCGTGAAACACGGTTCGTGACAGGCCCTTTTCGATGTCAAAGGCCAGAGTCATGCCGGCCCACCTCTTCGCCGCGTTGAAAACCACTATGGCGGGCACCTTGCTCGTGTAGTCGAAGTTCTCCGCGATGGTATACGTCTCGACCTCGTCGGTCGAGTCGTCCATCGCCTGCAGTTCTCTGTCGGCCTCCCAGTGTATCTTGGTCATCACGTTCGTCACGCCCAGCCCGACCTCGTAGCCGGCCATGAACGCCGCCGCCCCCAAGTCCATTCCGGTCCCGTGCCCGGGCACGGCCGACTCGTCCGGCACCGACGTGGTCGACACGTTGGTGAAGTCCACGTCGAGCGGGTCGTCTCCGAATATGGTGTCGGGCGTAGTGAAGGACATCAGCGGCTTCGCGTTCGCGTAGGCGAATCCCATCAGGTACTTGAATCGCCCGCCGGCGTAGACGGCGAGGTCGTCCGAATGCCTGGGGTCCTTCCCGGAGTCAAGCAGCGCGTTGACCCGCCTGGCGTACCCGAAGCCGAGAGCCAGGGCGGCCTGGGCCTCGCCGCCCCCTTTCAGAAAATAGGCCGTGTTCGGCTCGAAATCCTGACCCCGGCGGAGCGCCCTCTCCAGCGTCGGACTCAGCTCGAGCTCGCCTTCCGCCACCACGAGCGGCGAAAGCCCCGCGAAGAAGCCCCGGACGGAAAAGCTCCCGGCCGGCTGGTCAAGGAGGCCGCCCAGCTCGAACGGCTCTTCCGGCACCACCTCCGCGATGTCGCCAAGGTCGATCCTGAGCCTGTTTCTGGCCACGTCGATCACGACGTCGTCTTCGATGATGTCCGGGCTCTTTATTCTGAGGAAGACGGGGAAGTTGGTGGCCAGCTCCAAGATTTCAAGCGGGTTGAAGTCTTCGTCGTCCGGGTCCAGCTCCGGAGGGGAGGCCAGCACCTGGATTATGCCCAGCGGAAGCGGAATGCTGCTTTTTAGAGCTCCCCGCGGCACGGCCTTGAACGCCACGTTCCTGTTCTGGGCCTCGGAGTAATCTGAGAGCACTACCCCTCCCATTCCGAGCCTCCTCGCATCGAACGAGCCCGCTTGGACGGCCCGGGCGCTGAACGACGCCGACACCAGGAGGGCCAGAAAGAAGGCGCGTGCGAGAACAATGGGGTCCCTGTTCACGTTCTCTCCGTTGGTGGTGTCACGGCCACTGCGCTGTGTCATTGCAAGTTGCGGGTTTCAGGCCGGGAAGCTAGCACACGGGCTGAGAAACGGTCAAGGGTAAACAAAAACCGGAGGGCCTCTTTTGGAAGCCCTCCGGTCGAGCGCAGGACTTGCTCTCGGATTATCCGGAGAAGGTCCTCACACAGCCGCCGCCCCGATCTTCCCTCCGCTCCAGACTCCGAGCGCTCTTATCACTTCAGTATCACCATCTTCGTCTCTGCAACGTTGTCCTTCGTGAACAGCTTGCAGAAGTAGACGCCCGAAGAAACAGCGCGTCCCGCGTTGTTCCTTCCGTCCCAGGTGGCCTTGTGCTTGCCCTGGTCCATGACGCCCTGGTACAGAGTCTTCACGAGCCGGCCGGACACGTCGTAGACGCCCATGTCCACCTCGCCCTTCTCGGGCAGAGAGAACGTGATGGTCGTCACCGGGTTGAACGGGTTCGGGAAGTTCTGCTCCAGCGCGAACACTACCGGCGCCGCGGGCGTCACCGGGTCCACTCCGATCACGTTGACGAGGTCGATGTCCGCGTCCCTGCGGGGCTCGATTCTGAAGTCATCGTAGATGTAATCGATGGGACCGCAGATGTTCATCCACACGCCCGGAGTCGGTATGTACGTGTAGTTGCCGTTGTGGCCGACCATGGCCGTGTCGAGGGAGCCGTAGGTGTCGGCGACTTTCCACTCACCGAACTGGTCGAAGCCGACCGTGTCGGCCACGAAGACCGGGTCGCAGCGCACGAAGACGCCCTCGTAGGATTCGGCAGTCGCGGCGCCGGTCTTGATGAGCGCGGGGTCGACGTGCGCGGGTCCGGGCAGGGAGTTGCCTGAGCTGTGAACCGCGAGGTAGTCGAGTCCGGTGATCTCGGTCTTGTAGAAGTACTCGCTCACGTACCCCGACACGACTATGCTGTCACCTTCGGCAATCGGAGTGGGCGGACCACCGTAGATCTGAACTCCGCTCCACGGGCCACCAGGACGCGTTTCCACGTAGAAGTGGGTGATGTACGGCCCGGTGTCGGCAGTAACGATTCCGGCAACGGTTACCTGCTGGGTCGTGAGCGCGGAGCTGTCGTTGTCCACGGCCTTCATCGCCTGCACCACCGAGATGGGCGTCAAGCCGCCCCTGAAGGCGTAGGTCTGCGGCTGCGGCATTATCGTGCCGGGACCCTTGCTCTTCACCCCGGCTACGGTCAGTTCCTCGGCCGTTCCGCCGACCTGCGTTCCGGTCGTCAGGGTCACAATCTGCTCGCCCACGAGGTCGAGGGTAGCCGACAGGACCTGCACCCCGGAACCTAGGTAGTAGTTGTTTATGTTCTCAGCCGTAGCTTCGTCTACTCTCACGTCAAACGCCGCGTTGATACCGGTGTTGGAAATGGCATAGGCTAGAGACAGGTTTGGCGCCGGCGGAGCGCCAGAGTAGACGATGTCATCAGCGTTCCTCGGACAGATGTGGTATCTGCTGTTCTCGTAGTGGCCGATACCAGCTATAGACGTCAGCACTGTGCCGATAGGCGGCGGGGCGGGCCCGGGGCTCACCATCTTGTTGGTCCTGCAGTACATGGTCGTCGTATCGGTCGAAGGGGCATTCTGCCTGAACCAGAAGCTCGTCAGAGGATACGCTGGGTCGATGCCCGTGACTACCACGTCCTGGAACCTGATGAGAGTGCCTTCCCACTGCTCCGCAGTTGCGTAAGCGTACGGCCGCATACCGAACTGATTGCACTGTAGCAGCTTTGGCGCCGGCACGATCATGCTGTCCACTATCGTCCAGGCGAGCGGGCTGTAGATCAGCTCCGAGCCCGACAGCGAGTCGTGGACTCCGGAGGGATACTCCAGGTACCTGATGGAGTCTATCGTCACCACGTGACCCACCCTCAGGCCGCCTGTAGACGTGCTGCCCGTGTAGACCTGGATACCACCGTACGGACCACCGGACTTCTGCTGCGCCCAGTAGCCGTAAGTGCTCACGTAGTCGATGCCGGTTACCACAACCGTGTCGACCCTGACGATAGTGTTCTGCGGATACACAAGCTGCTGAATCTCGTATATCGTCGCCAGGGTCGCTGCCGACGCCACGCCCGCGGTGACAAACAGCAGCGCAACGACCATTGCTAGAACTCGTCTTTCCATCTCTCCTCCTTCTAAGAAACAAGTCACATCGGATGGATTAGCGTGTGCCAAATCAAGATTGGGTCCAGAATCACCTCCGTTCGAACACAAAGAATTTCTAATACACTTAGCCGTCAGCAGTGACGGTGAAGCCACCCTCGCGGTCGGGCACGAAGCCCGCCCCTCGATGGCAGTTCCGTCACCGGAACAGCTTGCAACTTACGCAATTAGCTAGGCTAATTATAACCTAAAACCGGGCAAATGTCAATCGAAACAGCTACCTGCGGAGGCAACCCTTGGGGCATGTGGACGGCCCGGCGTCGACCCGGGGTGAGGCGGCTGCGACCAGGCGGGAAGCGCCCTTCGCCCCACCGCCTACTTGATGCCGTGGAGCCGCTTGTACTCCGGCCAATTCCTCTTTAACTCTATGAAATCAGGCAGGTTGGCCCGTAGGAGGAAGGGGTTGGTGAGTTTCTCTTCGCCCATGGTGGAGCGCGGCCGGACTCCGTAATCGTGGCCGGGCCAGACTTCGGTCGAATCGGGCAGGGGCATGAGCTTCCGGTGGAGGCTCTCGTACTCTCGTCGCGCGCCGTCTCCGAAGTCGGTGCCCCCGACCTTCCCGACGAACAGCGTGTCGCCGGTCAGCAGCTTCCCGTTGACCAGAACACAGATGGAGTCGAGTGTGTGCCCGGGGGTGTGGATGATGCCGGCGCGCAGCCGGCCGGCCTCGAGCTCTGTCCCGTCTTCCACCGCGATGTCGTGCGCGGCGTTCGAAGAACTGTGCGCCACGATGAGCGCGCCAGTTTCTCTCTTGACGGCGGCGTTGCCCGCGATGTGGTCGGCGTGCGAGTGTGTGTTTACGATGTACTTCACATTGACGCCGAGCGACCGCACCCGCGCGATGAGGTGGTCACAGTCGAAAGACGGGTCGACCACGAACCCGACGCGCGCCTCTTCGTCGGCCGCAATGTAAGCGAAGTTCCTGTCGCCGCCGGAATCTATCTGCTCGAAGATCACTTCTTTCCTATCTCCCTCACAAGTTCTTTGAAGAACGGGACCAGGCGCGTGACCGTCTTCCCGACGACCTCGGCCACTTCCTCGTGGCTCAGCTCGGCGTTTCCGATGCCTGTCGCCAGGTTAGATATGCAGGAGAGCCCCAGCACGCGCAGACCCAGAGTGTTCGCAACGAGCACCTCGTGCGCCGTGGACATGCAAGCTGAATGAGCGCCGATCCTCCGCATGAATTCGGATTCGGCTCCGGTCTCGTAGCTGGGTCCGGTAGAACTGCAGAGCACGCCCTGTTTCAGCGCGACGCCGTACCTTTCGGCCGCGCGCCTGGCCACGTCCATGTATACGCGGTCGTACAGAGCGGGGCATCTCCTTGCCAGGGGCTCCGTCTTCCAGCCGCACTCTCCCCTGAGTGGCTGGCGAAACGTCAGGTCTATGTGGTCCTGCACGAGCATCACGTCGCCGGGTCCGATGTCGCGCGTGAACGAACCGCTGGCGTTGGTCACTATCAGGGAGTGAACCCCGAGCGCGGCCAGCACTCTGACCGGGAACGTGACGTCGGCCGGAGAATGACCCTCGTAAAGATGAACACGGCCCTGGAGTATGGCGACGTGAGTCTCCGCGAAGCGCCCCAGCACGAGAAAGCCCTGGTGGCCGTGAACCGTGGGCGGCTTGAAGTGCGGGATGGTCGAATACGGGATGGCGCAGCCTCTGTCGACTTCGGCAACGAGCGGCCCGAAGCCGGACCCCAGGATGATTCCCAAGGAAGGGACAGCCGGGCATTCTCCACGGACCCGCCTCACCGCGTCTTTTACCATCTGGTCTCTTTCGTCCCAGTTCGTCATCTGTTACCTTTCTTCGGCTGCGGCACGAGCGCCGCCGCTCACTGTCTTTCTTTCTGGTAAGGCACTCCGTCCGCCGCCGGCGGGACTGAGCGGCCTATGAAACCCGCCAGGACCGCGATCGTCGCGACGTACGGTATCATCTGGATGAATTGAGTCGGTACGTTTCCTCCCTGGAGCTGCATCTGGAGAGTCTCCGCGGCCCCGAAAAGGAGGCACGCGCCGGCCGCACCCAGAGGATTCCATTTTCCCACGATCATGGCGGCCAGCGCAATATAGCCCCTGCCGCTGGACATGCCGTCCGTGAAACTGTGCTGGTCCATCGCCAACCAGGCGCCTCCCAGGCCAGCCAGGGCTCCGCTGGCCAGCACCCCGGCGTACCGCATCGCGGTCACGTTCACGCCCAGACTGTCCGCCGCCTCGGGGTGCTCGCCCACGGAGCGAAGCCTCAGCCCGAAAACGGTCTTGAAGAGCGTGAGCTGGCTCGCCGCCACGACCACGACCGCCGCCAGGATCAGCGGCGAAGAGAATATCGTGGAGACGACCGGGATGTCCCGCAGCACGGGAATGGCCCACTCGGGCAGTCCCGCGATCCTGCCCGAATTGCTGGAGCTTCCGAAAATGACTTTCAGGAAGAAGCGCGTGGCGCCGGCGGCGAAGAGGTTGATGGCCAGCCCGCTCACTATCTGCTCCGCTTTGAGAGTAATCGTCACGACCGCGTGTATGAGGGCGGTCGCGACCCCGCCCGCCACCGCGGCCAGAATCCCCAGCCACGGGTTCCCGGTGTAGTGAGTGGCCAGCGCGCACGTGAACGCGCCGTTCAGGAGAATACCCTCCAGGGCGATGTTCACGACGCCGCCGCGTTCCGAAAACGTGCCGCCCACCGCGGCCAGCGTGTACGGCACGGATATCCTGATCGTCTGCGCCACGAACGTGAGGACTATCATCCAGTCCATCGCACCGGTTCCTTACCTGAGCGACCTCTTCTTCAACGACACCGCAAGCGCGCCGAAGAGGTTGGTACCGACTATGACCGCGACAATGACTATCGCTTGGAGTATTTCCACCAGCTCCTTCGGCACGACGGAGTTTATGACGAGCCCGCCGTAGCTCAGCGCCCCGAACAGCAGAGCCGCCAGCACCACGCCCAGCGGATGATTCCGGCCCAGCAGCGCGACCGCTATGCCCATGAAACCTATTCCGGCCGAGAAGCCCTGTTCGTAGTAGTACTTGTAGCCCAGGACGAAGTCGACCCCCACCAGACCGGCCAGGGCTCCGCTGAGCGTCATTGCCGTCACGATCCCGGAGGCCACGCTCACTCCGCCGTACTCCGCCGCCCACGGGTTCAAACCCACGGCCCTCAGCTCGAAACCGTGCTTCGTCCTCCACAGGAACAAGTACACGAGAACGGCCACCGCCAGGGCCAGGAACAGACTGACGTTCACGGGCGAACCCTTGAACGCCGGCCAGAACTGTTCGAGCCGCGGTATCTGCGCCTGCGGGGCTATCCTCGGGGTGTGAATCGTCTCCGGGACTATGTACACGTTCGTTACCATGTATCCGGTCAACGCGATGGCTATGAAGTTGAGCATGATCGTGTTTATGACTTCGTGAGTGCCGAACCTGGCCTTGAGATACCCGGGTAAGGCTCCCCAGGCCGCGCCGCCCAGGGCGGCTGCCACGACGCAAAGCGGCACCAACGCCACACCAGGCAGCCCCGTCAGCGTGAACCCCACCCACGCCGTACAGAACGCGCCAACGTACAGCTGGCCCTCCGCGCCTATGTTGAAAAGGCCCGCTTTGAACGCCAGGGCCACCGCCAGTCCCGAGAAGATGAGGGGCGTGGCCTTAAAGAGGACCTGTCCGAACCCGTAGGAATCCCCGAACGTGCCCCTGGCTAGCCTGGCGTATACAAGGCCCGGGTCCTGTCCAATGGCGGCTATGAAAAGCGCGCCGACCCCAAAGGCGGCGGCAAGCGCGACCAACGGGACGCCCACGGCCCCCCCAAGGCTGAGGAGAAGACCCGTCCGGGTCCTTCCGGGTGCCCGGGTTTCGGGCGGCGCGTTCAAGTCAGTGAGATTGTGGTTCATTCGCTCACCGGTAGAAGTCAGCTTCGTGCCAAGGAGACTACGCCTGCGCGTGGCCGCGCTGCCGCCCCGCGTGAGCGGCCACCGCCGCGCATCACGCAGTCGGCCGGCCGGCGCCGGTCATCAGGAGTCCCAGTTCCTTCTCGTCGGTCGCGGCCGCATCGACTGTGCTCACGACCCTGCCGCCGAACACGACGGCTATTCTGTCGCTCAGGCTCAGGATCTCGGACAGGTCCGCGGACACGAGCAGCACGGCCGTGCCGGCGTCTCTCTGCGAGACGAGACAGCGCCTGATGAACTCTATGGCCCCGATGTCCACGCCCCTGGTGGGCTGGGCCGCCACCAGCAGTACCGGCTTGCGGCCCAGCTCGCGGGCCACGACCAGCTTCTGCTGGTTGCCTCCGGACAGCGCGCCGGCCCTCAGGAAGGGAGCCCGCGGCCTGACGTCGAACTCCCGGAGGGCCCACTCCGCGTTCGCCAGGACGGCGTTCGAGTCCAGAAACACCCGGCCGGCGTAAGGCGGCCTGAACTGAGAGCCCAGGATCAGGTTCTCACCCACGGTGAACTCCGTTATGAGCCCCCGCTTCAGACGGTCCTCCGGAATGTGCGCCACCCCGCGTTCGAGCATCTGTCTGGGAGACGAACCTGTGACGTCGTGGCCCCCGAGCAGGACTCTGCCGGAGGCCGGTTTCCTGAGCCCGGCGATCACCTCCACGAGCTCCGTCTGGCCGTTCCCCTCGACTCCAGCCACTCCCAGGATCTCGCCGGCGTGGACGCTCAAGGAAAGGCCCTTCAGTCTGGGCACCCTGCCTGCGCCCAGCGCGTGAACGTCTATGAGCTCCAGCACCGCTCCGCCCGGCGCGGCAGGACCCTTGTCCACGTCGAACAAGACTCTTCTTCCCACCATCATCATGGCCAGCTCCGCGGGCGACGAGTCCCGCGTGTCGACCATGCCCACGACCCTGCCGTGGCGCATAACGGTCACTCTGTCGGAGATCTCCATGACTTCGTTCAGCTTGTGCGTGATGAAGACGATGGTCTTTCCCTGCTCCCTCATCTTCCGCAGTATGATGAAGAGGGCGTCGGTCTCCTGGGGCGTGAGAACGGCCGTGGGTTCGTCAAGTATGAGGAGCTCCGCGCCCCTGAAGAGTATTTTCAGTATCTCTACGCGCTGCTGCGCTCCCACGGACAGTTTCTCGACCTGCGCCAGCGGGTCCACGGACAACGCGAACAGCCGGGAAAGTTCGTCTATTCTCCGGGACGCGGACTTGAGATCCAGGAACACGCCGGACCGCGAAGGCTCGGAGCCGAGGACGACGTTCTCGGCCACCGACAACTGCGGGATCAGCATGAAATGCTGGTGCACCATCCCGACGCCAAGCGAAATCGCGTCCGCCGGGGTCCTGATATCGGTCCTCATCCCGTCGAAGGAAATGCGGCCGGAATCGGGCCTGTACAACCCGTACAGTATGCGCATGAGAGTGGACTTGCCCGCGCCGTTTTCACCCACCAGCGCGTGGATCTCGCCCTTCCGCACGTCGAGGCTCACGCAGTCGTTGGCCTTGACGAGGGCGAAGCGCTTGGATATGCCCTCCATTTGAAGGAAGGTCGGGGAACGGGGCGAAGCGGGGGTGTCACGTGGAGGGAACAACAATCTCTCCGGAAACTATTTTTTGCTTGAGCGTCTCGACCCTGGCGCGTATGTCTTCGCCGATCAGTGCCTTGTTGTTGTCGTCGTACACGTAGCTGATCCCGCCCTCCTTGAGACCGAGCGCCCTCACCCCGCCCTCGAACGTGTTGTTCATCGCGGACTTTATGGTCTCCAGGACCGCGACGTCCACGTCCTTGATCATGCTCGTGAGGATGTAGCCCGGCGCCTCGGCGTACTGGTCGGAATCCACGCCTATGGCCAGCTTGCCTTTTTCCCTGGCCGCCTCGAAGACGCCCAGACCCGTCGAGCCGGATGCGTGAAATATCACGTCCGCGCCCTTGGAGTACTGCGTCAGCGCCAGCTCTTTACCCTTGCTGGGGTTCTTGAACGCGTTGTCCGTGACGCCGGCGTAAGACACGAACACTTTCACGTCGGGCCGGACGTACGTCGCGCCGGCGATGTAGCCCGCCTCGAACTTCTTGATGAGGGGGATCTTCATGCCACCCACGAAACCTATCTTGCCCGTCTTGCTCTTCAGCGCCGCCACGGCGCCCACCAGGAAGGAGCCCTCTTCCTCTCTGAACTTGAGAGCGACCAGGTTGGCCGGGATGCTGTCGGCGTCCGTGACCGTGTAATCCACGCACGCGAACTTCTTGTCTGGAAACTCCTTCGCGGTCTGCGTTATGTCGTCGGTGAACAGGAAGCCGATTCCGAAGATGACCCGCGCGTCTCCGTTGGCCATCAGACGGAGCGCGGAGGCCCTGTCGCTTCCTTCGCCCGGCTCGATGTACTCGAAGTCCACTCCCAGCTCTTCCTTGGACCTCACGAGTCCCCTGTAGGCGGAGTCGTTGAAAGACTTGTCGCCCCTGCCGCCGACGTCGAACACCAGCCCGACCTTGAAAGCTGCGTTCGCGGCGCCCGAGTCCGTCTCGTCCGTCCCGCTCTTTTCCTTCTTCGCGCAGGACAATGCGCAGACCGTCAGAAAAAGCGCAAGGCAGAGCATCGCTGTCACGAAGAAACCGGCTGAGTGCTTTCGGCGCGCGGCGTGAAGCGTTCTCATGAAGTCTGATTCCTCCAACTGGGTCGTTTCCGGCGCGGTCATTTCCGGCCGGACCTTCCGGCGCCTGGCTTCCCGGTCCCGGGTTTCCTGCCGGCGGGCTTCTTCGGGACTGTATTCTTTCCGCCGGACTTCTTCGCGTCGGACGGGGCCGGCCGTTCTTTCCCGGGCGGCTCGAAGCAGTGACGGCACCTGGCCTCGTACAGGTCGGCGGCGCCGACCACTATTCTCTCCTTGCTCGGGACCTTGCGTTGGGTCCTGTTCGCCGGGTTGCCGCAGACAACGCAGATGGCCAGCGTCTTGGTGATGTACTCCGCCACGGCCAGCAGCTGCGGCATGGGCTCGAAGGGCTTTCCGGTGTAGTCCTGGTCCAGCCCCGCCACTATCACTCTCTTGCCGCTGTCGGCCAGCTTCTGGCACACGCCTATGAGGTCGGCGCCGAAGAACTGCGCCTCGTCGATTCCGACGGCGTCCGCGTCCATGGCCCTCTTGAGTATTTCGCCGCAGTCGGAAACCTCCTGCGAGGGTATCCGCTGGAGATTGTGGGATACGATGTGGTCGCTGCCGTATCTCCGGTCTATCCGCGGCTTGAAAATGGAGACTTTCTGCCTGGCGATCTGCGCCCTCCTCAGCCTCCTGATGAGCTCCTCGGTCTTCCCGCTGAACATGCTTCCACAGATGACCTCGATCCAGCCGGTGTTCTTCTGCGGGATGTTCTCAGTCATTTTGCACCTTCCTCACGCGTCTCGCGAGAACGCGCCGGCGGCCGGCGCGGCAAGTCTCGACGCGACGCTCACAGCAGCGAGCGGATCTTGGTCTTTAAGAGATCGATGGCGACTACGTTATGTCCGCCCTGCGGGATTATGATGTCGGCGTATCTCTTGGACGGCTCCACGAACTGCAGGTGCATCGGACGCACGCTGCTCTCGTACTGCTCGATTATGGACTCGATACCGCGGCCCCTCTCCCTCAAGTCCCGCTTGAGCCTCCTGATGAACCTCTCGTCCGCGTCCGTGTCTATGAACACCTTTATGTCCATCAGGGTCCGCAGTTCGACGTCGTCCAGGATGAGGATGCCCTCCAGCACGATGACGAGATGCGCCCCGATCCTCCTGGTCTCCCCGCTCCTGCGATGCTGGGTGAAATCGTAGATCGGCTGTTCGATCTGCCGGCCGTGGATGAGCTTCAGGATGTGCTCCCTGAGGAGGGGCATGTCGAACGCGTCGGGATGGTCGAAGTTCTGCCTGCAGCGCTCCTCGTACGGCAGGTGGCACATGTCGTTGTAGTAGGAGTCCTGCTTGATTATGACGACCTTGTCCGACCCCAGCTCGGAGTAGATGGTGTCGGCCACGAGGGTCTTGCCCGAACCCGACCCGCCCGCTATCCCGATGACGATGGCCTTGCTCATTCCTTCGACCTTTCAGTCACGCGGCCCCGGCCTGGCGCCGTCCGTCTCCGGCAGGTCCACGCTGTCGACGACGCCAACGATGACGGTTCTGACGGGTCCCCTCTGCATCTTGAGGATCTGGGACGCGGCGTTTCCCTCGTCCGACACCAGCACCATGTCCCCGCCGCCGGCGCCCACGCTGTCCACTGCGATCACGGGTTTGCCGCTGGGGGAGAGGGACAAGTCTAGCGGGCGGACCAGGAGGAGCTTCTTTCCGCGGAGGTCTCTATGCTTTACTGTGGCGGCTATCTTCCCCACAACTCGTGCAAGGAACATTTTCACAACCTGCCAGCGTGCCGGACATCTCGCAATCGTGTGACTTGACGAGCCCCACGATCTCGTCGATCTTGTGCGCGTGCTCGATGAAATTCACGGTGTCGGTGTCGACCTCGTGGACTCGCGTCATCCTGCGCGCCCTCCCAAGCCATTCTTCGTAAGCGTCGTCGAGCGTTTTCAGATAGTCGAGCGTTATTGACTTCTCACTCTCCCGGCCCCTGTGCTTTATCCTGTCCATCAGGCTCACGGGTTCGGCGCGCAGGTAGATTATGAGGTCGGGCGGCCTGATGAACTCGAGCATCGTGTCGAACAGCGCCTTGTAGTTGGCGTAGTCTCTGTCGCACATGTGGCCGAGGCGGTTGAGCGTTCTGGCGAAGACTTCGGCGTCCTCGTAGATGGTCCTGTCCTGGATGAAGGAGACGCCGGATTCCAGCATCTTCTTCTGGGCCTGGAATCTCTTCGAAAGGAAGAAGATCTGGAGATGGAAGCTCCATCTGTTCATGTCCTTGTAGAAATCGTCCAGGTAGGGGTTGTCGATCACGGGCTCGTAATACGCCTGCCAGCCGGTCCGCCTGTTAAGCTCTCTCGTCAGGCAAGTCTTTCCGGCTCCGATGTTGCCGGCGATCCCGAGAAAAAAGCTCTTGTGTTCCACGGCCATGGTCCTCAGGGCACTCCGATCTCCGACTCTTCCAGAGTGGCCACGTAGGGGAGGTTTCTGTACTTCTGGGCCAGGTCAAGCCCGTACCCGATGACGAACTTGTTCGGAATCACAAAACCCACGTAATCAATCGCTATGTCGACCTCCCTCCTTTCGCGCTTGTCAAGAAGCGCGCATATCCTGAGCGAACGCGGGAGCCTGGCGAGGAGCATTCTCTTTATGTAGGACAGGGTAAGGCCGCTGTCCACGATGTCCTCTATGATGATGACGTCCTCGTTGCTGATGTCTCTCTCCAGGTCTTTGAGCAGCCGCACGACGCCGGAGCTCCTGGTGAGGTTGTTGTAGCTCGACACGGACATGAAGTCGATTTCGGGGTTGATGGTGAGATGCCTAACCAGGTCGGACAGAAACAGAAAACTGCCTCTCAGGATTCCTATGAGGATGGGGGATTGACCGGGGTAGTCGCGGGAGATCTCGAGGCCAAGCTCCTTCACGCGTTTCTGTATTTGTTCTTCTGTGAGCAGGACTTCCATTGATTGCCCCGGGACCGCCGCCTGTCGCAGAGTGGATCGCATTACTTTGTTCCGCAACAGTGGATCGCTTGACCGTTTCCCGCAGCTTATGTATAGTTCTATCTTACTTCACTGGTGACAAGCGGCGAACGGCTCTCTTGGCCGCTCAAAAAGCTGTGGTGGAGTCTAGCGCGAACGGATTCGGGTGTCAACTCTTAACTCTGGTTGGCGCTTCCGGATTCGGGGCGCTCCGCGGGCGGACGCACGCACGCTTCAGTGGGGTCACCCGCGGTCTCACGCCGCGTTGCAGGAGGTCAGGTTGGACGCAACTCTGTTGACGGGCGGCACCGTCATAACCATGAACGCTTCCAGGGAAGTGTTGCGGGCCGACGTGATGATAGAGGGCGGCGTCATCACCGCCGTCGGGCAGAACCCGGGTGGTTGGGCGCGGCGCGCTGCCGGACATTCCTGGCTTCGGACGCTGGACGTCGGCGGCAGCTACGTCCTTCCCGGCTTCATCCAGACTCACGTGCATCTTTGTCAGACGCTGTTCAGGGGCCAGGCCGAGGGAGTCGGACTCGCCGGCTGGCTGGACAGGATATGGACTCTCGAAGCCGCTCACGACCCCGAGTCCATGCGCGCCTCCGCCGCGCTGGGCTGTAACGAGCTGTTGAAGGGCGGAACCACGTGCGTCCTCGACATGGGAAGCGTTCACCACACCGACCAGGTGTTCGAGGCCGCACGGGCGAGCGGCATAAGGGCCTTCTGCGGCAAGGCCATGATGGACGCCGGTGACCACGTGCCTCCCGGGCTCAGAGAGACCACCGACGAATCCATGTCTGAGGCGCTGCGGCTTCACGGGAGGTGGCACGGCGCCGACGGCGGCAGAATTCAGTACGCGTTCGCGCCGCGGTTCCTGGAAAGCTGCAGCGAAGACCTGCTGCGCGGGGTGGCCGCGAGCGCTCGCGAGATGGTCCTCCTCGTGCATTCTCACGCCTCCGAGACCGCCGCCGAGCTGGAGGACTGTAAGTCCCGGCACGGCGTGAGCCCCGTCAAATACCTCGAATCACTCGGGCTGGCCGGTCCGAACCTCGTGCTGGCCCACTGCATACATCTGGAGGACGACGACTTCAGAATCCTGGCCGAGACCGGTACGAAGGTGGCTCACTGCCCGTCCTGCAACCTCAAGCTTTCCTCCGGGATAGCGGACGTCGACCGTCTCGCGCGGTCCGGCGCGGCAGTGTCGCTGGGCAGCGACGGCGCCGCCTGCAACAACAACCTCGACATGTTCCAGGAGATGAGGACTGCCGCGCTCCTGCAGAGCTACAAGAATGGAGGCGGGCACCCGTGGGCAGGGCTGTTCCTGGAGGCGGCGACCCTGGGAGGGGCGAAGGCGCTGGGCATAGACGGCATAGTGGGCAGCATCGAACCGGGGAAGAAGGCCGACCTGATTGTGGTAAACGTCTCGGGAGAGCACGCGCTCTGCGGCCCCGGCTGCGACCCCGCCACGAGGATCGTATTCTCGGCAAAGAGCTCCGACGTGAAGCACGTCTTCGTAGGCGGCCGCCCGATTGTCGCGGCCGGCGAGATCTGGCAGGGTCCGTACGCGGGTCCGTCCTCGCGCGAAGTGACGGTCAACGCTTCGAGGGCGCTCGAGAAGCTGCTCGCGCGCTGCGCCTGAAACTGGCGACGGCATGAGGTGAAGGCATGGAACGTCAGAAGATCACTCCGGAGAGAATAAGGAAAGTAGTGCGTGAAGTCCTCGAGGAGACGACCCGCGAAGGCCCCGTGGGCGCGACTCGCGTCCCGGCAGGTGCGCCTGCCGGTCCCAAGGCAAAGGCGCCTGGCGCCGTTGCGCTGGCCGTGGGCGCCGACCACGGCGGATTTGCCTTCAAGGAGCTCTTGAGGAAATACCTCGAGCAGGAACTGGGGATTGTGGTCAAGGACTGCGGCACTCACGGGCCGGAGTCGGTCGACTATCCCGACTTCGCCCTTGCCGTGGCCAGGGCCGTGGCGTCGGGCGAATGTGAGAAGGGCATCGTCGTAGACACCATGGGGATCGGGTCCTCCATAGCCGCCAACAAGGTCAAAGGAATCCGTGCCGCGCTCTGCCACGACGTGGACACCGCAAGGAACAGCCGGGCGCACAACGACGCCAACGTGCTGGCCTTGGGCTCCAAGGTGGTCAACTCCGGTCACGCCCGGCGGATAGTCAGGGAATGGCTGGCCACTGCTTTTGAGGGCGGCAGGCACGCCAAGAGAGTTCAGAAGATAACAGACGCCGAACGCGCGTGAAGCCCGAATACTGTTGACGCAAACCGCGCCGTTTTGATACGGTTGATGCGCTCTAGTTCTGTCCGCGGCCGGACTGCCGCGCTTTCCTCTCCTATCCGAACGGAGGATGCGAAAAGAATCATGACGAAAGTGACAGGCTATCCAAAGTCGTCGTCGGCTAAACACGCCGGGCCGGGGCCATGCCTCCGGCTCTTACTGTTGCTGTTCATCCCCGTCTTTCTCCTGCTGCCCGCCTCGGACGCCTACTCCCAGGGGGTTGGCCGAGTCCTGGGCAAGGTGCTGGACGCCGCGACCGGGAAACCACTGCCTTTCGCCAACATAGTCATACTGGAGACCCAATTCGGTGCCGTGTCCGCCGAGGACGGTGAGTACATAATCGTCGGGATTCCGCCGGGCGTGTATTCGGTCCGGGCCAGTCTCATCGGTTACACCGGCGTGGTCAGGAAGGACGTCAGGGTCACGGCGGACCAGGCCGCGAGAGCCAACTTCGAGCTCCAGCAGGTGGCCGTCGGCGGCAGGGACGAGGTCGTCATCTGGTCCACCAGGCCGATGGTCGAAGTGGACGTGGCTTCGACGAAGAGGAACATCTCGGCCGAAGAGCTCAGAGTCCTGCCCGTTGGCGAGACCGTACAGGACGTGATGGCGAGGCAGGCGGGTATCGTAAGCTCCAAGGACGAGCTCCACGTCAGGGGCGGCAGGACCGACGAAGTCATCTACATAATAGACGGAGTGAAGATGAAAGACGCCCTCTCGGGCGGCTCCAGCGGCGACCTCATCGGCGCCCGGTCGGTGGCGGAGATGAGCGTCATCACGGGCGGGTTCAGCGCCAAGTACGGCCAGGCCCTTTCCGGCGTCGTGGACGTGAAGGTGAGGGAGGGCGGCTCCGCGTACCGCGGAGGCATCACATATTCGACGGACCGTACTCCGCTGTTCAGCTATTACAACTATGACTATGTCGACTTCCAGCTCAGCGGTCCGGAACCACTGACAACGTACTTGCTGCCCAAGCTCAAGGCCAAGATCCCCGGGGAAGTCACGTTCTTCATGAACCTGTCCGGCGACGTCTCAGACACCTATCTTCCGGACTTGAACGACATGGCCGCGAGAAAGGACCAGGTCACCGTCATAGAGGCGGGTGGGTTCCGCATCCCTCTGTACACCGGCGGAGACAAACCACGTCTGGTGTCCAGCTACAGGGACAAGATACTGGGCCGCGAGTTCACGTATGGTTCTTTCTTCAGCCCCAGGAGCGACAACAACTGGAGGGCCATCGGGAAGCTGGTCTGGAAGCCCAACGCGGCGCACAAGTTCGGCGTGTCAGCGACGAAATGGATAGGGATAGGACAGGGGTTCGCCGAGCACGACATCGGTGAGGTCGCCAAGAACATCACCAGCTACCCGTGGTCATGGACCAACCGGCTCGACCATTACTACACAATCACCAGCGACCAGAACAGCTTCTCGGCTTTCTGGCGGCAGAACATCAGCAAGTCCTCGTACCACAACTTGCAGGTATCCAGGTATTTCAGCGCCTCGCACCGTGACGTGGCGGGGAAGAAGTGGAGCGGGTATGAGCAGCCCGACGACAGCGCGCTTCCCGACAGTCTCGACTCCATCTACTTTATTGACAGCGGCGACGTCGCGGACTGGAGGGACAGGTACATAGAGACGTGGGGCCTCGCGTGGGACCTCACCAAGCGGTTCGAGCCCCACCACGAGTTCATCACCGGGTTCGACAGCCAGTACGAAAACGTGCAGTACATCAGCATATCAAGACCCTGGGAGTACGACACGGACGGACTGGGGCGTGAGCACGACCTCTTCCACGTCTACCCCAACAAGGGCTCCCTGTACGCCGAAGACAAGCTCGAGTACGAGGGTTTCATTGCCAAGATAGGCGTCCGTTACGACTACTGGTTCCCGGGTGAGGCCCTGGAGAGAGTGATTGACGACACCACCAACACGAACATCACGTCTTTCACGAGGGCCAACTTCTACCACGACACGAAAGAGGTCTTCGGTCATCGCTTCAAGGCTCACATGAGTCCGCGCCTGGCGATCTCCCATCCCGTCACGGAGAGAGACAACCTGTTCTTCAACTACGGGCACTTCACCCAGTGGCCGACGTACTACTACATCTACTCAAAGATCACGTCGGTGTCGAGCGAGAGCTATCCCAGGATAGGCAACCCCAACCTGAACCCGGAGATCGCAGTCCAGTACGAGCTGGGCGCAAGACACCAGTTCACTAACGACATGGCAGGCGACGTCACGCTGTTCTACAAGGACATCTACGACTACCCGACGGCCACGCCGTTCACGCTGCAGGCGGGCATCGACCCGTCCACTGGGCAGCCCCTGCTGACCACGTTCTTCATTTACAGAAACGTCGACTACGCCAGGTCCAGGGGCGTGGAGCTGGAGTTCAAGAAGAGGAGAACCAACAACGTCTCGTTCGGCCTGTCGTACACCTATTCGCTGGCGACCGGCAAGAGCTCCGACCCCAACGCGGCCAAGCTGGTCCAGGAGGCCGGCGGCGACTTCAGCGAAGCCAACCTGGGCGAGGTCTACATGTGGTGGAACAGACCTCACAAGCTTACTTCCTGGCTGGAGTACCGGGTGCCGATAGACGCCCCTCCGGCGGAGTGGGGCAGGCTGAAGATCCCGCCCGGATGGTCCATCTACTTCTACTGGTACATCACGAGCGGGGAAGCATACACGCCCAGAGACTCGGAGGGCAGGGAGAGCGGTGAGGACTACTCCCGGAACGGACCGCTGGAGAGCCAGCTCAGCATGAAACTGACCAAGGTGTTTAAGCTGCGTAACGACAAGAGGCTCGAGGTCGTGTTCCAGGGCTGGAACATCCTGAACAGAAAGAACCCCATGGAAGTGGACCCACAGACCGGCGAACCATACGAGCCGGGCGCGGGAACGATGATAAGGAACAACACGCTGTACTACCGCACGCAGTACAGCAACCCTGCGTACTTCGGCGTGCCCAGGAACTTCAGGCTGGCCGTCTCCTACGAGTGGTAGGCGGGCCTGAGCGGGCGCGTTGACAGTGTGGCAAGTCGAACCAAGAGCAAAGATGGAGAGCCGATGAGAAACCGCACGCACTTCCAGCGCCGAGCCGCGACGGCCGCTGCCGTCCTGCTTGTCGCGACTCTTGTCCTGGCTCCCGGCGCCGCCTTTTCCCAGGTGAGCCTCGGAGGGCAGCGAGTCGGGACCGCCTCGGGGACCTTTCTCAAGCTGCCGCTCTCCGCGCCCGGCGCCGCGATGGCCGGCGCGTACGTGGCGGTGGTTGACGACGTAACCTCGGTGGGCTGGAATCCCGCGGGCCTGGCCAACATCGCTCAGAAGGGATTCTCGGTCACCCACATCCAGTGGTTCGCCGACGTGGACTACACCTTCGGCGCTTACGCGCAGCCGTGGGCCGGGTTCAACGGTTCGGTGGGGGTCTTCTTCGGCTCGCTCAGCACCATGATGGACGAGACCACCGAGTACATGCCTTACGGAACCGGCAGGAAGTTCGCTTTCACCGACTGGCTCGCGGGAGTGTCGCTGGCGAGAAGGCTCACGGACAAGCTGATGGTCGGGGGGAACGTCAAGTACGTCAGGGAAGAGCTCGGCGCGGACGTCGGGGGGCCGGTCACCAACTCGTGGCTGCTGGACGTCGGGACGAAGTACTACGTCGGACTCAGCACCGTGAGGATGGCGATGTTCCTGTCCAACTTCGGGCCCGAGCTCAAGCCGTCCGGGACTTTCGTAGGACTGGCCGACGGCGTCCGGATCGAGCAGGACTACGAAGGATTCGCTCCACCGACCATGTTCAAGTTCGGAATCGCGTTTGACCCCGTGAGAAATGACATGCACAGGGTCACAACGGCGCTTGAGATGAACCACTACGCCGACAACGAAGAGACCATCAGGGTGGGAGCCGAATACGAGCTGGCGGATGTCGCTACCCTGAGAGGCGGATACGACCTCAACTCCGACGACATGGGTCCCGCGTTCGGCGCCGGGCTCAAGGTGAAATACGGCGGCGTGAACGGGACGATAGACTATTCGTACATGAAGGGCGAGTACCTCGGAAACGTCAACATATTCACGCTGAATTTCGCGTTCTAGCGGAACCATTCGACCGCCGGGACTCAGTGGAGACGAAACCTACGCGGCGAAGCTTGAGGGACCTTACAACATGCATCGAACTACCGGAATGATCCAGAGATCGGTCCGCGGACGCCTCTCCCCGACGTGGAGAAGCGCTCTGCTGTTCCTGCTGTCAGCGTCGCTGCTGGCCGGAGCGCTCGGCCTGGCCGGTTGCGGCCAGCAGCTCTCGAAGCCGGAAGAAACCCGTGGCGGCACCGGTGTCGTTCAGGGCAGGTACGTTCTCACTTACGAGTGGGGCGGTTTCCCGGGCACCACGGACGTGGTTGTGACGGTTGGAGGGTTCGTCTACGTCGCGCAGGAGAGCGCGCGAGTGGTGGCGTACAAGACATTTTTCCCGCAGCCTCATCCGCTCATAGCCCCGCTGGAGAATCTGTCGAAACCCGTGCTGCTGGCCGAGGGTCCCAACGAGGAGATTTACGTGGCCGACGCCGGCGACATGACGGTCAAACACTTCCCCCGCTCCGGCGGCCTCCCCATCCAAACGTTCACTGACCCCGAATGGGCCGTGTTCGGCGGGATAGCAGTCGACGACGAGGGCTACATTTACGTCGCGGACAGCCAGAAGGATTTCATCTGGAAGTACACGCCGTCCGGCGACAGAGACACCCTGGGTGGTAATGGAGTTCTGAGCGAAAGCGGCGCCGGAATCGGCTACGTGATGCGGCCGGGAGGACTTTGTTTCGACGGCGCGTATCTTCAGGTGACGGACACGGGCCACAATCAGGTGAAGAAACTGGCCACGGACGCCGTTGCGTCCTGCTACCTTTTCATAAACGGGCCTTCCCCGTCGGATCCATTCGACTCGCCTCTGGATTCCGACGCGGACGAATTGGGCAACATCTACGTCGCCGACACGGGAAATAACAGAGTCCTCAAGTATCTCGCGACGGGCGTGATCGACCAGACCGTGAACTGGGACACGACTTACGCGGTCGGTCCTCCGTCGGCGGTCGCGGCCAGAGACAAGTGGGTCTACATAGCTGACCCGCAGAATTCCAAGATACTCATCTACGAGTTGAGACAATAGCGCGGGGCGCCAGGCGCTCTGACGGACGAGAAACAGAAAGGGAACAGGTTCACCGATGCGCTCACTTCGAAAGACTCGGTTTTGGGCCGTGGCGGCGGCCACGCTCCTCGGCGTCGTTCTTATCCCGGGAACCGGAGTCGCCTCCGGTGACGTCTCGCACGATTCCCCGTTCCCGGTCGAGCCCGGCGTCCACTCGACCGCCCAGGCCGACTCGATACGGTACGACCTTCGCATCCACGACGTCAGCAACATCGGTATGACCGTCACGAACTACGGCTTTCTGGGGAACAATTTCGTCAACAGAAGCGCGTCCCTGGAGTATCCGCTCGGCACCGGCATAGACCACCTCATCAGGGCGGGGCTCTGGATCGGCGCCGTGAACGCGCAGGGCGACACGCTGGTCACCACCGGGACGATTGACGGCTACTGGAACACTCCGAGCGCGGCCGGAGTGGAGTTCTCGCCGGCTACGCTGGGCATCGAAGAAATCTCGGCCCTCCTGAACAATAAGTATTACCACCCTGGCGCGTATTCGGAGCAGGATTTCATCGCGTTCTACAGTGATTCGTTCGCGGTGGGGTCCAAGCCGGACGAACACGTCACGCAGGGGCTGCTCCTGAAACAGCGGAGCATGGTGTGGAGCTACGACCTGGCGGACGCGTTCGTGCTCATCAGCTACACGCTCAAGAACATCAGCCAGAGCACTATGGGCGCCGTTCACATAGCCATGTACGGCGAGCTGGCTTCGGGCAACAAGAGCACGTATGTGACCTGGCCTCCCTCGGGCTGGTTCAGCAAGAAGGACATAGCGTACTACGACACGCTGAGGATGGTCTCGGAGCACCACTACAACTTCGCCAGCGGCGCAGCCCCGTCGTGGGCCGGCATAAAGCTGCTGGGCGTCAAACGCAACGACGTGCCGGTGGACTTCGCCACGACGCCGGTTTCCTTCAACTGGTGGGGCTGGGACCCCGGCGGGACCGACAAGGACGAAGACAACGAACGATACCTCCTGATGAGCAACGGTGAGATCGATGTGACTGACGGGTCCGAGGCCCCCCAGTTCGACGCGGTCGAGCTGCTGTCGGTCGGGCCGGTGGATTTTCTGGGCGCGGATGACTCGCTGACCTTCGCCTTCGCTTTCGTCGGCGGTGACGACCGAGAGGACCTTTTCCTCAACGCCAGCTGGGCCCAGAAGGCGTACGATTTCAACTTCGTCCTGCCGACTCCTCCTCCTTCGCCCGTCCTCAAGGTGGTACCCGGACGCGAGAAACTGACCCTGCGATGGGACGACAGCCCGGAGACGGCCAGGGACCCGGTCACGGACGAGCAGGACTTCGAGGGCTACAGAGTCTACCTCAGCACCGACAATGAGACGTTCGGCATGGTAAGGCAGGCCGACAAGGTAGACACCACCGGCTTCAACACGGGCTTCTCGCTCCTCGAGGACCCAGTAGAAATAGGCGGCGTGAGCTACAAGTACAAGCTGGTCATGGAGAACCTCAAGGACGGGTTCAAGTACTGGGCAACTGTCACGTCCTACGACACAGGCACGCCGGAAGTGCCCAGCCTGGAGAGCGGCAAGCCGCAGAACAGGGTTCTCGTCGTTCCCGGCCCGGAGCCGGCCGAGGCCAGCGCGAGTAAGGCAGCCGTGTTCCCCAACCCTTACAGGGTGCGGGCTCTGTGGGACGGGGAGTTCCTGAGAGACAGGTATCTCTGGTTCACGAACCTGCCAACGAAGGCCCTGCTCCGGATATACACGCTGTCCGGAGACCTGGTGGACGAGATCAACTTCGACGGCGACACGTACCACGCTCAGGACGCGAGGGGCATATACGACGTCAAGACCGACCCGCTGGGACGTAACGCGCCCCTTCTGTCGGGCACGATGTACGCCTGGGACGTGATATCCAAGAGGGACCAGGCCGTCGCGACCGGTCTCTACATCTTCGTGGTCGAGGACAAGGCCACTGGTGACACGCAGGTTGGGAAATTCCTGATAGTGAAATAGCCGCCGGAAACTGCGCGGGGAGACGGCGAGACGGAGACACTCCGACACACGGAAGACGAGAAACATGAAACAGAAAAACCGAACCAGCAGCTCATTCAAGGCTCCGAAGGCGCGCGCGCCCCGTTTCACGCGGCGCGCGGTCGTCACGGCGGCGCTTTGCCTTCTGACCGTCCTCTCGTTTGCCGCTCTCACGGGGTGCTCCAGGGACCTCGGAAAGCTGCATCCGAACACTCCTCCCGAGACGGGGGTGTTCGTGCAGGGGCCCCTGGACACAGTGCGGTACGCGGTGAAGCTGTACTGGTGGGGTCAGGACGCGGACGGCGAGGTCGTCGGGTTCTACTACCAGTGGACTCTGGACGGCGCGGATCCGGTCGACACCGACTGGACTTTCACTGCGGCCAAGAACAAGGACTTCGTCCTGCCGGTTCCGAGCGGCTACGCTGTGCAGACTTTCTGGGTGAAAGCCGTGGACGACAAGAACGAAGAAGACCCGTCACCCGCGACGCAGAATTTCCCGGTGGTCAATTCCATGCCGTCAGTGGCGTTCGAAGAGGACGCCCTTCCTGACACCACTCTGCCGGCCGTGTCGTTCTACTGGCAAGGCACCGACCCCGACGGAGATGCCACGGTGGCGTACTACGTCCTCTGGCTGGACGGCCAGGAGGACACCCCGATTATAGTCGCGGGGGAAGACACCACTATGGGTCCCGATTACATCACCTCGTACGGCGACAGGACTGTGTATCTCAGGGCGATAGACGAGGCGCAGGGCTCGAGCGAGGTGATTGCGCACGCGTGGCACGTGATCGCTCCGGTCGGAGACGTCCTGCTGGTGGACGACGTCCCGGCAAGCGTGGCCGGCGCTGCCACGACGGACGCCTTCTACCGCGCGACCCTGGATTCCCTCATTCCGACTCACGCGTACACCGTTTTCGACGTGGGAAGCCAGGGCACCTTCCGCTCGCCGCGCGAGATCAGCCTGATACTTCCGCTGTTCAAGCAGGTCGTGTGGTACGGAGACACCCGCAGCACGCCCTCCGCCGGGCTGTCGATGGGGCAGGGCGGAATCGCGGAGTTTCTGGACAACGGCGGCAGCATGTACGTCGAGGGAGTCGCCGTCCTGGGCGACAACGGTAGTTTCACGTCGGAGTTCGCCGCGCAGTACCTGGGCGTGGACAGCCTGCGGACTCAGTACATCTCTCCGACCCAGCCCAACTCAACGAATTTTGGCCTTCTCAACGGCTGGGTGCTGTATGGCAACCTGTCTCTAGGACTGGATTCTCTGAGGAGTCAGGCGATTCTCGCTGGTTGCGAAATCGCCCATCCCTCGTCGTACGCCGAAACGCTCTACTACCTTCTGCCGGGCGCCTTCTCGGGTCAGACCGAGAACTTCTACCTCGGAACGATCGTGCGCGGCGGCACGTTCCGCACCGCGTGCGTGACCTTCCCCATCAGGAGGTGCAACGGGTACGCCACCGCCAAGCAGGAGGTCGCGAAGATCCTGACGATGCTGGGGATCGGCCAGTAGCAAGTTCCCCGGCCGGACGGCATCTCATCCGTGGCCCGCGCGGCGCGGGCAGCCGCGCGAACCCCGGCGGCCGAGCCGGAGCCACAGCTCAAGACGCGAAAAGGGACGCTGAGCGATCAGCGTCCCTTCTTTGTCGTGCGCCATCAGCCGCGACGCAAGCTAGCGTCCCTTTTTCTTGCCCAGTCTCTGCTTTCTGAACCTGCCGGGAGTCACGCCCGCGTATCTCTTGAAGGCGTTGTAGAACGTGGACTGGCAGCCGAACCCGAGGTCCGGGTAGATCTGCTTCACCAAATGGGGCTTGGCCGTGAGCATCTGCTTTGCCCTTTCGACCTTCAGCCTGTTCACGAACTCCCACATCTTCTGGCCGGTCTGTTTCGAGAACGCCCTTGAAACGTGCTCTCTGCTGAGACGGAGGGCCTTGCTGATGTCGCTCGAGGAATGAATGTTGGCAAGGTTCCTGTCGATGTACTTCAGAGCGTTCACGACGGCGGGGGACAGCCGCTTGGCCGTCCTCGGGTCCGACATCAGCTTCTTGACACCGGAGCTCCCTGGTTTGAACTGCTTCTTCATCTTCATCTGACCTCCCGTCCGTAGGGTAATTGATGAAGGCGATTGACTGGTACGGTCGCTGCAGAGACGCGGTCCGGCTCGGGGACGGATCCCCTCCGGCCTCTTCTCGATTCACGGCCGCGGGCTCCATACCGCCACTCACAGAGCCCGAGTATGCCACAATCCCGGAACCCGGAAACTCTCCGGGACCCGTACGAAAGCCCACTAGCAGGGTCGCTAGTCAATAGATAACATTTTTGTGTGGTCTAAGTCAACCGAAAGCTGGGCACCTGTCTCACGAAAAGTGATGGACTAGCTACAACAACTACAACGCAATGCTCACATGTTGTCAATAGGCATTTTTCCGCCCCCTCCCGCCGCGCGAAGGCGGCGTACGCGCCCGTCGGGGAGGGGTGTACCGCGGCCACGCGACCGGCGGGCCGTGCCCGGCCGTCCCAGACGCCTCTTGCCTCGGGGCGCGCGGTAGGATAGATTAAGGTCTGACCTCGCGGCGCCGCGAGCTCTGAGGCGCGGACCGGCGGCCAGGCGGCGGCAGTACGCGCCTGGCTTCGACTGATTCGACTGTCGAGGAGGGTTCTGATGCCGAATGTAAGACTGCCCGACGACGTGGTCGTTCCGGGGCAAAGCAAGATAGTGCTGCTCGTGCTGGACGGACTGGGTGGAATCCAGGACCCCCGTCACGGCAAGACGGAGCTCCAGGCGGCCCGCACGCCGAACCTCGACAAGCTGGCCGCGGAGGGCACGTGCGGAGTGCTCGACCCGATCGCGCCCGGGATCACGCCCGGCAGCGGTCCCGCGCACATGGCGCTGTTCGGATACGACCCCCTGACATGCAACATCGGAAGGGGAGTGCTGTCCGCTCTCGGCGTGGGCTTCGACCTGACACCCAGGGACCTCGCCGCCAGAGCGAACTTCGCCACCGTGGATTCCGCCGGGAACATCACGGACAGACGCGCCGGAAGAATCTCCTCGGAGGAGAACTCGAGGCTGTGCGAGAAGATCGCCGGGTCCGTGAGGCTGCCCCCGGGCGTGGAGCTCTTCATCCAGACGGAGCGGGAGCACAGGGCCGTGGTGGTGTTCAGGGGCGACGGGCTTCACGACGCAGTCTCGGACACGGACCCTCAGCGCACCGGCGTCAAGCCGCTGGACCCGGTTCCGCTCGTCCCCGAAGCCGGGAAGGCTTCCGGCATCGTGCGCTCGTTCCTGGACCAGGCGCACCGGGCGCTGGCCGACGAACGGCCGGCCAACGCCGTCCTGCTCAGGGGGTTCGCGGTTCAGAGACCGTACGCGTCCTTCGCGGAGCGCTTCAAGCTGCGGGCGGCGGCGATAGCCAAATACCCGATGTACAGGGGGCTGGCGCGGCTCATCGGCATGGAGGTCCTTCCGGCGCGCGAGGACCTGGACGCCGAGATGGAGCTCCTGCGAGATGAATTCCGGAAACACGACTTCTTCTACTTCCACGTGAAGAAGACCGACAGCAGCGGTGAAGACGGCGACTTCGCCGCGAAAGTGAAGGCGATAGAACACGTGGACTCGAGGATTCCCCACCTGATGGCGCTGTCACCCGACGTGGTCGTGGTGACGGCGGACCACTCGACGCCGTCGCTGCTCGGCGCTCACAGCTGGCACCCCGTGCCCGTGCTCCTCAGGGCGAAGAGCTGCAGGGTGGACGAAGTCGGAGCCTTCGACGAGATAAGCTGCGCGAGAGGCGGGTTCGGCAGGATGCCGATGGTCACCTTAATGAGCTTGATACTCGCCCACGCGGGACGTCTGAGCAAGTACGGCGCGTGACGGTACGCCGGCGAGTGCGGGCCGGCGCCGGGAAGGCGGCTGGCCGGTCACGCACGAGGGAAAGGGAGGTTCGAATTGGCCGAAGAAAACGATCACGAAGCCGCAGTCGGCAGATGGCGCAAGGCAGTTGAAGACAACCCGTTCGACCCCGGAGCGCACTACGGCCTGGGTGTGGCCTACGGCCAGTGCCGCATGTACCTGGAGGCGATCGAAGAGCTGCGGAAGGCGGCCAAGCTCTCGCCCGACGACGCGGACATAAAGCTGGGCCTGGGCCTGATGTACAGCCAGGCCGGGTTTCCGGAAGAGGCGATCGAGCAGCTCAAGGGAGCCTCCGCCATCCTGCCGGAGGACTCGGACGTTCGTTCCAGCCTCGGCCAGGTCTACATGAAGGTTGGCCGCTTCGACGAAGCCATAGAGGAGCTGCGCAAGGCCGCGACCCTCAGGCCCAACGACAGGGAGATCTACTATCTGCTGGGGGACGCGTACTGCTACAAGGGCATGTACGACGAGGCCGCGGCGGAATACAAGAAGTCAATGAGAGAGCTGCAGCTGGAGAGCTTCAAGAGAATGCGCGGGGTCCAGCAGCAGAGCAGGGAGAAGATAAAGGCCAGGCTGTCCAAGCCCGCCAACGAATAGACTCGAAGCTGGACCACAATCGAAGGAGGATTGGGAAATGTCCGCCAGACGGTCACTGATAGCGCTACTGGTTTTTTTCTGCGTGCTGATCTTCATAGCGGTGGTTTTCGTCCTGGTGTTCGTGGGAAGAGCGCCCGAAGTCAAGGAGGGAAGCTACCTGGTCCTGTCGCTCGGCGGAGACATTCCGGAGGAGTCTTCCGGCTACTTCGACATGCCGTTCCTCGAGAAAGAACAGGTCACGATGAAGACTCTGCTCGAATGCGTGGAGAAAGCGAAGGTCGACCGGCGGATAGACGGAATCGTGGTCAAGATCATGCCCTTCTCCTTCGGCTGGAGCAAGGCTCACGAAATCAGAGAGAAGCTGGCCTGGTTCAAGGCGAACTCCAAGAAGCCGGTCGTGGCCTACATGATAATGGGCGGTGACAAGGAATACGCGCTGGCGAGCGTCTGCGACAAGCTGCTGATGCCCGAGGAGGGCGAGCTGTTCCTAGACGGCCTCATGTCCGAGGTCGTGTTCCTGAGGGGCATGCTGGACAAGATGGGCGTTGTCCCCGACCTCGAACACATCGGCGCCTACAAGAGCGCCTCCGACATGCTCACGCAGCGGACGTTCACTGAGGCGCACAGAGAGGTCACCAACTCCATGCTGGACGACGGGTTTTCGAGGCTCCTCAAGGTGATCGCTGACGCGAAGGGCCTGAGCACCGCGGAAGTAAAGAAGATCGTGGACTCTGGCCCCTACACGGCTGCGGAGGCCTACAAAGCCGGTCTCGTGGACAGCCTCTTGTACGAAGACGAGCTGCCCGGGGTGCTGGGAGTCGAGAACGAGAGTCACTTCAAGACGGTTTCGCTGGAGGACTACGCAAGGGTGAAGTCCTCCACGCTCAAGCTGGGAAGAGGGCCCAAGATAGCCCTGGTCTATGCGGTAGGCACCATCACCGAAGGGAAGAGCTCCTTCAGCCCCATGTGGGGCAGGACCCTGGGCTCCGACACCATGGTGGAGGCGCTGAAGGAAGCCGCCAGGGACGGGGACATCAAGGCCATAGTCCTCAGAATAGACAGTCCCGGTGGTTCCGGCCTCGCGTCTGACTTCATCTGGCGGGAAGTGAACAGGGCCAAGGCCAGAAAGCCGTTCATAGCCTCCATGTCGGACGTCGCCGGGTCCGGCGGCTATTACATCGCCATGGCGGCGGACACGATCGTGGCCGAGCCGGGCACAATCACGGGTTCGATCGGAGTTGTGAGCGGGAAGTTCGCCACAGCCGGGCTCTACTCCAAGCTGGGTGTGAATCGGGAAATCGTCACGCGCGGCGAGCGCGCCGCGATGTTCTCGGACGTCCGCGCCTTCACGCCCGCCGAACGCCGAAAGCTGCTGGAGCGATTGTGGGAGTTCTACACGAGCTTCTTGCGGAAGGTGGCCCAGGGCCGTGGCATGACGGAGGAAGAAGTCGACAAAGTCGGCCGGGGGAGAGTCTGGACCGGGGCTCAGGCCGTCGAGATAGGCCTCGTGGACGTCCTTGGAGGGCTGGACGAGTCGGTCGAGCTGGCTAAGGCCAGAGCCGGCATCCCGAAGGAGTCGGAAGTCACCCTGGTGGTGTTTCCCAAGCGAAAGATATCCATGCTGCAGAAGATAGTGAGAGCCTTCTCCGCCGAGTCGTACGAGACGTTCGAGGCGAGCCTGGGGGTGTTTGCCCCGGGCGGGAAGGCGACCCTCGAGGCGCTTCGTGCGGGAAGCCTGTTTTATCCCGGCGAGTCCCTGTACCTGATGCCATATCGGATCGAGACGCAGTAGACGGCGGCGCGACCCCCGCCGCGGGCGCCGGAAGGAGGCGGTCAACATGAGCAGGAATCTGTTGTGCGCGGGCGCAATCCTGATTCTGTTGTGCGCGCCTGCCGGGCGTTCGGCCGGCACCGGCGATGTCCGTCCAAGCTCGGAGACGCCCCTCGGCTTAATGGTTCTGTCTCAGGCCACTTCGTGCGACGCCGGCGCGGCTGAGGCCTCACCGGCGAAGGTCACGCCGAAAAAGGGAGTGCAGGCCATGCTGGAAAAAATACACTGGCTGGGACACGACTGCTTCAGAGTGGACGGCGAGAAGGTGGTGTATTTCGACCCGTTCGAACTTGGCGCCGGAATGGTTCCGGCGGACGTGGTGTTGGTCTCGCACGACCACTTCGACCATTGCTCGCCCGCGGACATAGCTGCCGTGACTAAGAAGGGCACGGTCGTGGTCACGACGGCTGCCTGCGCCAAGAAGCTGAAGGGGGAGATCAAGGTCGTCAAGCCGGGCGACAAGCTGGCGGTTCAGGGTATCAGCATAGAGGTCGTTCCGGCCTACAACGTGGACCCCGCGCGCAAGCAGTTTCACCCGCCCGGCGCCGGCGGCGCGGGTTTCATAGTCACTCTGGGGAAGAAGAGGGTGTATCACGCCGGCGACACGGACTTCATCCCGGAGATGAAGACGTTCAAAGTGGACATCGCCCTGCTGCCGGTCTCCGGCAAGTACGTCATGACCGCGGAAGACGCCGCGAAGGCGGTCCAGGCCATGAAGCCCGAGGTGACCATCCCGATGCACTACGGAGGCATCATCGGGGGCCGCAAGGACGCGGAAACGCTGAAGAAGCTGGTCGCGCCCCTGAGGGTCGAGATACTCACTTCAGAGAAGAAATAGCCGGAAACCCCGGCGCGGCGTTCCCGTCGGTTCGTGCCGGGACGCGCGGAGCCGCGGCCGCCGGGTCGGCACGATGGCGTCTCCGTCCTGCTGTCCGGCCGCGCCTACGTAAGCTCGAAGCTCTCGCCGGGCTTCAGCACCACGCACCTGCTGCGCGTTTCGCTCTCCACCTTCTGCTTGAAGGCGAACGGGTCCTGCTTCACCAAGTCAAACGTCCCATAGTGCATGGGGATTACGACGGCAGGCCTTATCAGCTTCACCGCCTCCAGCGCGTCTTCCGGCCCCATCGTGAAGTTGTCGCCTATGGGCAGAAGCGCCGCGTCCACCCGCCTGTCCCCTATCAGCTTCATGTCGTAGAAGAGCCCGGTGTCGCCCGCGTGGTACACGTGCTTGCCTTCGATGTCCAGGAACACTCCGGCGGGATTTCCGCCGTACGTCCCGTCGGGAAGGCACGAGCCGTGGTGGGCGATGGTCAGCTTGACAGTGCCGAAGTCGAAGCGGGCCGCGCCTCCGATGTGCAGCGGGTGAACTTTGCAGCCCAGCTTTTCTGCGTACGAGGCGATCTCAAAATTGGATATCAGCGTCGCGCCGGAGGTCTTCGCTATGGCGGGTGCGTCGCCGAAGTGGTCGCCGTGCCCGTGAGTCACGATGACGTAATCCACCTTGAGGTCTTCCTTCTTGATCGTGCACAGGGGGTTGCCCGTGATGAACGGGTCGACGATGAGTTTCTTGCCGGCTCCCTCGATGAGGAAAGCGGAGTGGCCGTAGTAAGTGAGCTTTGTCATCTGGGTGTCACCTCCGGTTTGGTCTGGGACGGCCACCATACTAACACCGCGCGCCGTCCTGCTCAAGGGAGGGCCGGCGGCGGCCGTGCGGGGCGCAGTCGCGGTGCCCGCCTTCTGAACGCACCGCCTCCCGGCCGGCCGCGCAGGGCGCCCGGCCCGTCGCGCCCGGTTCTATCGCGCCGGAGGATGTGCTATTCTGAGTGACGAGGTGACTTCTGTTGAGCGAAGCTCAGAACGCGAAAATAGCTCGGATGTTTGACGCCATCGCGGACGTCCTGGAGTTCAAGGGCGAAATGGTGTTCCGCGTGAACGCTTATCGCCGCGCCAGCCGCGTGCTGCAGGACCTCAGGGAAGACGTCACGGTCCTGTGGAAGGACGGGAGGCTTGAAGAAGTGCCCGGAATCGGCGAGGGCCTCGCCGAGAAGATCGCCGAGTACCTCTCGACCGGCAAGATGAAAAGGTACGAGGAAATCACAAGCGGAGTCCCCTCCAGCCTCATCGAGCTGCTGCGCATACAGGGCCTCGGGCCCAAGACCCTGGCTCTGGCCCAGAAGAAGCTCAAGGTCCGGAACCTGGAAGACTTGAAGAGAGTCATAGACGACGGCTCGCTGGAAAAGCTACCGGGCATGGGCGCCAAGAAAGTCGAGAACATCAAGAAGGGAATTCAGCTCTTCGTGGCCAGCAAGGAGAGGATGTCGATCGGCGTGGCGCTCCCGATCGCGGAACGCATCATCGCGGAGCTTCAGGAAGCCGCCGGGGTGAAACGGATCTCGGTCGCCGGCTCCCTCAGGAGACGCAGAGAGACCATAGGCGACATAGACATACTGTGTGACGGGAAGAACGGCGCCGAGATCATCAGCAAGTTCACGCGACTCCCCAGCGTGGCGCGCGTGCTGGCGGCCGGCGACACGAAGGGCAGCATAGTGGTACAGGGCGGGGTCCAGGTGGACTTGAGAGTGGTGGAGCCGGACTCGTACGGCGCGGCCCTGCAGTATTTCACCGGCTCAAAGGCCCACAACGTCAGGGTCAGGGAGATGGCCAAGAAGAAGGGCCTCAAGGTGAACGAGTACGGCGTGTTCAAGGGCAAGAAGAGGATTGGGGGAAGGGACGAGGAGGACATATACGGGGCGGTCGGGATTCCGATTATGCCGCCCGAGATACGAGAGGACTGGGGCGAGATAGAGGCGGCGGAGAAGGGAGAGCTTCCGGAGCTTGTGGAGCCGGGGGACATCAAGGGGGATTTCCACGTCCACTCGAAGTACAGCGACGGCATCGCGTCCATCGCTGACATAGCGGGGAAGGCCCGTTCCATGGGCTACAAGTTCGTTGCCGTATGCGACCACTCCCGGTCGGCCAGGTACGCAGGCGGGATGGAACCCAGGGAGCTTCTGAAGCAGATAGAGGAAATTAGGAAAGTGAACGCCGGGCTTGGAGGGAAGGGCTTCAAGGTTCTGGCCGGCGTCGAGGTCGACATCAAGGCCGACGGCACTCTGGATTTTTCGGACGACCTGCTCGACAAGTTGGACGTGGTAGTGGCGTCCATACACAGCGGCTTCAAGCAGAGGGTGACTGAGCGGATGGTGGCGGCCATGAAGAACCCCCGCGTCCACATCATCGGCCACCCGACCGGCAGACTCATCTCGCGACGCGAGGGCTACGAGGTCGACCTGGACAGGGTCATGGAGGCGGCCAGAGACACGGGCACCGCCTTGGAGATCAACGCCTACTACGACAGGATAGACCTCTCGGACCTGAACTGCCGCAAGGCCAAGGAGCTGGGTGTCACACTCTCCATCGGCACCGATTCCCACAGGCTGGAGCAGCTTGAGTTCATGACGTTCGGCCTGGGTGCCGCCAGGCGCGGCTGGCTTGAGAAGAAAGACCTGCTGAACACTCTTACGGTGCCCCGTCTACTGGCCAGGCTCGGGAGCAAGGGTAAATCATGAAAGACGACGTGCTGCACAAGCTCCAGGAGCGGGTCAAGGAGCTCACCGCCCTGCACAAGACGGCCCGTATCCTCCAGGACCTGAGCAAACCGCCGGGCGCCGTCCTGCAGCAGGTGGCCAATCTTATTCCGTCCGCCTGGCAGTATCCCGAGGTGACGGCGGCGCGCATCAGGTTCGATGGAATCGGTGCGGCGACTGACGGCTTCAGGGAGACGGTCTGGAGACAGAGCGCCGCGCTCACAGTCCGCGGCGGCCACACGGGCCAGGTCGAGGTTTTCTACCTGGAGGAGCGCCCGCCGGCCGACGAAGGGCCTTTCCTGAAGGAAGAAAGAGACCTCATAGAATCCCTGGCCGAGATGCTCCGTTCCTATTTCAGGCACCTTCTGGCGGACGAGGCCCTGAAGAAGGCCCATGCCGACCTGGAAAGGGTCGTGGCTGCCAGGACCGAGGAACTGCGGGAAACCAACGCCGCGCTCCGTACGCAAATATCCGAACACGGCAAGGCCAGGAAGAAAATAGAGCTTCACCAGCGCCAGTTGAGACAGCTTGCTCTGGAGCTGTCCCTGGCCGAGGAGAGGGAGAGGAAGGAGATCGCGGAGGACCTGCACGAACACATCGGCCAGGCGCTGGCCTTCATCAAGATGAACGTGGCCGCGTTCAAGGGTGACCCCGCGTTCGTTGACTTCCGGGGGAAGATAGACGAGATCATGACGCTGCTCGACCAGACTATCCGTTACACACGGGACATGACGCTCGAGATAAGCCCGCCCGCCCTGTACGAGCTGGGCCTGGACGCCGCGCTGGACGGGTTGGCGGATCGTTTCCGCGCGAAGCACGGGTTGTCCGTAAAGGTGGAGGCCCAGCCGGAGACAGACGGTCTGGACGAGGAGGTCGTGGTGCTTCTGTACAAGTCGATCCAGGAGCTCCTGACCAACGTGGTCAAACACGCCGGCGCCGGAAGCTCCTCGGTTCGCATCGCGCTGGAAGACCTGTGCGTCCGCGTCGAGGTTGAGGACGACGGCCGCGGGTTCGACCCCGAAGCGCTCAAATCAGCGGGTGTGAACGACAGTTTCGGCCTGTTCAACATAGGGGAGAAGGTCAAGTACCTCGGCGGCGAGATGGAGGTCAGGTCTTCTCCCGGCTCGGGAACGACCGTCGTGCTCTTGGTCCCAACCATGCGAGATGACAAATGACTTCAATCAAACTTCTCATCGCGGACGACCATCGCCTGTTCCGTGACGGACTGCGAACGCTTCTGGACAAAGAGAAGGACATCAGGGTGGTGGCGGAGACCACTGAAGGAGCCGAGACGGTCTCGAGGGTCTGCGAGCTGAAGCCGGACGTCGTGCTCATGGACGTGTCGATGCCCGGCCTCAACGGAATCGAGGCGACCCGCAAGATCCTCTCCCGGTGTGACAGGGTCCGGATCATAATGCTGTCCATGCACTCCGACCGCAGATTCGTGATTGAGTCGCTGAGGGCCGGTGCGGTGGGATACCTATTAAAGGACTGCGCGTTCGAAGAGCTGCTGCTGGCCATAAGGAGCGTCTGCGCGGGCAAAGTGCACCTCTCCCGTCCGATCAACGATTCGGTAGTGAGCGACTACATCGCTCTCGCCGCGGCCGCGCCGGGGTCCGCCTTCGCGGTCCTGAGCGCGCGCGAACGTGAAGTCCTGCAGCTCGTTGCGGAGGGCAAATCGACCAAGGAAACGGCCGCCAGGCTGAACGTCAGTGTCAAGACCGTGGAGACTCACCGCAAGCAGATAATGGACAAGCTCAACATCCGCAGCGTAGCCGAGCTGACCAAGTACGCAATACGAGAGGGGCTTACCCCTCTCGAATGAACTACCGAACGGCCGTCGCGCGGCCACACTCTCGCCGTCACGGAGCCCCGCTCCAGGCCGTCACGGAGCCCAGCTCCAGGTCCTCTCCTAAGGGATTTGAACTCCGAATATCAGGAACTCCCTGATTCCAGGGCCACCCCTCCCGCTGCTAACCTTAATCATAAGAATACGCCACGCGCACTTTCAGGGCGGTGGCCGACGGTAAACTGCACGGTAGCGCCAACTACTTCACCAAGCAGTGCTGACGGTCGCCGCCCATGTTCTTGCGCCGCCGCCGGGCCCGGCGGGCCCTCCCGCGCCCCCTCCTCGGCGCCGGGCCGGCTCACGCCCGGCCCGAGCTTCCCCCATCGAAAAGCTTGACTCCGTACCGGGGCTGGGCTATCGTTGTTATGTCAGGGTGTCCGGCACCGGAAAACCGATTTCCATTCGGAAGCCCCGCTTTCTCCTCTTGGTGTCTCTGCACGCTCCACACCGGGACGGAGACGGTGGGGCTCCTTTTTTATCCCGCGTTGCCTGGCCCCGACGGGTGTGCTAGGATTGCTTCGACCATGGCACTCTGTCGGATTCGCGGATCAGACTCCCCCCTTCATCACACGGTTTCGACGCTGTCCGGAACAGTCCGCCTGCGTCCGCCGTTTTCCGGGCTCACATGATTCTCCGGCCACGTCAGGTTGCTGTGCGGAGGAGGAAGGCATCAAATGATCAGCTATGAACTCGTTTGGACACTGCTCAAGCGCTCGGACAACAGGTTTCCCACCACCAGCCTCTACCTGGACCTGAGCTCCCCTCGCTTCACGACGAAAGACGCCGAGATTGTGCTCAAAGGCCTGCTGAAGGAAAAGAGGCAGGAGCTGGACGGACTGCCCGCGAGCCGCGAGGACAAACAGTCCGTGGCCGACGACCTCGAGAAGCTGTCGCGGTTCGGGGGCACGGAGCTGGACAGAAAGGGCGCGAAGGGACTGGCCGTGTTTTCTTCGTCCGCCGCGAAGGTTTGGGAGACGTTCCCCCTGCCGGGCCCCGTCACCAACGTGCTGCGCGTGGACAGGGGGCCGTACATAAGGCCGTTCACGATGCTGCTGGACGAATACGAGCGGTACTGCACCGTGCTTGTGGACAGGGAGAGCGCTCGAGTGTTCGCGGTTACGATGGGCGAGATCGAGGAGCAATCGCAGCTTCTGGATGACGTTCCGGGAAAAGTGCGCGCCTCAGGCTGGGGAGGCTACGACGAGCGCCGCATAGAGCGACACATCGAAGACCACGTCCACAGGCACCTGAAACGCGCCGCGGACGTCGCCTACGACCTGTTTCAACGAAAGAAATTCGACAGGCTCATCCTGGGCGGCCGCGCCGAGGTGCTGGCCGATTTCGAGAAGGTCCTGCACAGCTACCTGAAGGAGAGAATCTCCGCCCGCGTGTCGATGGACGCCTCCGT
>CAZMZP010000076.1:0-24840 GCA_964570935.1 uncultured bacterium
ACGGAAAGGCTCTCGATGGCGCACCGCGTGCAATGGTCGAACAGCACGCCGTAACCGGCGTTGGTGTTAATGGAGCTCTGGTCAGGAGAGACTCCGACTATTCTCTTGGCCCTGCCGCTCACGACGAGTCCCGCTGTTGCGTTCACGATAGTCTGCGGGTTCTCGCAGTTCCCGCAAGTGCTGTCCACGTAGGCGCGCGGCTGAAGCCAATGGCTTCCTATCACGACTATCGTGGAGCTGTCGGGCGCTCTTGCCACTATGTCCGCAAGGTTGCCGGCGGGCTTGACCACGAACACCCGTTCTGAACGACGGGGCTGGGCGAGGACGGAGGGCGGCAGGATCACAAGCATAGAAATCGCAAACACAAGCCAGGCGGCTCGAGGTTTCACGGCCTTGTCCCTCCTCTCCGGCGACGCGGCCTGCCGAGGCCACCGCCGCCGGGTGTCTCTATCCTTATTCTGTCGCCTGCGCGGCCCCGCAGCGAGGCCTTCGAAGGAAGACGCGAACTTTCAGAGCCGCGCACGAGCGTGTTGGTTCCGGTCTTCCCCGGGCTCCCGCCCTTGAGGCCGTAAGGAGCGCAGACGCGTCTGTCCGACAGGATGGACACTTCCGCGTCTGACAGGAGCTCCATTTCCCTCACCAGGCCTTCTCCGCCCCTTCGCCTGCCGCGGCCGCCGGAACCTCTCCTCACGGCGTAGCGCGTCACCCGCAGGGGATACTCCTTCTCTATGACCTCGACAGGAGTGTTCATCGTGTTGGTCATGTGCGTCTGGACCGCGCTCAGGCCGTCCTGTCCGGGCCGCGCGCCCATCCCGCCCGCGATGGTCTCGTAGTAAGTGAAGGGCTCGCCCGTTCGAGGGTTGACACCGCCCATGGACAGGTTGTTCATGGTTCCGCTCGAGGCCGCCGGGACGTCGAGCCCCGGCACTTTTGACAGCGCTCCGTACACCACGTCCACGACTCTCTGCGAGGTTTCGACGTTTCCCGCGGCGACCGCGGCGGGCGGACGCGCGTTCAGCAGGCTGCCCGGCGGCGCGATGACCTTTATGGGCGCCATCGACCCGTAGTTTGCCGGAACGTCTCCGGCGAGCAGGGTCCTGAATACGTACATCACTGCCGACACCGTCACGGCGAACGGCGCATTCACGCACCCGGCGGTCTGGGCCGAAGTGCCGGTGAAATCCACTGTCGCTTCCCCGCGACCGATTCTGAGCTCACAGGCTATCTTGAGCCGCGCCCGGCTGACGCCGTCGTCGTCCATGCAGTCCACGAACGTATACCGGCCGCGGGGCAGCGAGCGAATGAGCCCGCGCATCATGTTCTCCGCGTATTCCTGGAGCGCCGACGCGGCGCGCGTGAGCTCGCTCCGGCCGTGGGAACGGAGCATCTCGACAAGACGCCTTCTTCCCAGTTCGTTCGCGGCCAGCTGCGCCAGAATGTCTCCGGCTCGTTCGTCGGGGGTCCGCACGTTGGCCAGCAGCAGGTTTAGAACGTCGGTGTTGGTCCTGCCCCGCCTTACGAGGAGGGTCGGCGGGATTATGAGGCCTTCCTGGTAGATCTCTCGGGACACCGGCATCGAGCCCGGTGACATGCCTCCCACGTCCGCGTGATGGGCCCTGCTGGCCACGAAGAAGACGGGCCCGGACGCTCCGCGCGAGAGTCCGCCTGCTCCGCGGGCTCGTCCGACCCCGCCCCGACGAGATCCGGACGCACGACGGCACCGCCCGGCCGCACCTCGCTCGAAGACGGGTGTCACGAACGTGATGTCCGGAAGGTGAGTGCCGCCCCGGTAAGGGTCGTTGACGATGGCCGTGTCTCCGTCCCCAAGGTCGAACGAAGAGAGGACGGATTCGACCGAAAGAGGCATGGAACCAAGGTGCACGGGCAGATGCTCGCCCTGGACGACCATTCTGCCTCGCCCGTCAAACAGCGCGCAGGAAAAATCTCTTCTTTCCTTGATGTTGGGAGAGAACGAGGTGCGAGTGAGAGCCACACCCATCTCCTCGGCGACGCTCTTGAATAGATTATGGTAGATGTCCAGCCTGGACGGGTTGACCATTCTACGTCTCCAGTATCAGGTTGCCGCAGGAGTCCACGCCGCATCTCGCGTCGCCCGGCACGTACGTGGTGGAGCTCTCCTCCACGACCAGGGCCGGGCCCAAGAACCGCGCGCCCGGCAGCAAGTCGCTCCTCTCGTAGAGCGGTATTGTCCTGAACCGGCCCGACGCGTACGCCTCCACGCGACGCGCGGGATGAGGGCACGCGGACTGGCGGCCTGCTTGACGCGCTCTCCGGGCGTGCGCGTGAACGCCGTGAGCGCCGCACTGACATTCTGACGCGGCAGAAGAGTGCCTGCCGCGCGTTCCCTCCCAGGCCGGATGCGCCGCCCTCCCGATCGCTCTCACCCTGACGTTGACGACCTCGGTTTCACGCTCCGGCGAAGAGTGTCCGTAGAGCTGCTCGTGCCAGGCATGAAAGGCATTGCGGAAGCCGCGACCGAAAGGGACCGTGATCTCGTACGATTGGCCCACGTACCTGACGTCCGCGTAACGTTGAAGCGTGGTGTCTCCGGCCCGAACGCCTTCGGCCGCGAAATAGCCCCGCGCGAGTCTTTCCATTCTCCCGAACTCGCGCTCGATTCGGCTCGAGTCCTCACCGCGACCCCGAGACCGTCCAAACGCAGCGGAAGGGCCGGCCTCCCGGGAAAGCACGGTCCGCGAGAAATCCCGCATTATGGGCGCACCCAGCAGGCCGCGCGAGCACATGACGCCCGGGTCCACGGGCACAAGAACCCGCCTGATGTTAAGCGCTCTCGCGAGCTCGACCGCGTGCAGCGGCGCGGCTCCTCCGAACGCCACCAGGGCAAAATCGGCGGGATCGTGGCCCCTCTCGACCGACACTACCCTTATTGCCCGGATCATCGTGGCGTTGGCCACGTCGAGGACCGCCACTGAGACCTTCTCCGCTCCCCCGCGCGCGCCGGGCCCCGCATTCAACCTGAGCTTTCGTGAGAGGGCTGACGCGGCCTGTCTCGCCCGCTCGGGATGGAGCCGCATCCTTCCGCCGAGGAAGTAATCGCTCTGAAGCCGGCCGAGGAGCAGGTTTGCGTCAGTGACGGTGAAGTCCACCCCCTTCCCGTAGCACGCGGGCCCGGGGTCCGCGCCGGCGCTCTGCGGCCCCACCCTGAGAGCGCCTCCGCGGTCCATCCATGCAGTGGACCCGCCTCCCGCGCCGACGGTGTGCACGTCGACGATGGGGGTCTTGATGGGACAGCCGCCCACGACGGCGTCAGAGCGGAAACCTATCCGGCCGTCGCAGAGGGAGACGTCCGTGGACGTGCCTCCCATGTCGAAGGTGATGAACCTATCGAGGCCTGCCTCTCGCGCCTCGCCGAACGCGCCCAGCACGCCGGCGGCCGGTCCCGACAGAATCGAGTGCACCGCGTTTCCGGCTGCGTGAGCAGCCGAGGCCAGGCCTCCGTTGGACTGCATCACGAGGAGCTTCGGCCCTCCCAGCTCGGCGCCCAGTCTGCCGACGTGCTCGCGAAGCAGCGGCGCGACGTAGGCGTTGGCGCAGGTCGTGCTGAAACGCTCGTACTCCCGGTACTCAGGCAGGACGTCGAACGAAGTGTGAACGTCGTCGAAGTAGCGGCTCAAAAGCTTTTTCGCCGCGCGCTCGTTCGCCGGGTTCGCGTAAGAGTTGATGAAACACACGGCCACGGACTGCACTCCCTCGCGCTTGAGACGCACCGCGACCCTGGCCACCGGCGCTCTCGCCAGGGCAGTCAGCACAGTGCCGTCGGCCGCGGTTCTCTCTCGAACGCCGACCCTCAGAGCCCGGCCCACGACCGGAGGCGGCGCCGTGACGTTCATGTCGTAGATCTTCCCGCGGACCTGTCTTCCGATCTCTATCACGTCTTCGAAGCCCGACGTGGTGAGGAGAGCGGTCACCGCGCCCCTTCGCTGAATCAGAGCGTTGGTGGCCACGGTCGTCCCGTAGAGCACGGCGCCGGCGGCCCCGGCGGGGCGTCCGGCCAGAAGCTCGCGGACGCCGTGAAGAACCGCCTCAGCCGGGTCGTCGGGCGTGGACGGCACCTTGTGGATTCGCAGGCGTCCGGCCTCGACACACACGAAGTCAGTAAACGTGCCGCCGGTGTCTACGCCTATGAGGATTCTTGAATTCATGCCGATGGAACCCCGGGGTCAAAGGAGCGCCCGCTCGCGCCCACGACAGGATAATTGATTCTCCTCGCGGAGGCCAGGATTCTGAGCTCACGGCTCGGCCAGTCCGTCCTTGACCGGGACGGTCAAAAAGTGGGATAATTGTATGAGTAATAGGAGTATCACATCCATGCGCAACACACCACTGCCGGCAGCGGTCCTGCTGCTGAGTCTGTCCTTATGCTGCCTCACTTCGGTCCCTTCCGCGGCTTCGGTGGACGTCGCTCCCCCGTTCAGTTCGCGCCTCGAGATTCCAGGCCTTTCTCGATTCTCCAGCGTCTCGCCCGACAGTCTGGTGACAGTCTGGGTTTTCTTCACGGACAAGGGACCCCGGCTGGACGTTGAACGCGAGGTCAGGGCCGTCGAGCGGCGCTTCTCACCCCGGGCAATGGCCAGACGCGCGAAGGTTCGCAGCGGCCCGCTCGTGGACTGGCGCGACCTTCCGGTCTCCCGCGACTATGTTCAACGCCTCAGGGCAATGGGGTTCGAGGTGAGGGCGATCTCCAGGTGGGTGAACGCGGCAAGCGCGAAATGCCGCGCGGGAGAGCTGTACCGATTGTTCCAGGTTCCGTTCGTCAGACAGGTCCGCCCGGTCGCGTCCTTTCCGAAGAGGGACGTCATAATCGAGGAAGTGGAATCACTCCGGCCGAAGCCGTCACTCGAGCCGGCGCCTTCGGGCGGCTCTACCCCGTCGGGCGCGCCAGGCCTGGGCCTGACCTCCGACACACGTTCCCTCGCCCCGGGTCCTTCGCTCGAGCCGGGTTATTCCCTCGCCCCGGGTGACACTTCGTTCTACGGTGCGACGTGGAGGCAGCTCGACTTGATCCAGGTGCCCCAGCTTCACGCCGAGGGGTACACGGGCAGCGGCGTCTTCATCGGAGTCCTTGACACCGGCTTTGACCTCACTCACGAGGCCCTCCAGAACGTCAACGTCGTGGCTCAGTGGGACTTCATCAACTGGGACAGCGTCACCGCCAACGAGACGGGCCAGGACGCCTACAATCAGTACTATCACGGGACGTACATCATCGGGCTTCTGGCGGGCTACAAGCCCGGGACCTACTCGGGCGCGGCCTTCGACGCCGACTACGCTCTGGGCAAGACCGAGTACGTGCCCACCGAGACCCCGGTGGAGGAAGACTACTGGGTGATGGGGATCGAGTGGCTGGACAGCCTGGGCGTGGACCTGGTCTCGAGCTCACTCGGCTACATAGACTGGTACACATACGAGGACATGAACGGAGACTCCGCGGTGACGACGATCGCCGCGGACATCGCGGTCTCGAACGGAGTGAGCATCTTCAGCGCCATGGGCAACGGAGGCCTGACCACCTACCCCTACCTGATCGCGCCCGCGGACGGAGACAGCGTGATGTCGATCGGCGCGGTGGATTCTTTGGGCGTGCTGTGGCCGCAGAGCTCGCGGGGCCCCACCTACGACGACAGGATAAAACCCGAGGTCGTCGCCCAGGGCAGGGTGCCCTACTGCGTCAGTCCGACCGTTCCCACGAGCTACGTCAGGGTCAGCGGCACCTCTTGCTCCACGCCTCTCGCCGCGGGAGCCTGCGCGCTCGTGCTTCAGAAGAAACCGACGTGGGTTCCGATGATGCTGAGGGAGGCGGTCCGCGCCACGGCCACCAACTCCGCCTCACCTGACACGGCCGTGGGCTGGGGCATTCTCCAGGCGAAGGATGCGTCCGACCACGCAATAGTCGCGGTGGCCGACCAGCCGGAAGGCGCGCCTCAGGCGATGAAGACCGTAATAACGGTCGAGAGCGAACCCAACCCCTTCAACCCGCTCACGACGATCCGCGCGCGGGTGTCTGTCGCGCCCGGCTCGGGACAGCCGGCGGACCTCTCCGCGAAAGTGTTCGACGTGTCGGGCAGATGCGTGAGGGACTTCGGCCGGGTGAAGGTCACGGACGGTTCGGCCACGATTCTCTGGGACGGGAAGAACGGCGAAGGAAGAGCGCTGCCTTCCGGCGTTTACGTGTTCGCGGCCCGGGACGGCGAGACGTTGGGCACGAAGAAGCTCCTGCTTCTCAAGTAGCAGCCGGAAACTCCGGGCTTCCGCAGTCGCGAGGCTCGGCTCCTGTTGTCGCGATGCGCCGGTCCGGCCTGCGCCCCCGCCTTCTATTCCCCTTCTCTGACCCGGAACCTCCAGGCGCACCAGGTGTCCGTCCCGTGCTCGTCGGGCGGACAGACGAGGCACTCAGTTTCTATCCTGGGGTCTATCGTCCTGGCGAAGAGTGAGTACTCCACGATTCCGATTTCCTTGCACGGAAAGTCGGGCAGACCCTTCCTCTTCCTCGCCTCCTGGACTCTGCACTTCCTCATCCTGAAGACACAGCTCGATGCCGTGACCGCTTCTATCTCCTGCTCGTTGATGAAGGCGTAAAGCCTGAACCCCAGGGCCTCGATGAGGGCGGGGATCCCGTCGCCCGGCTTCATGCCCAGTCTCTGCATGATGCGCTCGGCCTCGATGACCGTGAACTTGGCCCACGCCTCCTTGTCCAGCGTCATTGCCGCTTCCATGCCGAAAGCGGCCTCCACCTCCAGAAACCACAGCCCGTCGTGCGCCAGCCAGTTCTTGGCGCAGTCCGACACGAACGCGAGCAGCTCTTCTTTTGTGAGGTCAGACGGTTTCTTCATCGAGCCTCCACGGTTGCCGCGAGCGATGCGGCGCCGGGGTTCCCTCGCCCGTCACCACGGCGCCGGAATCGAGGTGCCGAGTCCGGGCCCCAGGAACATCGCGTTTGCCAGCATACGGCCGGCCCCGCGGAAATACCCCCTGAAATACGGGTCTCCCGCGAACAGGATGACCTGCCCTCTACCCAGTCCTTCCCTCGTGGCGTAGGCGCTCCTGGCCCATCTCTGTCTGGCCTCGGGCCAGAGGAGGCCGCTCATCCTGAGCGAATCGCCTTCCGCCAGGCGGCACGCGGTCTCCACGGGCGGTTTCGACAGAAGGACGTACTCGGTGTAAAGCGAGACCGGCACGTTCGGCCCCAACCCGAAACCCAGCCAGTGTTCCTGGTCCACGTCGGTCTTCAAGATGGCGCCCCTGGGCATGAAGCGCCTCAACCACTCGTCTTCTCTCTTCAGCTTGGCCACGTCCGGCTTTCCTCCGGCTCCGCCGCCTGCGGCCGCACCGACTGTCGCTTTGCCTGTCTTGGCGCCGCGCGTCTCCCCGGCCTCCGCACCCGACTCGGTCGACCCGGCCCCTGCAGGCCCGCGGCCGACGGAGGCAGAGCGTTCCCTGTGTTTCGGCTCCTGCCCGTCCCAGACCGCAAGACTGTCAACCAGCTTGCGCCCGTGCGCCGCATCTTCGCGCGTGAGCGCCTCATTGAATTCGTCCAGCATCTCCAGAGACTGCCGGCGGAGTCTGACTTTGCTGAGGCCGCTGGCCGTGTCGGCCGCGAATGCCGAGGCGTTTCCCAAACAGATCAACGTTCCCCGGTTCTCCACCCAGCGCTTCAAGTTGCCCACGTTCGCCCTGCCCAGGACGTCGAAGAGAGCCGCATGACTTCCCCACACAGGAGGGAGAACGATGACGTTGTATTTATCCAGGTCGATTCGGCCGAGTCTGCTCACGTCGAGAGTCGAGTACCTGTATTCGTACTCCCTGTCCAGCAAGTACCACACAAGGCCGTAAGAAGAGAGGTCGAGTCCGGGACCCGTCAGAATCGCTATCCGCGGCTCCCGGAGCAGACTGAAGTAGTTCCCGCCAAGGTCCGGACCTTCTTCCGTCCACGCCGAGCTGACGCCGTAGAAGCGCGCGCCTGTCGAGACTGCGATGTCGTCCAGAATCGATGCAAGGTTCTCCGGGTTTCCGGCCAACGTCACCAGCAGTGTCCCCCTGACGAACTGCCGGCCCGCCGCCTTGAACGGCTTCGTTGCGGCTCTGACCTTACAGTTCTCTTCGAAGAGCCTCGGCAGGGCCAGCACCGCGGCGTCGTCCCCGTAGTCGAGGAGAAACCCATACGTGGCGCCTCGGTTCACCACCTGACCGTCGGCCGCGGCTGAGGCGGCCAGCTCTTCCGTCGCCGCACCTCCGAACGAGCCCACCTCGTACGCCTCGACGTCAAAGGCCATGGGCACCGACCAGGCGCTCACTTCATACAGCTTGGTCTCCGCCCGCTTCTCCAGCTCGTCCCTCTCGTCTTCGAGGAAAGAGGTCGTCATCCTGGGGTCGAAGTCGAAGATGGTCTTGAGGAGGGATCCCATCGGCTGAGAAAAGGGCAGAACGTACGAGCCGGCCGCGAACTTCTTTGAGGCGAGCTTCTCCCGCGTCAGGCCAACGACGTTCCTGGCCACGAATTCGTTCTTTGCCGCGTGCACTTCTATCCCGTGCCTCCGAAGAAGCGTCACAAGCCCGGCCATCCGCGCGCGGTTGCCGGAGTCCACAACCACGTATCCGCCGCTGCCGCCCTTCGCCCCACCGGCCGTCGCGGCCTTCTTCTGACTGTAGAAATCCCCCAGGATTTCCTTCCTGTGGTAAGCGGTCGTCGAGAGGTTTGCCAGCGAGCTCACCACGTGATGGAACACCGCTTCTGGGTAGCCGAGATACGTGCCGTCGGGCCTTCTGACGCCGGTGCCTTCGACGCCGGCCTGCTCGTAGAGGATGCCTATCGCGCCCGTGTGGGAGGCCCACGTGTTGGCGTAGAACGGCCCCCACTCCTCGTTCCATTCGCCCGTGTAGTAACCCCATCCGAACTTGTCCAGCGCCCTCGCCTGGTCCGTGGCGAAAACACCCAGCCATTTCTCCAGACTGGGCGGCCTGTTCGGGTTCACGGGTGCGCACGGCGGAGAGAACAGAAACGTCTCGAACGCGCCCATCTCATGCGCGTCCACGACCAGCTGCGGATGCCAGTCGAGTATGGCCGCCGCCCTGGACCGCGTTTCGGAATGAAGCAGAGGTATCCAGTCGCGGTTCAGGTCGAAGAAGTAATGGTTGCCCCTTCCCCACGGCCAGAAAGAACTGTGCTCGGCGCTTTGATTGTCCGGGTTCGGCATCGTGCCGGCCCATTGAGAAAGGAGCCCGAGGAAACGCTCTCTGCCGTCGGGGTTCTGGTTTGGGTCTATCAGAATTACCACGTTGTCTCTGACTGCCTTCGTCGCGGAGTCCTGCGCCGCGACCAGGTAGTACGCGACAAACAGCGCGGCGTCGGCGCCGGACAGCTCGTCTCCGTGTATGCTGTACTCGAGCCAGGCCACCGCGGGAGTGTCGCGGATGATACTGCCGGCGTCCTCACGGCCGAGGTCCCTCGGGTCGGCCAGCTGAGAAACGGCGCGCTTGATCTCCTCCAGCCTGGCCATGTTCCGTTCCGAGCTTATCACCGCGTAGTAAAGGCCCCTGCCCTCGTAGGTCTCGCCGTACTTCACGACCCGGATTCGTGGAGAGACTCCGGCCAGCCGGTTGAGGTAGCCTGTTATCTCTTCGGAGTGAGTGGCCCGGGAGCAGAGCTCGAACCCCAGAACCCCCGAGGGCGTGGGCACGGCCGCGTCAACTTCGATGCCCTTCAGCAGTGTCTCGGGACCGTTCTTTGGAGACAACGCGGCCTCGAACGACTGCTGCGCGCGGGCCGCCCCGAACAGACAGGCTTGGACCATCAGCACACCGCAGAGCGCGAACAGAACGCAAGCCGCTGGGGCCGGATTTCGCGCGGCGTCTCGAACTTTAGCCTTCGCGCCTCCAGTCATGTTTCTTCACCCTCCTTGGGGTCGAGAAGCCGGGTTGCTGGCGTGTTCGATTCTGATCACCCCGGCGCCTCCTATTTTGCTCTGTTTGAGCAGCCGCAGGGCCCTGTTCGCCTCTTCCAGGGCGAACGTCTCCGTCTCGGTCCTCACCGGCACCTCACTCGCCTCCAGCATCAGGCCCCTGCCGTCCTCTCTCGTCGAAGCGGTGACGCTCTTCAGTTTCTTCTCGTGATAGAGATGCCGTTCGTAGTCGAGCTCCGGAATCGAATCCATGTGAATGCCCGCCAGCGCCACCGTGCCGCCCTTCTCCACGAGGCCGAGCGCGTCCCTGACGAGCGCGCCCGCCGGCGCGAAGATGATCGCGCGGTCGGGCTTGAGCGGAGGGACCTGGCCGGGCTCTCCCGCCCAGAGCGCGCCAAGTCGCAGGGCAAGCGCGCGGTGTTCGCGGTCACGCGAGAACACCACGACCTTCGCTCCCCTGTGAACGGCGACCTGTATGCAGACGTGCGCCGAGGCACCGAACCCGAACAGGGCGAGCACCTCCCCCGGCGCCACGTCGCTCAGCCGGAGAGACCGGTAGCCGATGATGCCGGCGCAGAGGAGCGGGGCCGCCTGGATGGAATTGAAGGCTTCAGGGATGCGATAGCAAAAGTCGGCCTCGGCCAGGGCGAACTCGGCGTAGCCGCCGTCCACGTCGTAACCGGTGAACCTGGCGTTCTCACACAGGTTCTCGCTGCCCCTGAGACAAAACCGACATGCTCCGCACGTCCAGTGGAGCCACGCGACGCCCAGCCTGTCTCCGACGGCAACGCCGACCACTCCCGGGCCCGACTCCTCGACCACGCCCACAATCTGGTGGCCGGGAACGACGGGCGTCTTCTTGAGCGGGATGTCGCCCTCGACTGTGTGCAGATCGGTGTGGCAGACGCCGCAGGACAGAACTCGCAGGAGCACCTGCCCGGCGCCGGGCCGGGGCACTTCCAGCTCCACGAGCTCGAGAGGGTCCTGCTCGACGGGAGCCTGACGCCTCAGGAGCATGGCCTTCATCGTGTTCATGCTTCACATCCGCCGTACGCAAGCGCTCGACGGGCACTGCCTGGCGACCGTCCGCGGCCCGCTACACGGTCCGCTTGGGCGCGTCGGGCACGTCCTTCATCCTCTCGCCGGAAGTCAGCTTCGGCGCCACGTCCGACGCTTTCCGCTTGCGGAAAAGGCCCAGGCTTCCCTTGAACGCGTCCCGTTTCATGAGCTGGATGGCGAAAGCCGGGTCCACTCCCTTGGGACAGGCCTCCGAGCAAGCGCCGGCGAAGTGGCAGCGAAAGACGCCGTGTGGTCCCAGTGCGGCGTCCTTGCGCTCGTTCCCACCCTCGTCTCTGGAGTCTGAGTTGTACCGGTGCGCCTGAGTGAGAGATTGCGGGCCGAGGTATCTTCTGTCGGTCGCCACTGTCGGGCACGCGGCCATGCACAGCCCGCACTTAATGCAATAGGTGAATTGCAAATATCTCTGCAGTTCTTCCTCGGTCTGGAAGAACTCGCCGGAGGGGTTGTCCACTTCCGCCGCGTCCTTCCTGATTGTGAACGGCCTCACCGAACGGTGCTTCTCGAACAGGACGGACAAATCCGGCACCAGGTCCCTGATCGTGTCGAAGTTGGGGAGCGGCTTGAGGTCTATCACGTCGGCCTCCAGCTCCAGGACCTGGGTGTTGCAGGCGAGCCTCGGGAATCCGTTTATGAACATCCCGCACGACCCGCAGACCCCCATACGGCACGAATACCTCCACGCCAGGGTGCCGTCGAGGTTTTCCTTGATGTAGTGGAGGGCGTCCAGGACGGTCGTTCCCTTCTTCCCCGGGACCTCGAAGTTGTCGACCCTGGGCGAAGGGGTGGTGCCGCTGTCGAAACGCAGCACCTTGAACTTCACATTCTTGACTATCTCTTCTGTCTTCTCACCCTGCTTCGGACCTGCTGGCTCTATCATCGTTCCTCCTCAAACCTAACGGTTCTTGCATACTCTTGCGTCGGACTCTTTACACGCCGGCTCGCGCGCCGTAGACCGCGAGAGTCCCGTACGCGCCCATGAGGAACAGCGCCACGCCCGCAAGCAAGAACAGGGCTGATATGACGCGCTCGGCCCGCTCCGGTATGTTGAGCTCGAAGATGATCGTCCTCAGGCCGTACAGCCCGTGGTACAGGGCGGCCCCGAGAAGCAGCACGTAGATGACCGCGAACGCGGCGTCCTTGCTCCTCTCGAGCACCGAGGAAAAGGCAAGCACGTCGCCCTCGACGGTCCCGAAGAAGTCTCCCAGGTGCATGATAAACATGTGGATTCCCAGAAGCACAAGTATCACGGCGCCGGCAATCAGATGCCAGGTCCAGAGTGTTGATTCACGCGTTCTCATATGCTCCCTCGCTTGTTCTGACTGGCTATTCGCCCGGGAAGGCGCGCAGGAAATCCACGCCGCCGAGTATCACGATGATGGCGACCACGACCATGGCCACCACCAGCACGGGTCTCTGTCTCTTCACGGAGTTGGAATACGGAAACACCGGCTGGCGCGGAGTCCCAAGGAAGAAACCCAGCTCCGTCGCCACGAGCCGTATCCCGTTCATGGCGTGATAGGCGAACGCGAGAAAGATCAGGAACTCTCCCACCTTGAAGACGGGAGAGTCGAGATAGCCCATCACCGTGTTCCACGTCTCCTCGCCCAGCGCCCTGGAGGAGCTGACGAAGATGTGGAGAAGAAAGTAGGCCAGGATGGCGAGCCCGGTCAGGCGATGAAGAGTGTAGGCGTATCGTTCCACTCCGTATCGCCCGCCCGAGAGCCAGCCCATCAGGCCAAGTCGGTTCTTTCTGAATCCGCTGTCCTGCATAACGTCCTCCGCTTGCCTTAGTATTTCCTCTCCACCGGCTTCCACATGGATATGTTCACCTTGCCGTAATCCAGGCGAGGCCCGTCGGGAGTCCAGTGAGCCATCGTGTGCTTCAGCCACTTCTCGTCGTCCCTGGTGGTGAAGTCCCGCCTGGCGTGCCCGCCGCGCGATTCCTGCCGCGTGAGCGCCCCGGCGACCAGCACCTCGGCCAGGTCGAGCAGGTTCTCCAGCTCGAGCACATGTATGAGGTTGCTGTTGTATCTCGAGCTCTTGTCCTTCACGTGGACCCGCTTGAACCGGTCTTTCAGCTCCTTCACCTTCGACTCGGCGACCTTGAGCTCGTCGCCCGTCCGGTAGACGCCGACGTTCTTGTCCATGACCTCGCGCAGCTCTCTCTTCAACTGGTAGGGGCTCTCGCGCCCGTCGCGCTTCAGGAAGTCCTCGAAGATCCTCTTTCTCTCGGCCTCGACCTTCTGCTGCGGGACTTCGGGCATCGCGGTCGTCTTCATCACGTAGTCCGCGGAGTCCTTGCCGGTGATCTTGCCCCAGACCAGGCACTCTGCCGTGGAGTTCGAGCCGAGCCGGTTCGCGCCGTGGAGACTCACGCAGGCTGCCTCACCGCTGGCCCAGATTCCCTTCACTTGCGTCGCGCCGTTTATGTCCGTGGCCACTCCACCCATCGAGTAGTGCGCCACCGGCCTCACCGGTATTGGCACGCTAACCGGGTCGATGCCGATGAAGTCCATGCACACTTCCCTGATGAGCGGGAGGCGTTGATTGATCCTGTCGGCGCCGAGGTGCGTCAGGTCGAGGTGCAGGAAGCCCACGCCTCCCGGCCCCTTGAAGCCGCGCCCGGCCTCTATCTCGGTTATCATGGATCGCGATATCACGTCTCTGGGAGCGAGCTCCATCTTCGCGGCCGCGTACTTGTCCATGAAGCGCTCACCCTTGTTGTTGAGGAGATAGCCGCCCTCCCCCCTGCACGCCTCGGTTATGAGTATCCCGGACGGCACCAGGCCCGTGGGGTGGAACTGAAGGAACTCCATGTCCTCGAGGGGAAGCCCGGCCCTGTAAGCCATGGCCAGGCCGTCCCCGGTGACGGTCTGCGAATACGTCGTGAAGCCGTACAGCGTTCCCGCCCCGCCGGTCGCGATGTTGAGCGCCTTTCCTCTCAGCGCGTAGTACTTGCCGGTGGCGATGTCGAACCCGGTGATGCACTTGAACTCGCCGTTCTCGGCGATTATGGCGGTCACGAAGAACTCGTCGTAGCGGGTGAAGTTGGAGTACCTGAGCAGTGCGTCGTAGAGGGTCTGCATCTCGAAGAAGCCTGTCTTGTCGGATGCAAGGACGGCGCGCGGGAAGCTGTGGCCCCCGAACGGCCGCTGCGCGATCCTCCCGTCCTCCCGCCTGGTCCAGGGGATGCCCCAATGATCGAGCTGGAGTATCTCGGACGGCATTTCGTGGACGAACCGCTCGACCACGTCCTGGTCGGCCAGGAAGTCGCTTCCCTTGACGCTGTCCCAGGCGTGGAGCTCGAAGCTGTCGCCCTCCTCCGGCCGCATCATGGCCGCGGTGCCGCCCTCCGCGCAGACGGAGTGAGAACGCATCAGCTGGACCTTGGACACCAGCCCGATGTTGAGCCGACCGTTGCTGACTCGGGACGCCTCAACTGCGGCCCTGAGCCCTGCCAGCCCTGAACCCAGAATGATGAGATCGTGAGTGATGACTTCCGCCATCTGGCGCCTCCGTGGGACTGATTAGGAACCCAATGCACCCACCCCGGCGCGCGTCGCAAGCGCGGCCCGACCGGGCGCAACTTGAACAAACGCAGCTAACAAGCGACGGCAGAACACAATCCGCCACCATGAGACGAAGAACGAATTTTACGACAACCGCCAGAGCCGCTCAAGCACAAAAGCTGACGAGCGGGTCGAAAGTGAGCGTCTGGTAGGCTGGTCGTGAAGCAAAGTCCCGCTACGGAGTCGGCCAACTGTATGGTATAATAATGATTGGCCGAGGCTGAGGGATTCGCTCCTGCTGGACGGAGGAGACCCCTCGACAACAACTTGTGTGCAGTGAACTTGTGGCCATTCTGTGGGGAAGGAGTTCATCATGGGTTTAGTGTCTGTGGTTCGCGGTGGAAGAGTCAACGGAACGCTCGCGGCGGCGTTGGCATTCGTCGTGGTCTTTGTTGGAGCGGCCGGAAACGCCTCCGCCGTCAACATTGTAGACCTTCACAACAACACGAGCGCGGGTGTGCCCGCGGCTCCCTACACCGTGGGGACCGTCGTCACGGTGACGGGCATCGTGACGGTCCCCGACAGTATCTTCAACACGTACAGCACGGACTGCTACATACAGGACGAGACCGGCGGGATCGACATATACGTCAACGGCGGCTTGAACGGCGGCCTGCACTTCAAGCTGGGCGACAACGTCACGGTCACCGCCAAGGTCGCCCACTTCAACGGCCTCACCGAGATAGGCACGGCCCTCACGGACGTCACTCTGGTCACAAACTCGACAGGGAACCCGGTGCCCGAGCCGCTGGTCATGACTTGCGCGCAGTTGAACTCGTCCTTCTATCCCGACTACAGCGAACCCAACGAAAGCCGGCTGATACGGATCAACAACGTCCAGATAACCGGAGGAACGTGGCCCGTGATAAAATCCGGGTCCAACGTCACCATAACTATCAATGACGGCACCGCGAGTGCCATCCTGTTCATTGACAAGGACACGGGGGCGAACGGCACGCCTGAGCCGGTGGGCTACTTCGACGTCATCGGCGTTGTGAAGCAGTACGACACGTCTTCGCCGTACACGACGGGCTATGAGATCTGCCCGCGGTTTGCGACCGACATCATCCAGTCGGGATACGGTCCGGTCATCACCAGCGGCCCCGAGGAAGACGACCCGACCACGACAAGCACGACCATCCGGTGGACCACTAACACCACATCCTCCACGATAGTGGAGTACGGATTGACCACTGCCTACGGGAGCATAGTCGGTGATTCTCTGACGCCGGTCACGGAACACGCGATGCCGCTTTCGGGGCTCACGCCGAACACTGTTTATCATTACAGAGTTTCGTCCGTCGACGGCACCGGCAGGCGGTTCAGCAACGACCGCGTTTTCGTCACGGTGTCCGACCTCGACAGCGAGCTTCACCTCTTCTTCAACAAGACCGTGGACCAGTCCTACAGCAAGGGATATCCGGCCCTGGGTAGCATAAACTTCCAGACCAAGCTCATCGAGCGCATCAACGCCGCCGACTATTCCATCGACGCGTGTTTCTACAGCTTCAGCCTCTCGGCGGTGACCGACGCGCTCATAGCCGCGAAGAACAGGGGCGTCCAGGTCCGTTTCATCGTCGAATACGAGAACTCGAGCAGCTACGAGGTCTCGCGCCTCGTCAGCGCCGGAATTCCGGTAATCAACAGCCTGTTCGGCGGGAACCACGGTTCCGCGCAGAACTGGGGCATCATGCACAACAAGTTCGCCGTGTTTGACTGCCCGAACGCAACGTCCAAGGCCGACGACTGGGTCTGGACAGGGTCGTGGAACTGCTCGATATCGGGCGCCGACGACGCGAACAACGCCGTCATGGTCCAGGACCACGGCATGGCCTCGGCCTACTGGATAGAGTTCAACGAGATGTGGGGCTCGGAGACCGCGACTCCGGACGCCAACTACGCCCGCATGGGGAACAGGAAGTACAACAACACGCCGCACAAGTTCACCATCCAGGGCTACAGGCTCCAGCAATACATGAGCCCGTCCGACGCCACCGAGGCGCACATCACAAACGAGGTGAACGCGGCCGACTCCACGGTCTTCTTCTGCATCCTGAGCTTCACCAGCAATGAGCTCTCCGCCGCGATGAAGGCCAAGTACTACGGCGTTCCCGGTTTCCAGGTGAGGGGCGTGTTCGACAGCGGCTCCATCGGCCCCATCACAAACGGCAGCGAGTGGTACGCCATGAACGGCGACCCGGCGGCTTACAACTACTGGGATCCGCGCGCCGACGTTGTGCAGGACGGCCTGTCGAGCAGCGTGCTGCTGCATCACAAGTACATGATAATAGACTCGAGCTGGCCGCTGCTGGACCCGACCGTCGTGACCGGCTCTCACAACTGGTCGTACTCTGCGAACTCCGTCAACGACGAGAACACGCTGATCATGCACGGGACCGGCATCGCCAACGTGTACCTGCAGGAATTCGCCAACAGGTATCATGAGGGCGGCGGCGCGGGTAACATACTCGTCGGAGTGGGCGACTTCGCCGGAGCGCCGGCCATCGCGCCCACGCTCGAGGCGTCTCCGAACCCGTTCAACCCGCACGTAAACCTGCGCTACACGGTCCCGTCCAACGCGACCGTGTCGCTCAAGATCTACGACGTGTCGGGAAGGGTCGTGAGAACCCTTCTGGACAACAAGGTTGAGATGGCGGGGTTCCACAGCGTGCCGTGGGACGGAAGGGACTCTGCCGGCAAGGCCGTCGCGAGCGGCGTCTACGTCGCGCAGTTTGAAGCGGGCCGGTACGTGACGACCGACAAGGTCGTCCTGCTGAAGTAGGCCGGGCGTCAGCGCTCTCGAGAGCGCACGCCTGAACAAGGCTCGCCGACCGAAGCTTTGAGCCCGTCAGTCCGGAGCGCCGGCTCCGGACTGGCGGGCTCTGTGCATTGCACTGCCTCGGCTCGGGCAAGGCCCCGGGCCTTGGGACATGCCGGCTCACGGGACGTCTCACTTCAAGGACCGCAGCATTTCCTCAACGGTTGTGATGTATGAGAACCCGTAGGACAGGTTGAGCAGGCTCGCCACATGCATCTCTTCGTTTATCGTGGCGGTGCCGTCCGCCAGGAAGAACGTCCGGTAGTCGCGGCAGTAGGCGTCCCTGGTCGTGGTCTCACAGCACATGTTCGTCATGACCCCGGTGATCACCAGGTCCTGTATCTTCAGGCAGCGAAGTACCGTGTCCAGGTCCGTGTCGAAGAACGCGGAGTACCTGTGCTTGAGCACGACCTTCTCCCGCTTGAGCGGCTTCAGGGCCGGGATTATCTCGCTCTCGGGTGTTCCCTCTACGCACATTCCCTCCCACCACCACTTCATTATGCCGGCGTCGATCCCGTCGGGGTGATGCACGTGCCGCGTGTAGATGACCGGCCGCTCCGCTCTTCTGAAGGCGGCCACGAGCGCCTTCAGCCCCGGAACCACGGCGGGTCCTCCGCATATGAACGAGGCCGAGTCGGGCTCCAGGAAATGCTCCTGCATGTCTATCACCAGAAGAGCGCATTTTTTCCTGTCGAGCCGGAGTCTGTGCAGGTTGAACTCCCGTATCTCCTTCAGCCATTCGCTCGTCTTCTTCTCGATGTTGCGTTCAGTGACGTAGGGCTCCATTGGTACGGTTCCTTTCGGTCTGCGCCCTAATCTGCCCGCGGCATCCCGCGCCGCGGGCGGGCCGTGGGCGCGGTCGGTGTTCGCGCGGTGCGGGCCACCGGCGGTGTCGCCGAGGCTTCCGGGCAAATTCTAAACCTTGAAAAGTCTAAGTCAAGGATTGTAAGATTGCGGGGCGCCCTCGCGGCACGACGCGGCGGACCGTCGCAGCGGCCGTGGGCGCGTAGGAGTGTTGCGCACATGACAAAGTCGGCTGAACGCGTGTTTCCCTGGCACTCGCTCTCGAAGGGCGCCGCGGCCGCGGGCTGCCTGGCCGTGGTCGCGTGCGTTCTCCTCTGTCCGTACCCCGTCATGTGCGAACCGTCCCCGGACCCGGTCGAACTCTTGAAGCGTTCCATCACTGCGATGGAACGCCAGGACTCGCTTCTCGCCGATTACCGTTACATGAAGACTGTCGTCACGGAGCACCTCGACAGGAGTCTTGTGGTGAAGAAGAAAGAGGAGCGGCTCGTCGAGGTGACGTCGGTTCCGCGCGGACCGGACGTGGAAGTGCTCGTCGCGGTCAACGGGAAACCAGTTTCCGAGAAGGAAAGGAAGAAGAGAGAGGCCGAACAGCAGCGCCAGTCCGGCGGCGGGGCGCAGGCCCGCCTGAGCTCGGAAGACCTGATTTCGCAGTTTGAATGGTCACTGGACGGCGCGGAGCGCGTCAACGGCAGGCCCGCCACGGTGCTCAGCTTCCGGCCGAAGCCCGGCGCCATGTACGGTGGCAAGGACGCCAACACCGAGAAGCTCCTCAGGAAGGTCTCCGGCCGAGTGTGGGTGGACGACGAGGAATTGGTAATCACAAGAATGGAATTCGAATCGACCGGACAGATAAGATCCGCTGGCGGCTTATTCTGGACGGTGCGCTCATTCTCGGTGAAAGAAGAAAGAACGAGGCTAGACGACGGCGTCTGGATAGATTCGCGGGGCGAGTACTTCATCGACGTGACCGCCCTTCTCGTCAAGAACGTAGTCAGACGCTCGAAGATGCACACACACGGCTACGAAAAACCCCGCCGCTCGATCACCCAATAAATTGTGCGAAAAGGGCAATATTTTGTTTGACACCACTACTAATTGTATGCGAAAATATCCTCCCAAGCCGTGATAAGCCAATGCGGTGGGGTTTGGGAAGTTCTCTTTCGTCGTAACCGGATTCTGCCGAGGGGGAAGATGGAGATGAGAAAGGCACATTCCGAAGCCGGACAGGTCGACATAAGCGACATGTGGCCGGCCGTCGAACTGACTCCGGCCGGAGTCTCTCAGAAACTCTCTATGAAATGGGCACAGGACAGGATCGTCGAGCTCAAGACCTGCAACCTCCGGTTCATAAGGGCGATGGACACCGCCGGCGTGGACCCGGCCGACCTCGCGGGGGGGTTCGTGCGGAGTTTCGAGTTCTTCGGCACGGCGGACGGCTATCTCACCTTCACCCTCCAGATGCTGCGTAAGGGTGACTGCACGCCGCGGCAGCTTCCGTCACTCTTCAACGCCATATCACAGCTCGTGAGTTCACTCGGCGACGCCCGCAAGCAGATGCTTGAGATGATGCCAGAGCAGCTCAGGAGGAACGTCGTCGAGACCGAACCGGAAGTCTACGCCGGCCCCGAGGACATCGAAGAAGAAATGGCTGAGATAGGCCGCGTGAAGATCGAAAAGAGGAAGGTAGCATCCGCTCGCAGACAGTAGCGCGCGGACGTCCGACATTCGGGTTCTGTAAGACCGGCCCGGCGCCGGACCGGCCCCTCCCAGATTGACCACTCCCACTCGAAAAAGATCAAGGCCGCCGAACGCTGGACTGTTTGCACAGTTATTGAGTAAGCCCGAGATGCAGTAACCCAGTACTTTCGACGGCCTTGTCAGCGGAGCAGGCTGAGCGTGTCACTGCTGTCCCCAGTTGCGTGGTCCCAGGTGTTACCCTGGCCCTGCTCCGCAAGTTTCCAGACAGGAATTTCCGGCAGTCCCTAAGACTTCGAAAACCCCCCTCTCATTATGTTTTGACTGTTGGCCTCCCGCTTCCTCGCCAGCATGGTCTCCCGATAGACCCGCGGAGTAATCCCAACGTGCTTCAGGAACGACCTGAAGAAACTCGACTCGCACTTGAACCCGACTTCGGAATACACCTGCTTCACCAGAGAACCCGCGTACAAGAGTTCCTTGGCCTTTTCGACGCGGTAAATGGTCACGAAGTCCGACAGAGTGTGCCCCGTGAACCTGGTGAACTGCCTGGAGAGATGCTCGCGCGAGACGCCCAGCAGTTTGCTGATCTCGCTGATTCGCGCGATGTTCGAGTAGTTGGCCTCTACCAGCTCCAGCGTCTTCACGACCATGCTGCTGACCGGGATCTCGGGCCGCTCGGCGCCGCCGTGGTTGTTCGAAATCAGGATTATCTCTTCGGCCAGCTTGCAGATCTCAGACGGGCTCTTGAAACACCGAGTCAACTCTCCCGTGCACAGGGTGTTATCCACGCGGAAATCCTGCGCGGAGCCGAAGAAAAACAGCGGAACCTTGGGATTGTACCGCCTTATCAGAGAGGCGAACGTGTTGCTGTCGAACTCCGAAACACCCGGGTCCACGACGACCGCACTCACTCCACCGTTACCGTCGACCCTGTGCAGGCAGTCTGTGGCGTCACCGGCCCGTTCCATGTAGAACCTCTTGCCCAGGAGCCTTCCGAGAGCTCTCATGGTGGGAAGGCCCATGCCCATCACCAGCACGGTGTTGACGCCCTTGCCAGTAGCCTTCTTCACGGAACCCGCCGCGCCGGCATCCGGCCCCCGTGATTCCTCCATTCTCTTCGCGTTCATACTGAACCTCCGCTTTCCAGAATCCATCCCATCACAATCCCACAACCCCGCAGATTGAAGGCCTCTGCCCGACAGGCACGGCCGAATGATGTCAAACCAGGATGATAATCTTGTGCCGCACGCTTACGCCTTGTCATTGCCAGAAGCACTACCCCAACGGGGCTGTCCACTAGGCAATGCGACTTCCGTGCCAGAACGGACCTCGCCTTGTAGAGCGATGTAATTCGCACAACAATATGCAGTTATGCCGGAGGCGCCGGAGCGGTCCTGAAGTCACGACAAGCCCTGATTTCTCACTTGGCGGAATCAGGATGAGAACGTACGCTCTAACTTTTTGCATTCCAATGCGTTAGTTTGTTCTCAAAACGGGAATAAACAGCATCCTGTGATGGGAATTTGCGGGACGACCGGGCCAGTGCGCCGCAAAAGGGAGGGTCAATCGTCGATCCGGAGCTTCTTCATCTTCCTGTAGAGAGTGCTCAGAGCAAGCCCCAGTGCCTTGGCTGCCTTGCGTTTATCGCCACCAGCACCGGACAGGGCGGCCGCTATGGTCTCTCGCTCGGCCTCTTCCAGGCTCTTCGTTTCCTTGGTCTCGGGCCTGCCGGAACGGCCGAACTCACTGAGGAGCTGCTCCGCCCTGGCCCGCGGGACAGTGGCCTCGGGACTCAGGGTGATGGCCAGGCGCACGAAGCTCTCGAGCTCTCTGACGTTGCCGGGCCAATCGTATGGCTTGAGTGACTCGATCGCGGAATCCTCGAACTGAGCGCGGACGGCGCCCGGCTTGCCGTGCTTATGCACGAAGTGTCTCACCAGAAGCGGGATGTCGTCTTTCCGGTCCCTCAGCGGCGGCACGTTGATGGGAAAGACGTGGAGCCGGTAGAACAGGTCGTGCCGGAACCTACCCTGTCGCACGGCCTCCAGGACGTCGGTGTTGCTCGCCGCCAGCACGCGCGCTTCCAGTCGCTGCGCCTGCTCGCTGCCGAGCGGCCTTATTTCCTTCTCCTGAAGCGTGCGCAGGAGCTTCGCCTGGACTTCAATGGGTATGTTGGTAATCTCGTCCAGGAACACGGTTCCCTTTCCCGCTGCCTGGAGCAGACCCGTCCTGTCGCTGTGGGCGTCGGTGAAGGCCCCCTTCTTGTGCCCGAAGAGCTCGCTCTCGGCGATGCGCTCTCCTATGATGCTGCAATCGATAGCCACGAACGGCTCGCCGCCTCGATTGCTCAGGCGATGGATCGCCCTGGCCACCAGCTCCTTGCCGGTGCCGGTCTCGCCGACTATCAGAGCCGTGACGTCGCTCATGGCCACCAGCTCGATTGAACGCCTGAGCTCCATCATGCCCGGGGTTCTGCCGACCAGCCCGAAGAACTCCTCCTCTTCTTTTGCGGACTCGACGTGGGCGAGCGGGTTCCCGAACACGCGCAGAACGGCTTGACGTAGGTCCGCCAGCTTGAACTGTTTCATCAAGTAGTCGGATGCACCCAGCCTCATTGCCTGAATCACGGATTCCGTTGAACCCACGCCAGTGATGATTATCGCCCTCGTGTCCGGCCTGAATTTTCTGAGCTCGGCGAGGACCTCCATTCCGTCGAGGCCGGGCATCTTGATGTCGAGGAGCGCAAAGGGTATGTCGTGCTTCCTCGCCAGGGCGACCGCCTCCGTGCCGGACGCGGCAGTGTACGTTTCAAAACCCATCTTCTCCAGAGTCCGGGCGCAACTCTGCCGGATGGGTGGTTCGTCGTCGGCGACCAGCACCTTCGGCCTGTCAGTCATTGGCTAACACCTCTGTTTCGTTTAGTCGGTCAGCCCCGTGATTCGTCGGATGAGAAATCTTCGTCGCCGTCGGGCCCACTGGCCGGTCTACGCCCCCGTCCCTTCCCTTTCCCGCCGACGGCGGAGTCCAGAGCAGCATAGAGCGCATCAAGCGTCACAGGCTTGTACAGGAGCGCGTCTGCGTCCGGCATCGCGCGCCGACGCCCCCCGGCCGCGGGAGTCCTGCCGGCCACCGCGATTATAGTGGGCCGATGCGCCGGTCTCATCTTGCCGACCGCGTCAAACACGTCCTCAGCTGCGTCGGCGGGCAGGTCGAGGTCTATGACCGCAATGTGGTACCTGCGACCCGCCAGAAGCCTGACAGTCTCGTCGGCGGAATCCGTCGTCTCGACCACGCATTCACAGCGACTCAGAGCGCTGTTGAGAAGCGCCCTCAACACCGTGTCGTTTTCCGAAACAAGGACTCTTCTTCCCTTGACCTTTGCGTGAAGCTCGACGGGCGGACTCACCCGGGGCGCGCTGGAAGGCACGTCGAGCGGGAGAGACACGGTGAACGTCGACCCGGCACCCTCGGTGCTGGACACGTCTATCGTGCCGCCGTGCTCCCGGACAATCGCCTCGGACACAGTCAGCCCCAGACCGAAGCCGCTCCTTATCTGCTCCCCCCTGTCTTCCTTCGTCGTGAAGAACGGGTCGAATATGCTGCCAATATACTCCGCGGCGATGCCGGAGCCCGTGTCGCTCAGTTGGATGTAGACGAACCCCTCTCTCACCCCGGTCTCGATTCCGAGACGCCTGACCTCGGCGGTCTCCATGGCGTCCCTCGCATTCAGTATCAGGTTCAATATGGCCTGAGCCATCTCCACGCAGTCGAGGACCAGCTCCGGGTCGCCCTTCGATACGTTCAGCTCGACGGACACCTTGTCCCTTTTCAGCGTGGCGGAGGCCATGTCGAGTGCCTCCCCCACGACCTCTGAGAGCCTTGTTCTCACTCTTTGCGAAGGGGTCCTCCGCGCGAAGGTCTTCAGCAGTGCGGTGATTCTGTCCGCCCGGTCCAGTCTCTCCTGGACCATCTCCAGGTCCTCTCTGAGCGGTGGCGGGATCTTGACCTCTGCCAGCACATCCTCAATCACAAGTCCCATACCGCAGTGCAGATTGTTGAACTCGTGGACTATGCCTCCGGCCAGGGCGCCGACCGTTTGCATCTTCTGGGCGTAGACCAGCTCCTTCTGCAGAGTCTCCCAGGACGAGATGTCCTCAAATATGCCGATCTGCCCCACCGTCGCCCCGGTGTGGTCCCTCACGAACGAGGGGTGGATCCTGACCGGGAGACGTTCGCCGTTCTTCCTGACGAACACGGTGTCGGCCACGGTGACCCTGCCTTCCATCGCGCTTCGCATGCCCCGGACGAAACGCGGAGTCTGGTCCTTCGGCCAGTATGGATAGGGCATCCCGCACCCCACAAGCTCGCTGCGGGAGAAACCCGTCATCTCGCAGAACGCGGAGTTCACGTCAACACACACTCCGGCCAGGTCTACGTAGACGATTCCCGGACCGGCGTCCCTGATGATGCTGCGGAACTTCTCCTCGGAGGCCTTGATTTTCTCCTCCACCTGCTTGCGGTCGCTGATGTCTCTCAGGGTAAGGATGCCTGCTACCGGCCGGTGGGCACCCAACAGAGGCGTGGCGACGGCCTCGAGCCAGCGTCCTTCCCTGTCCCTGAGCTCGTACACCTGCCGCCCTTTCTTTCCGGAGAGGACTAGAGGCAGCCCGCACCGAGGGCACGGCTTCGTCCTGCCAGCCAGGACGTCGTGACACTGTCGTCCTTTACAGTCGCCGTACTGTTCTCTTGCCGCCTCATTCAGAAACTCGATCCGAAAAAGGGGGCTGACCAAAAGAACAGGGTCGTTCATGCCGTTCAGGACGGCATACAGCCTTCTTCTCTCTGTCTCCAGCTGATGATGCAGGTGCCGATACTGAGAAATGTCTCTCACGGCGAAGAAGGCGTGGTCCGCGTCAATCCGCACGCCGAT
>CAZMZP010000077.1:0-77484 GCA_964570935.1 uncultured bacterium
TTGTTCGTCATCTATTCTAGCTCTTCACGACTGCCAGTACAATGCCCAGCGCGATTCCGATGCCCAGCATCCAGGCCATCACCGGGATGTACTTGTAGATTTCCTTTCGGACCCCTGTCTTGGAAGTGAACGTCGTGGAGCCGGTGAAATTGAGCGTCAGGTAGGCCGTCACCGGCGGCATGCAGAGTAGATACACAAGCCCCTGGGCGACACACCACCAGACCGGCTGCGCGACCGAGGTCCCGGAAGCCACGGCGGCCTTGACGCCGGCGGCCACTGCGAACGGCAGGGCCGCGACGGCCCCAAGGACCAGCCCCTTCGTGCTGAAGTTGGGCGTCGGAATCCACGGGAGCAGCATCGGAAAGAGCACGGTGCCGGCCAGCACGGACACCGCCGCCGCGGCCGAGGCAATCGGGCCGAAGGCGGCCAGCAGTAGTGCGGCGGCCACGAGCGTGGGCAGCAGGACGCCGACAAGCTCTATGGGAGCGAGCGCCAGCCGCTCCGCCAGGCCGAAGCGCACCCGACGCATCTCGGCGGTCGCCTCGTGCGTTTTCAAGTACTCCGGGAGGTCACAGGCACGGACCGGGCCGTATTCCACCCGAAACCCGGAGAGTTTCCTGACCTCGTGCGCGGACACTCCGGTGGCGCCCAGCTGCGGCAGGATCAGAGTCCTATGATTAACCACATCCCGCAGTGAAGTCGCCTCGGCCCTGCGCGCGAGCTCGTCCGTGCCGAAGGTCCCCTTCCCAGCCGCGCACCAGACGTTTATGCCGCGCGTGTCCAGCACCATGATGTAGCCGTCAATGCCTGCCAGAGACGAGCGAAGCGCGTCGAAGCTGAGTGTGTAGTTGGCGGTCACGAAAACAGGAGACTCGGGTGACGGTCTCCCCAGCGCGTAAAGCCCGGGGTTCACACGATGAGAATACCGGCGAAAACCCCACCGCGCCAGGAAATGGTCCCGGCGGTCGGCGAAAGTGAGAGCGCTCGTGGTAGACGGCAATCGCGACCCTGCGCAGCAACAGGCGTCTGACATGATCCTCCCGGGCTGAGCGCGGCAATAGCCCCGCGCCTCCGATCGATGGGCGAGGCTGAAACAGTCAATTCGCTATTATAGCATCCCGGGTCATGAGTTTCACAGGACAAGGTCTCCAAGAACGCAGCAGGCGCGCGCCCGGACATTTTTACTTTGCTAAGACACGCACGCCTGGACTTCTTGCGCGGAGCGCCGACTCGGAGTAAGCTGGTTGACCACAAGGAGACAACATGACCGAACAGCTCCCCATGATGCGCGACGACGTGGAACTGCTGGCGATGTCCCACGCCGGCCGGCCGATGGTGCTGGTGAGGGACCCGCTGGGTCTCATAAAGGAGCCCGTCGCACTCGACGAGACCGGCGCGGCGATACTGACGTTGCTTGACGGTTCCCACACGATGTCCGACTTGAAGTTGTTTCTGGCGCGGCGCCAGGGCGGCATTCTCGTGACCACCCTCGAGGTGACACAGATACTGGAGCAGTTGAGCGCGTTCTACCTGCTTCAAGACGAGCGCTACGCGAGGGCGAAGGCACAGATAGTGGCGGCCTACGCCGCGAAACCCACGAGGACTGCCTATCACGCCGGTGTCGCTTACTCCAGCGATCCGGAGGAGTTGAAGCTCGAGCTGGAGGACATCATGGCGATCCGCGCGGGCGCCATGCCCGAGGGTGTCGACCCAGGCAAGGTCGTCGCGCTTGTGGCCCCTCACATGGACCTGGTGCCGGCCGCCGCGTGCTACGCGGCCGCCTACGGCGCCGTCAGGGGGGCCGCGGTGGACATGGCCGTGATCCTGGGGACCGGCCACAGTGTGAAGAGCGGTTCGTTCGCTCTGACCATGAAGGACTTCGAGACTCCTCTGGGCACCGTGAAGACGGACAAGAGAATCGTCGAAGAGCTGATGGACTCGTCGCGCGATTGCGTGCCGGCAGACGACCTTCCCCATCGACACGAGCACTCGATAGAGTTCCAGGTGCTTTTCCTCAGGCACGTTCTCGCAAACCCCGACGTCAGTATTGTGCCCATCCTGTGCGGCTCCTTGCGCGGCTCGCTCGATTCGTACGGCAGACCGTCGGAGATTCCCTGCGTGGGCGGCTTCCTGGCCGTGCTGCGCGGGATGTTGGAGCGGGAAAAGCGGCGCTGCCTGATCGTCGCCGGGGTGGATTTCTCTCACATCGGGATCAAGTTCGGCGACTCGTACTCCGGCCGGACCCTGGCGCATGACGCCACGGAACACGACAGGACGCTGTTGGATCGTCTGTGCGCGTGGGACGCCGCCGGGTTCTGGCAGGAATCCAGAAGGGTGAAGGACACGTACAAGGTGTGCGGGTTCGCGCCGATGGCCTCGATGCTGGAGCTGCTGCCCGCGGCGACGGGCCACTTCCTGGACTACGGCATGACGTACGAGGACGCCACGCATTCGGCGGTGAGCTACGCCGCCGTGGCTTTCACGAGAGAGTAACCTTGTGAAACCGTCTCGCGCGGTGTCCCGCCGGCGACCGACGGCGCAGGCGGCCCGAGCGCGGACTCGGCCGGTTCAGGCGCTTTCGTCCCCTTCCGCCATCGCCTGCCCGTATGCCTTCCAGAACGGGTCCACCCGCGGATGCTCGAGTGAGTTCTCTCGGCCGCGTTCCACAAGTGTGATTCCGTGCTCCTCGGGGAGGGTCTCGCCTATCGCGGCCGCCAGGATTCCCGCTGCCCTGAGCCGGCAGATGACTTCTCCCGTCTTGTGCTTCTTACAAGCCAGGACCAGGGTTCCCTCGCTTATGGAACAGAACGGGTCGATTCCGAAGAGGTCACAGACCTTCCTGACTTCCTCCAGTACGGGTATTTTCTCTCTCTCGATCCGCATTCCGACGCGCGAGGCCCTGGCGACTTCGTAGAGCCCGCCCCACAGGCCACATTCCGTGGCGTCGTGCATCGCGGTGACGCCTTCGGCGCGCACGCCGACTGACGCCGCGGTCAGCGCGTCTTCCACCACGCTCATCTGCCAGAAGACCCCGTCAGCGCGCTTCGCGAACTCGGATCCGTAGGCCTTGCGGATGCGCCCGGGAAACGTGACCGCGAACAGCGCGGCTGCCTCTATGGCCGGCCCCTTGGTGATGACGATGTCTTCGCCGGACGAGGCCATCGCTGGCGTCACGTACTTCGTCCGTGGCCCGACCGACATCATGGTGGCCCCCCCGATCATCGGGTAGTCGGTGCCCTGGTAGCGCGCCGTGTGGCCGGTGACGACGGAGATGCCCAGCTTGTCGCATTCCTGATGAATGGCCCGCCAGAGGGTCACGAGATTGTCTTTCGTGATGCTCATGGGCAGGTTCAGGTCAATGGCCAGGTACCGGGGGCGGAGCCCCGACGTGGCCGCGTCCGAGGCCAGGATGTGGACGGCGAACCACGCTGAACGTTCCCAGCCGTACTGCGGCACTACGAACACCGGGTCTGAGGTGAGACACATGACGTTGCCGGCGCCTATGTCGATGACTCCGAAGTCCACTCCGTGCTGGGGCGGCACGAGGAGGGTTTCGTCCCGGCGGCCCAGCATCGGGAAGATGATCTCGTCGAAAATCTCGGGAGAGATCTTGCCGATCTCAGGCAGGTCGTTCGTTGTCGCGGGCCCGTTCATCCTGTTTTCCTCCTTCGGACGCCTTTCGCCCCGGCGCGCCAGGACGGTCATTCAATCTTCATCATCCTTATGCATCCGGGCACCGGACAGACTAGAGAACAGAGGTTGCACCCAACGCATTCCGTCTGGTCCACCCACGGCACCCTGAGACGTTCAGAATCGGGCTCGGAGGAATCGGGGCCTCTTGAGACCGGCCGGTAGCGAGGGGCCACGTGCCCCGGCGGCAGCGGCTCGCCCGGCAGGTGAACGGCGCTGTGTCCTCCGTCGCGACAGGAAACGTAGCAGACCTGGCAGCCGATGCAGGCGTCCGGGTCGATGTCGGCCCTGACCTTGTGGCTCAGGTCCAGCTCCCCCCAGTCGGTCACGCGTCCGGCCGCGACGCCTATCAGGTCCCGCACCGAAGCCATTTCCTTCTCGTCAAGGTAGTTCGCCATGCCGTCGATCATGTCCTCCACGATGCGGTAGCCGTGGTGCATCACGGCGGTGCAGACCTGCACGCTGGTCGAGCCCAGGGCCATGAACTCGGCGGCGTCCCGCCACGTCGCCACGCCTCCGAGCCCGGAGATCGGCACGGTGATTCTGTCGTCACGGGCCAGGTCGCACACCATACGGAGCGCGATGGGCTTGACGGCCCGGCCCGAGTAGCCGCCGGGCGAACCGCGGCCCGCCACATCGGGCACTGGCACCAGCCGGTCCAGGTCGACGCCGACCAGGCTTCTGACCGTGTTGATGAGCACCAGGCCGTCCGCCCCGGCCTCCACCGCGGCCACGGCCGGTTCTGTTATGTCGGTGATGTTGGGCGTGAGCTTGACGAGCACCGGGACTCTTGCCACTTCCTTTACCCACGAGGTTATCCTGCGAAGCACTTCCGGCTCCTGGCCGATTGCCGAGCCCATGCCCCGCTCGCACATCCCGTGAGGGCAGCCGAAATTGAGCTCCAGGCCGTCTACTCCCACGTCCTCCGAGCGCCTGACCGCGGCCCGCCACTCGTCTCTCGAGCCGAACATCAGCGACGCAATCACCGCCCTGTCCGGGAAGCGCTTCTTCACGTCTTCGATCTCAAGGAAGTTGGTCTCGACCGGCCTGTCGCTGATGAGTTCTATGTTCGTGAGGCCGACCATCCTCTGCCCGCCCTCGTCCAGTCCGCCAAGACGGCTGGAGACGTTGACTACGGGCTCGCCGATGGTCTTCCAGACCGCGCCGCCCCATCCCATTTCGAAGGCGCGCGCGATCTGGGCGCCGGTATTCGTCGGCGGCCCGGACGCGAGCCAGAACGGGTTGGGGCTCCTTATGCCCGCGAAATCGATTGAGAGGTCGGCCATCAGCAAAACCTCGGTTCAGTCATCGCAGCATCTCGTCGATTGCGATCGCCGCGCGCTTGCCTTCCGCCACGGCGTCCACCACTTCCCTGCCGCCGTTGACGCAATCGCCTCCGGCGAAAATCCTGGGATTCCCTGTGCGCCCGGTCTTCTCGTCCGCTATCACGCGGCCGTCGGGGCCGCTCTCCACGCCGGGACAGCCCGCGACAAAATCTGGCAGGCCCGCCTGCCCTATGGCCACAAAGACCGCGCGTGCCGGGAATTCGCGCTCGGTGCCGGGGACCGGCCTGGCCTTAATGGCGTCGGCCACGAGAAGGCCCGTGAGCCGGTCCCGTTCACGAAGCACGCGAACGGGCACAGTGTTTTCAATAAACCGCACGCCCGCGAGCCGCGCCATCTCCAGCTCGTGAGGGTAGCCGGGTCTTTCCTTCTCCGTCCTTCTGTACACGATGGTGACGTCCCTGAACCCCAGACACGCCAGCAGTCTGGCCGCGTCCGTGGCCGTGTTCCCGCCGCCTATGACCACGGCTCCGGCCGCGTCGCCCATCGGCTGTGACCCCGTCAGGCCGGGCCGACTGTCCACGCCGGACGGCTCGTGAAGAAGACTTGCCGGCCGGAAGGCCGGGTCCAGCTTGAGCCTCTCGATCGTCTCCACGGCGCCGTAGACTCCGGGGCCGTCCTCACCCGGGATCCCGAGCCGACCGTCGCCTCCCAGGCCCACGCCCAGAAACACCGCGTCGTATTCCTCCAGCAGCCGCTCGCAGGAAACGTCCCTGCCCACTTCCACCCCTGTGCGCAGCTCGATTCCGGAGGTGAGGACCCATTCGGCCTCCCTCAGCGCGTCGTCCGCGTAAAGTTTGTCCGGAGCGATGCCGGTCAGGTTGAGACCGCCCGGGCAATCTCGTCTTTCGAGTATTACCGCGCAGTGCCCGCACGACACGAGATGGCTGGCGCACGCGAGCGACGCGGGTCCGCCGCCGACCAGCGCCACCTTGCGGCCGGTGCGCTTGACTCCCGGTGTCTTGAGCATGTCCGTGCCGGCCGGCGTGCCCACGTAGCGTTCCGTGGCGTAACGCTGAAGCCGTCCTATCTCCACGGGCGGCGCCGGTGCGAGCTTGAGCACGCACGCCCCCTCGCAGAGCGCCTCCACAGGACACACGCGGCCGCAGGAATAACCGAGCACGTTGGCCCGGAAGATCGTCCGCGCGGCGCCCTTGACGTTGCCCGTGGTTATCTTTCTGATGAAACCGGGGACGTCCACTCCGGCGGGACACGCCTTCGTGCAGGGAGCGTCGTGGCAGTAGGTACACCTTCGCGCCTCGGCCCGCGCTTGTCCTTCCGAAAGGGCAAGCTTCGACGCCCGAAACCCCTGTTCCATCCTGCCAGTCGGGAGATTGAAACGTCTGGTGTTCACTGCGCCTCTCACTGCGCCTTCATCTCGGCGAACGACTCGTCCATTATGCCGAGCGCCTCTTCAACGTCGTCGGCCGTCGCGCACATCGGCGGGGAGATCCGGATGGTGTTGCCGTACAGTCCGCCCTTGCCGATCAAGAGGCCGCGCTTCTTGGTCTGCTCGAACAATTCCAGAGTAACCTTGGTGTTGGGAGTCCTGTCGCGCACCGTTTCGTCGACGACCAGCTCTATGGCCCGCATCAGTCCCATGCCCCTGACGTCGCCTATGACACGAGGGTACTTGTCCTTAAGCCGCGCAAGGCCCAACCGGAGCACGCTTCCGACGCTCTCCGCCCTGGCCGGCAGGCCCTCGTCGAGGATCACGTCCATCGTGGCGTTCGCGGCCGCGCAGGAAATCGGGTTGCCGCCGAAGGTGGAGATCGTGAGACCTTTAAGAGAATCTGCCACCGCCGGTGTCGCGACGGTGACGCCCAGCGGCATGCCGTTGGCCACGCCCTTTGCCATAGTCATGATCTCGGGCTGGACTCCGAAGTGCTCGATGCCGAACATCTTCCCGCCAGTCCTGCCGAAACCGGTCTGCACCTCATCACAGATGAAGACTCCGCCGTACCGCCTGACGATTTCCACGGCCACCTTGAAGTAGTCGAGGGGTGGTGTCACAAAACCACCCACGCCCTGAATGGGCTCGGCCAGGAACCCGGCGACCTGGCCCACTGTGGTCGTCTTTATCAGCTCTTCTATGTCGCGCGCGCACCGGAGCTCGCACGAGGGATACTCCAGCCCGAAGGCGCATCTGTAGCAGTACGGCGAGACGGCGTGCTTGATGGCTCCCACCTGCGTCGCCATGACCCGCCACGGGGCGTGCGCCGTGAGCGACTGGGCGAGGAGCGACCGGCCCGAATACCCGTGCCGCAGCGCTATCAACTCCTGCCTTCCGGTGTACACCTGGGCGAGCATCACGGCGGTCTCGTCCGCCTCGGTGCCCGAGGCCGTGAAGAACGACTTCTTGAGCTCCCCGGGAGTTATCCGGGCCAGCGTCTCCGCCAGCTGGACAGCCGGGACGGTCTGGTAGAGCGTGGAAACGTGGCCGAGCCTGTCCAACTGGTCCTTGACCGCCGCGCTGACGCGGGGATGACAGTGTCCCACCGAGACTGTCAGTATGCCCCCGAAGAAATCGAGGTACTTCCTCCCCTCGGCGTCCTTGACGCGCATGCCGCGGCCCTCGACCAGGACCAGCGGCTCGGCGTAGTAGTTGATGACGCTTGGGAAGATGAATTCTCTCTGCTTGCTGCGCACGCTCTCGGCCGTCTCGCCGGTGTGGGCGGTTGTTTCAGGCTGCTGTGTCATGCTCGGCCTCCGGGAATGTGTTCAAGGTCAGCGCACTGGTCTTTTCACGAAACGACCGGCCCCTCTCCGCACGTCCAGCTTGCCGTCGGCAAACACCACCTTGCCGCCGACGACAGTCCTGGCGACCCTCCCCTTCACTTTGAAGCCTTCGAATATGTTCCTGTCGCATCTGTGGTGGTGCGTCGCGGCGGAGATGACGCCCTCTCCGGAAGGGTCGTAGACCACGAGGTCGGCGTCGGCGCCCGGAACGAGTGAACCCTTTCTGGGATACAGCCCGAATATCCGCGCGGGCCGCGTCGCGACGAGGTCCACGAACCTGTTAAGGTCCATCCTGCCGGCGCGCACTCCGTAACTGTAGAGGAGCTGGAGGCGGTTCTCCACGCCCGCCGCGCCGTTGGGGATCTTTGTGAAGTCGGCCCGGCCCATCTCTTTCTGTCCCTTCTGGAGGAACGGACAGTGGTCGGTGCCGACCGTGTCGAAGATACCCGCGCGGATGCCGCCCCACAGGGCGTCCTGGTGGCCCTCCGGCCTGATCGGCGGAGACATCACGTAGGCGGCTCCCTCGAAGTCGGGCTTGTCGTACACCCGGTCGTCCAGCAGAAGGTACTGCGGGCAAGTCTCCGCGTAGACTTCCTGGCCGCGCAACCTGGCCTGCGTGACGGCCTCGAGGGATTCCCGGCATGTCATGTGAACGACGTACAGTCGCTGCTCGGCCACGCGGGCCAGCGCTATGGCGCGTCCTGTCGCCTCGCCCTCCACGAAGCTCGGCCTCGACACCGGGTGGTAGCGCGGGTCGGTCTTGCCCTCGGAGATCAGTTTCTTCTGGAGAGCGGCCACGATGTCGCCGTGCTCGCAGTGGACCATCGTGAGGCCGCCCGCGTCACGCGTGGCGGTCATGATTTGAATCAGCTCGGCGTCGTCCACGCCGATGGCTCCCTTGTATGCCATGAAGCTCTTGAACGAGGTGATGCCCCTCTCGCGCACGCATTCCGCGATCTCGGCGGCCGTCCGGTCCCCGAACCACGTCACCGCCATGTGTAGGGCGTAGTCGGTCACGGCCTTCTCCGCCTTCTTGAGCCACATCTCAAGACCTTCCAGGAGCGACTGTCCCCTGCCGGGGCACGCGAGGTCGATGATCGTGGTCGTCCCGCCAGCCACGGCCGCGGCCGTACCCGTCTCGAAATCGTCCGACGCCTGGGTGCCCATGAAAGGGAGTTCCATGTGAGTGTGAGGGTCCACTCCGCCGGGGAAAACGAGGGCCCCGGCCGCGTCGATGACTTCGTCCGCGGAGCTCTGCTTCTCAAGACTGGAACCCACGGCCGCTATCTTGCCGTCGGCGCAGTACACGTCGCCCGTGAAACGCTCGGACGCGGTGACGATTTCGCCGTGTCTGACCAGAAGACCCATTTCGACACTCCCTTTCGTGGTAAGAGGCGGTCACCCAGGCGGCCGCGACCCGCTCCCCGCCTCTCCGCGCCTAGTTCCATCTGGAAATAACGACACGCCTTTCGGTGAAGAACTGTATGCAATCCCGGCCGTGCGCCTTCAGGTCGCCGAAAAACGAACCCTTCGACCCGCCGAACGGGAAGAAAGCCATGGGCGCGGCGACTCCGATGTTGATGCCAATCATGCTGATGCCGACGTCGTACACGAACTGCCTCGCCGACGCGCCGCTGCGTGTGAATATGGACGTGGCGTTGCCGTACTCGGACTGATGGATGATTCCGAGCGCTTCCTTGAGGTCGGCCACGCGGGCGAGGCCGGCCACGGGGCCGAATATCTCCTCACTGGCGATGGCCATCGAGGTAGTCACGTTCTCGAATATCGTCGGGCCGACGAACTGACCGCGCGGGAGACGCTCCACTTTCGCGCCCCGGCCGTCCAGAAGGAGCTTCGCGCCTTCCTTCAACCCGGACTCGATGTAGGCGAGGACTTTTTCCTTGTGCTTCCTGGAGACCACCGGTCCCATCCCGACTCCAGGCTCGAGGCCGTTGCCGAGGACGAGCCTTCCCGCGGCCTGCACGAATTTCTCCCGGAACACCGGGTAGACGTCACCCACACACAGGATGACGCTGCCGGCCAGACAACGCTCGCCCGCGCATCCGAAGCAGGAATCGATGAGCGCCGCGACGGCCGCGTCCACGTCGGCGTCCGGCATCACGACGATGAAGTTCTTCGCCCCGCCCAGAGCCTGGACGCGCTTGCCGCGTGCGGAGGCGGCGGAGTAGATGTATTTCGCCACAGGACTGGAGCCCACGAACGAGATGCCCGAGACGTCAGGACTCTCTATGAGGGCGTCCACGGCTTCCTTAGCGCCGTTGACGAGGTTGACAACGCCCGGAGGGAACTTCACTTCTTCGATGAGCTCGAAGATGCGCTTCTGCGAGAGGGGACATTGCTCCGAGGGCTTCACGACGAAGGTGTTTCCGCACGCGACGGCGTGAGGAAGAAACCAGAGCGGCACCATCGCGGGGAAGTTGAACGGCGTCACGCACGCGAATACTCCGAGCGGCTGCCGCACAGCGGCGCAGTCTATGCCGTCCGCGATGTCTTCGAGGGTCTCGCCCATCATCAACGAGGGGATCCCGGCCGCGACTTCGACGTTCTCTATTCCCCTGCGCACGCTCCCCCGCGCCTCTGGCAGGGTCTTTCCGTTTTCCTCAACCACGATGCGCGAGATTTCCTCGAAGTGCTCCTCCAGGACGTTCTTCAGCCTGAAGAAGTAGCGCGCGCGCTGGAGCGGGGGCGTTCTCCTCCATGCCGGGAAGGCTTTCTTCGCGCATGCGACAGCGCGGTCCACTTCCACTCTGGAGGCCAGGGGCACCCGCGCGAGCACCTCGTCAGTGGCGGGGTTGCGCACGTCCAGAACCTGCGCGGACGCCGAGTCCACCCACTGCCCATCCATGAAATTGCGAATAGTCTGAACAGACATTTGAACCCTCTCTTTTGATTCGTGTTACCCGGCTCCGACAGCGGCGCAGACCGGTTGTTTAGACCGCCGCGGCACGGCCTTGAGCCAGGGCCGCGACGCCCGCAATGGGGTTTCCACGAATGTTACATCACCGCGCGTGGCGAGGCAACTGTATCGTCCGCGGAACACGGCGGAGGGGTGGTGACGGACGCACAAACGGCGCCGTAGGACGAGCGGGCGGCGGAAGGGGAAACGACGACCGGACGACACGGCCTAAAGAATCGGCCCTGCGCAGCTCGGGGAATCGGTTCCCCGAGCACGGCGCAGGGCCGCTGTCCCGTGAGAGTCGACCGGCGAGGTCCGGGCTCTTGGCGCCGGGCCGGCCACTCCAACTGTCGCGTGTCTACCTGAACAGGCTCTTTATGCCGCCCCACGTGGTGTTCGACACGGCCGTGGTCGCGCACGTGATGGACTGAGCGCCGCCCCACTGGGCGCCGCCCACGACCGTCGTGCCGGTGTCATACTCGTTGTGGCAGTTGATGACCCTGTACGTAGCCAGGTCGGCGTTGTTGACCACGCCCAAGGTGGTCATCCCGGTGCGCGACGATACGTTCATGTAGATGAGATACCCGAGATGATCCTGCCAGTCGTGGCACTTCGAGGTTGAGGACGCAAGGCAGGCCGAGGGTTCGCCGGCCGCGGACGGGCCCTTCAGAAAACCGGGGCAAGCGTTCCAGCTCATGAAAGTGATCGCCTCGCCCGTAGCGAGGACTCCGAACGGCACTCCCAGATACCCGCCCTGTGAGACCGGGGTCTTACAGTCAAGACCCGTGACGGGGCACACCGGCTGGTCCAGGTTGCCGACGTGCAGCGCCACAACCGCCGAGTAGAAGGCTGACTTGGCGTCGTAACAGTGAATCCCGGCCGGCGGGACGGGAGTGGTGTGCATGCAGATGTCGCCAGGAAGCGGGGTGGGCACTTCCTCGAACTGCCACAGCTCGAGATACAGCTTGGGCGCCGTGTTTCCGGCAAGAGCCACGGCCGGAATCAGGAAGCAGCACGCTACGGCAATCGATATCAACAGCCTCTTCATCTCCACACTTCTCCTCAACTGGGTTGGTTTGGGAACAGGCTTCGTGCCCTCAAGAGCCCCGGCGTCCCAGTCAACGCGTGAGCCCCGCGGCACGAACCAGAAAACTATTGACTCCAGAATCGGTCGACGGCTCTACTCTCCCCCCTTGAGCCGGTCGAGTTTCCGGCCAGAGCGCCAACGGGCCGCTCTTCTCGACGTCGATTCAGGTCTTCAAGCACGCATCGGAGAAAAACACTCCAACAACGCGACCAACCTATAGCAAGGCCCTTCCGGTGTCAAGAAGAAGTTGCACGGGTGCCCGGACACCGCAGGAGCTTGAGGAACAGGAAGTTAGGCGGTTCGCCTCGCCCGCCCGCTTCGTCCGCGTACACCTACATGCCCCGCTGGAAGCATTTTATGATTGACTTTCGCCGTAACTGTGCGTATAATATGCCACTTGGGGTGTTACTTGCTTCCTACCAAATGGGGTGCGGCTGGCTTTCCTCCCGGAAGCGCGTCACGCGGCGACCGGTGCGCGGCTGCGGTCCGATGCCCAGTGACCATCCGACGGCGGTGAATGCGGGACGGCTTCCCCTACTGATTCCTGACGCGAGTCACGAAGCGATTTTCTCTCAGAGGGGGTGATGCCGAGCACTGCGATAGAGAACGTGCATGGCTAATCTCCAGTTCCCCTGCATCACTCTCCATTCTGGTACGTGTTGCAGCGACGCTCAGTTTCCGGAGGTCTGATGATGAAGCTTGGAGTTTTGAGGATTTGGACCTTGGTGATGGCACTGGTCCTGTTGGCGTTCGCGGCACCCGTTCAGGCTCAGCCGCCCGTGTATGACTTCGGGGACGCCCCCGACCCGTCGTTTCCGTCTCTCATAACGACGCCCGGACCGTTTCATTCGAACCTGACAGACTGCTTTGTCGGCTGGGCTTCGACCGCCGAAGTGAACGCCCTCATCCCAGACATGGACACCGATGACGGCGCTCCGCTCATCTACGCCAACTACGCGAACGGTTCGTGGACCGGCTGGGTGTACGTGCCCATCACCATATCGCCGATGGCAAACCCTCTGCAGCCCCGCTATCTCAATGTGCTGTTCGACGGCAATTCCAACGGTACGTGGTGTGACGTGGGAGGAGAGTGGATTGTACGTGATTATCCGCTGCCCCGGTACGGCGCTGTGCATAACCCCGGACAGACTGTCTGGTACTGCATAGGTGGGTTCAGCTGGGTCAGCATGTACAGCGGCCTCCACTGGCTGCGGACTACCCTGACTGACATTCCCATTTCCGCCGCCGGCCTGGTAGGCCAGTTCGGGTGGACCGGCGTGGGCATGAATTTCTCGATCGGCGAGACAGAGGATTGGCTGCTGCGGTGGTACTACAACCCTCCGAAACCGCCGAATCCACCGGGCCCTCCTCCTCACAACCCGCAGGACCCGTACCCGCCGGCGCCGATTCCCAACTGTAACAAGACCGTGTCGGTGTACCAGACTCCGCCGCCGACTCACCGCGGCCACTCGGGCAGCTTCGGCGTTACAGTCGAGAACACGAGCCCGGATCATCCCATCCACATAGTCGCAGGGCCGTTTGTTACCGGCCCGAGCGGGAGCCCGATCGACATCGAGATCGAGCCTCTCTACAGCACCGTACTCCTGCCCGGCCAGAAGATAGTGGCCCCGGCGACCTGGAGCTTCCCGAACCCGGCCCCCAATTCGTCTTCCTGCGATTTCGACGTCGTGGTTGACCCGCAGGGAGTGTACGTGGTGGCCGCCAACGTGGGCAACTACACCAATGCCACCTCCACGCAGACCACAGGTGGCAGCTTCCTCGATCCCCCGGTGCCGGCGATCAAAGGAATCGCGCTGATTGTCCTCGTGGCCGGCGTGGGGCTCACGGCTCTGTACTTCATAGTCAGGAGGCGCAGGGTCGCAGTCAACAGCTAGTGCGCCAAACCAGGCGCGGGAACTCTGACCGAAGGCGGTGGGCTCAACCCCCACCGCCTTTCTTCTTGTGTTCCGGCCAGGCGCCCATCCCGGTTGATTGAATGAGCGCTTCGCTGTAGTATCTCACGGTGACTGTGAATGAACCCCGTGGACAACGTGCCCCGCGGAAAACGCGTCCCGCGAAGAGGCGATGCTTGTTGCTGACCGACGTGAGGAAGCGCGCGTTGAGAAACTCCGGCTTGAGACGTTCCCTGGTGAGCGCGGGCAGCGTGGTTGCCCTGCTGCTGGCCGCGGTGTCCTGCAATCCGGGTCAGGAAACGACGGCCCGGGAATTCGTGTGGTCAGAGGACGAGACTCTCAGCGGGGGCTTTACTTCGGCGTACGTCAGCCCGAACAACGCCCGCTCGCTTTACCTGGAGGCCGGCGGCGGCGTCCAGGTCGTCTTCACGGGCAACACAGATTTCTACTACGACATCTTTTACGCAAGACGGACGGGCGTCGGGTGGGGACAACGGGAGCAGGTGAGTTTCACCGGCGCCACATCCTCCACGCCCTGCCTGGCCGTGGATAGCGCCGGAAACCCGTGCGTGGCGTGGTCCGACGGAGACGCCGGACAGTATGACATTCTGCTCTCACGACGGAAGGGCGGAACGTGGACAGCCGCGGAGAACGTGACCCACGACTCCACGTCTTCCCTTTTTCCTGCCATGGTTGGAGGATGGGACGGGACGCTTCACCTAGTCTGGGAAGACCGTTGGGGCGACAAGTCCAGAGTTCTGTATGCCTCCAGTTCCGATTCCGGGTGGTCTAGACCCGTCTGCCTGAGCCGTGAGGGCACGGATGCAACGGCGCCTGCCATCGCCGCCGCTTCCGGCGGAAAGGTCTGCGCGGTCTGGGCCGAGAGGGAGAAGGCCGGGCAGAACGTGATGTATCGGGAGCTCTCGGACGGCGAGTGGAAGGGACCGGTGCGACTGAACGACGGCGGGCGCTCCGGCGCCAGGCCGTCCGTGGCGGCCGGGCCGCGCGGGAGCGTCCACGTGGTGTGGGAGAGCCACCGGTACAAGAATCCGTCCGTGTGCTACCGGCATAAGCGAGGCCGCAGGTGGCAGTCCGAGGCCGAGCTGACCGACGGCAGGTCCAGGGCGTTCAGGCCGGCGGTGGCAGCGGGGCCGAGAGGTTCGGTGTACGTCGCGTGGTACGACGACAGATGGGGCGTGCCGCAGGCGGCCCTGCGCGCGGCGGAAGGCGACAGGTGGGGACTCGTGTCCAGGGTGAACCAGTCATCCGCGCCAACCTATTTTGTTACTATCGAGGTGGACAGGCGCGGAGACGCCCATCTGTTGTTCCAGGACAGGCGCAGGGGGACCTACGACGTCTACTACAAGAAGGGCGCAATACGATGAAAGGAGCATGCGAATGCAGGACAACTTCGAGGTGATCATTCTGATAGGAAGGCCCGCGGCCGGCAAGAGCGAGGTGATAGACTACCTCAAGAAGACCGAGGTCGAGGCAAGAAAGAAGCGCTTCGGGATGGGGGCGTTCGAAGAGCTCGACGACTTCCCGTACGTTTGGGAGACTTTCGAGATCGACGACATCCTGTCGAAGCACGGCCGCGAGCGGGTCTTCACTACGCCTGACTACTACTTCAAGGACCACTTCGTGTGGAACCTCTTCATAGAGAGGATAAGCCTCGAGTTCGCGAAGAAGCTGGCGCGCGACCCCGATTACCTCAAGCGCACGACCGCGATAGTCGAGTTCGCCCGCGGAGGAGAGAACGGGTTCGCCGAGGCGTTCTCCTACCTCTCCGACGACATACTGAAGCGGGCGGGCATCGTGTACATAAAGGTCTCGTACGAGGAATCGTGCAGGAAGAACCGCCGCAGATTCGACCCCAAGCAGGCCGACAGCATTCTGTACCATTCGCTGCCTGACGAAAAGATGGAGTTCTACTACAAGGCCAACGACTGGGACAGGCTGGCGGGTGGAAACGACGGCTTCATCGAGATAAAGGGGCACAGAGTGCCGTTCGCCGTCTTCAACAACGAGCCGGAAGTCACTGACAAGCCGGAAGCGCTCGGCAAGGCGCTCGAAGACGTGTTCGCGAGACTCCGGAGGAGAATGAGCGAGAAGGCGCCGAAATGAACTGAGCTCGTCCCGGAAGCCCCGTCGGCCGGCAAGTCGACGGGGTATTCGTCTCAGTGTTTCTCGTGTTGTCCCGCCGGCTGGACCTCGATTTCGTGCTCGGCCACGAGCTCGGCCACGCGCTTCCTCTCCGCGATGGTCAGGAATCCGACCGCGACCAGAATGAAGGTGAGCGAGAGCCAATCCTGCAGGCTTGGGAACTTGCCCCTGCACGTGAGGCAGAACACGAGCGTCGCCGTGGTTCCCGCCACGAGCGAGGTCAGTCGGTTCACCAGGCCGGCGAACGTCGCGGTCCTTCCCTTGAACATGAAGATGAAGACCGAGAAAAAGGCCACCATGCCGTAGGCGGTGCCTGCGAGAGTGGCCCAGCCCCAGATGGGCCTGGGGTCGGACACCGACGCTCTGAACACCTCGAGCTGTGGCGCGCTCCAACCGAACCACCGCGGCCCGTTGAACAGCACGATCGCCACCGACGCCATCGTCACTGCGGCCGCGATCTGTTCAATGCCGAAGAACCAGCGGTTGTCTAGTTTCACGCCCTTTCCGCGGGTGTTCTTGTAGTAGTTCATTATGTAGATCCGGATTGCGTAGGCGACTATGTAGCTTCCCAGTATGCTCATGGCCGCTCTCGAACCCAGGAAGTCGAAGCTGCCTGGCTTGACCCAGACCAGCTGGACGCTGGCGGCGAGCAACGCGAACACGACGCCCACGTTCTCCTCCCTGTAGACCTTCTTGTGGAGGATACCCTGCCCTATCTGCACGGCGTCGACGATGCGGCTGATGACGATGACGCTGGCGCGCATTATGACCATCGCGACCATGACCGAAATCGGCAGGGTGTACATCAACGTGGTGGTGGGTATGACGACCGCGGTGCATATCCCGGACGGGATTATGTACGTGTATTCGCGCGGGAACGTGAACGGTCCCCAGGTCAAGAGCTGGGTGGACTTGGACCTGTACCAGCGCAGGGCGAGCACCACCAGAAGACACAGCGCACTCCCTCCCAGGGTGCTGTAGGTCAGGAACTCAACCTGCTCCATCCCAGGGAATCCCTGGTCCGCTTTTCCGGTGAAATACTTCACCGTCACGCCGGTTATCACGTAGAAGAAGAAATACGCAAGACACAATTGCAGTAGTCTGGCCGAACTGCCTTCTTTGGTGCGCCACATGTTGAGCCTTCCAGGTTCTGGGTGAAAGCGTTCTTGCACCGTCCGGAACGGAGCACGGCGTGACACGAACAGAGTGCCATCGGGATAAAGTACGCACGAGGTTACAGCAGAGAGAAACGGAAGTCGAGAGGATACTGCGGGTCTCGTGCTCCCGCCGGCGTCGGCGGGAGCTACTCGAAGCTGCGGATTATGCGCAGCACTTCGTGAGGGTCGGCGGCCTCCGCGAGCCGCCGCACCGAATCTTCGAAGCTCAGGATCTCCGAAAGGGACCTGTAGACCCTCAGGTAGAACCTGTCGTCGTCCGGCGGCGACGCCATCGGAAAGAAGATCCTGACGGGTTTGCCGTCCAGCGAGTCGAACTCGAGACCGCTGTCCGAGCGCGCGAACGCTATCACGAATTCTTTCACCTGCAACGTCCTCACATGGGGCATCGCAACTCCGCCTCCGATTCCCGTCGTGGCCTTCTTCTCACGGTTGTGGAGGTCGCGGAAGAGGCGCTGCGCGTTGCGCACCCTGCCGGAGCGGTTGAGGACCATCGACAGGACGCCGACGACCCTCTCCTTGGTCTCCCGGACCCGTCTCTGTTCGCTGGTGTCTTCGGGGAAGTCAAGGTCCACGAGCGAATCCAGGTTCAGCTCTATCAGTTCTGGCGTGAGATACCGCGAGAGTCTCATGTCCCCCAAAAGTGCGCTCGGAACGCACTGAACGGACGTGCGCCCCGAGCGCTTTTGCACGAAGCCGTTGCGGGCGCGCCCGCGGAGACCGGGCTGCCCTGCTGAGGCATCGTGCCTTAGCCGCGGTGCTCGGACTACGCGACGTTACTTCAGCATCACGAGTTTGAGCGACTGGACGACACCTTCTCCCTCGAGCCTCGCGATGTAGACGCCGGACCCCAACACGTTCCCGTCCGAATCCCTACCGCCCCAGACCAGCAGGTGACGACCGGCGTCCAGTGTGCCCGAGGCCAGCACTGCCACCTTGTGTCCGGACACGTCATACACGCACAGCTGCCCGCGCACCGGCCTGTCGAGCTCGAAGGTGATGCGGACGACAGGGTTGAACGGGTTCGGCCAGGCCTCGAGGCCGCTCACGACCGTTTGCGGCGAAGCCAGCTCCAGCGTGCCGCCCGAGGACGTGCTGAACGTCTGCCCGTCCTCGTTGCCGGCCTGCGCCAGCGATGCCGGCGCCACGTACTTTATCGTGTACGCGAGGTAGTCGCCGTAGCACGAGTACGTCTTACTGTTGCCGTTGGCCGCCACTCTCACCCTTATCTCTCCCGTGGCCGAGATGAAATTGGCCGGAGACGTCGTGGTGTAAGCCTTGGTCAAGTCCGTCGTGGCCACGGTCCCGGAGTTTATCTGAGCCCAAGTGCTCGTGCTGAAGTTGTACAGATACAGCGTCTGCGTGCGGCTGGTAGAGTACTTGCCGTTGTAGGTGATGGTGAGCTCCGTGGGCGTCTCCGCGATGGTCGTCTTGCCGTACCAGTCGGTGTAGTACTTCGTACCCGACTTGACGGCGTTCACGCGGAGGTAGCTGGCGTCGTCCGCGGCCAGGTTAGCGTAGCTCCCGGACGCAATCGTTCCGATCAGCATCGTCACCGCCGTGGGATAGTAGGTCTTGGTGTAGACCTGCCCGCCTCCGCCGTTGAAGTAGGTGTCAGTGAACCCAGTGCCGCTGACCGTGTACGCTGCGCCCGAGCCGGGGTCTGCCTGTATGATGATGTTCCCGCCGACCTTGTCCCAGCTGGGGTTCGGCGAGACTCCCGAGCCGATCTCAGTCCAGTAGGTCTTGACGTTGTGGTTGTGAAGACGCGTCAGCGCGTCCGACGTCGGATGCCCGTACGAGTTGTCACCCACGCATATCACGCCCACCTCTGGGGTAGTGGCGGTGAGCCAGGCGTCGTTAGTGGAGGTCGCGGACCCGTGATGATGGACCTTGTACACTTCCACGTCGCCGACCATCGGCCCTACAGTAGTCTCGACGTCGTTGCCGCTGCCACCGGTCAGGTCTCCGCCCAGCACTTCGTCGAAGCTGCCGTAGGTGAGTTTGAGCACGACGCTCTTGGCGTTCTCGTCAGAGCCGCTGGGTGAGTACACGCCGGCGCCGTTCAGGTCTATGCACTTTATCGTGACCGGGTCGGCCGCGCCCGCGTCCAGAGTTATGGTCTGGTTCTTGGTTATCGTGGTCCTGTCGTTGCCGAGGGCGGCGACGTAGGCGTCGTAGGTGGCACTGGAATACGAGTAGCCCCTGTCGTAGCCGGCTATGTTGAGAACCACTCCGGCCCCCATCAGGTCGTCAAGACATCCGATGTGGTCGGCGTGGTAGTGGGAAGCGAAGTTGTAATCGAAATCCGTGACTCCAAGTCCTGTGATGTAACTGACGAATGGCGTGCAGTTGTTGTAGGCCGCGTCGTCCACGATGGCGAGCTGGCCCTGAGGGCTGATGATGAGGATCCCGTCACCCTGCCCGACGTCGATGTGATGGATTTGGAGTCTGCCGTTTCCCAGTTGCGCGAACGCGCAGCTGGAGTACGCGAGAACGAGAGCCAGAACGAACAGTGGCGCGAGAGACCTTCCGAACGGGTTCGCACTTCTCATCGGCCGTTCCTCCTTCCGCCGGCTGGAGTGGATGATGTTGGGAACACCGCCACCTCCCGAGACGAGACTTACATAAGACAAAACCACCGGCGGCGCAACAGAAAAGTTCGGCGAGAAGCGGAGTGCTGGGGACGGGGCGGGCGTCAGGGCGACTGTCCCCCGGCTGCGGACGGGCCGGGGCCCGGATGGGGCGGGTCCGGGGCCGCGGCCGGTGACGGCATGCTGGCCCAGTTTATGCTGTCTTGAGGCGCAGGGAAGGACCGCCGAAGGGTCGGACAGGCCCGGTGGCGGCTGCGGCCGCGGAACCACGGCCCGCGGGCCGTCTGGAGCAGCTCCCGGGCGGAGAACGCAGAACGTAACTAACTGGTTGCTTTTTGCACGCATAGCGGGTATTTCTATAGGTGAGCCTGCGGCGCGTCACGCACCCTTGGGCGGGCAGCCGCGGCGCGTTTTATCAACTTTTGCGGCGCCGACACCTCCGGCTGGAGGCCGGGTGCCGGGCGGACTTGATCCATGAGAACCAAGATTCACATCGTCCACCTGAACGACCTCCTCCGGCTGAACGACCTCCTCCGGGCGACGCGGACCGCGGGGCCGCTCCTGGTCCTGGCCCTGACCGCTTCGGTGCTGATTCCCGCCGCCGCGCTCTGCGCGAACGACGTCACGCCTTCCGTGGTGTACCAGAACCTGACCGAGCTCTTCGCCAGGAAAACCTACAGCAACACGAAGCCCACGTCGCTCCTCTACACGACGTCAAACAGGTTCTTCGAGCCCGAGCTGTGCATTTTCAGGGACACTCAGTACGGGACCGAGATCTGGCGCCTGGCCAACGACCCCGACGCCACGCAGCACCACTGTCACATAAACAGAAGTCCGTGGAATGCGAACGGCTCGTTGATGGGTTTCATGACGTACAGGTACATACCTGGGTTCTACTACGGACCGGGGGATTTCCGTCTGCTGATGATCACTGCCGACTCCGACACCCAGAGAGTCGTCGTGCCCCAGGGTCACGCCGGAGTCGTCGACTACATCAACCAGGTCAACTGGGACAGGTTCAACCCGAACGTGATGTGGTTCGGTTACTTCGACGGCCTGTACCGCACTGACGTCGGCAGCAACGACGCGACCACGCTGTTCCAGGCGCTCCCGAACACCGACCGCAGAAAGGGCATCTTCTCGTACCTGTCCGAGCAGAACCAGATAATGGTCAAGGAAGTGAACTCGGAGAGCTACGTCGCCAACCTGTACTTCATCGACCCGGCGAAGCCGGCCGGCAGTCGTCTCACACACTACCCCATCAACTTCGGCATCACCGGCGTGAGCTGCCACAGCCAGAGCGAAGAGTGGCACATCCACGACGTCTATTTCCGCAGGAACGCCGACACGACCTACGTGATGAACTACGGGCCGCAGGGCGACGTGGGCGAATACTGCTTCTTCGAGGTGCCGTACTCAGGGGACAAGACCAAGATCGAACTGTGCTATTCGCAGACGTCCAGCAGCGTCCCGTACTACTCGCATCCCGCCTGGAATCACGACGGGGCCAAGGTGGCCTACGTCGGCGAGAGCAGCCCCGGGGCCAACGACTGGGGCATCCAGGTGAGAACGCACGACGCCGGGACCAAGCTTGTGACCCTGACCAGGCAGGCCACGAGCGCCCACCTGGCCTGGGACGGGTACGACGACGAGTGGGTCATCGCGTCGACGGGCGTGTGGCAGGGCGGCGAGGAGAAGCTCCTGAAGATGAACACCGTGAACGCGACCTGCGTTCCGTTCGTGAACCCGTACTCCGAGATAAACGGCACCAGCACGACTTACTGCGCGCAGCCGAGACCCGCGCAGAGCCCGGACGCCACGAAAGTCATGTACACGTCCACGATGCTCCAGAAGACCGACACGAAGCCGGAAATCTACGTGGCTGTGATGAGGCGTCCGTACCCGCCGAGAAACCTGAACGCCTCCGGGTCGACGAGCGTCACACTGACGTGGCAGGCTTCGGCCGTCTCCCGCGAGACGAAGGGATATCACGTGTACAGGTCCGTCGGAAACGACGCGGCATTCGTCGAGCTGACTGCCGCCGCGGTCAACGCGGCGACGTACACGGACAACTCGGTCGTGGCTGGACAGACGTACTACTACGGCGTCACCACCGAAGAGTTCTCGGGCCTGGAATCCGACGAGCTCTCGAACATCATGAAAGTGGACGTCTCGCAGTCGGGGGCGTCGGCCGGTCTTCACAGGGCGCAGGGGCTCAAAGGTTGGGACACGACGGCGCCGGCGCAGGTGGGCAGTTTCTCCATGCAGCAGGTGGCGCCAGGACAGTACCGGTTGAACTGGCAGGCTTCGTCCGACAACGACGTGCGCTACTACAACATCTACTATTCGGTTGAGGGGACGCCCTCGCCGTCTCCGCAGAGACTCATCTCGTCCACGCCAAGAAACACGCTGACCTATCTCGACTGGCTGGCCAGGACCGACGCGACACCGTACTACGCGGTGACCGCGGTAGACAGGGCCGGAAACGAATCGGCTCCGGCCTCCCCGTCGGGCTCCACCGACCAGACTGCTCCGGCCGCAGTTCGCGACCTCCAGAGTCCCTGACCTCAGCTCTTCGCGCCCGGGCTCGGTTCGTCGTTCCCACGCGTCTCCAGAATCGACGGCAGGATGACTGCGCACGCCGATATCAGGCCGGCATTGACGTACCAGTTGAAGCGCATCACGTTGTGGCCGAACAGTCCCAGGAAGAGCAGCAGCCAGATGGACGCGAGCGACGCACTGGCCACGGAGCCGACGAATGATACGTCGTCCGACCCCGTCAGCGAGGCGGGGCCTGCCGTCCAGGCCCCGCGTGAGGGCGATGCGGACAGCCGTCCCGCCAGTCTCATGGACGCTATCACGAACCCCGCGAACGTCAGCAATCCGAGCAGCCCGGTCTCTCCGGCCACCTGGGCCAGCAGGTTGTGGGCCTGGAGCCAGCTCTGATAGTCCGCGGGTGAATACCGCGTGGCGTGCGCCACGCTGAAGTTCCCGACCCCGACGCCGAGCAGCGGCCTGTCCAGGAACATCTGAGCGCCCACCTTGAGTCCCGTGATTCTGCCGCGCGCCGACTCGCCCGCGGACGGGTTGCGCTCAAAGTCGAAAGTGGTCATGAACCTGTCTTTGTACTGGAGCGGCATGGCCAGCCACACGCCGGCCACGACGATGACCGCGAGCGCGGCCACGACGACCTTCCTCCTGGACCTGAGCCAGACGTAGAACAGCATGAACAGAGCCGCGAACATGGCCGCCCGGGAGCCGGTCAGCACCACGACAAAACTGCCGGCGCAGACCACACCGAACCACACGAGCCGCCACAGGACTCCGGCCCGGGACCTCATGGTGTAGACGCCGAGACACACGGCCAGGAGCAGGCTGGCGGCCAGCGAGTTGGGGTCTCCCCTGGACACGGACGATGTGGTGGCGCGGAGAATCCCCATCCTGGTGTAGTCGTACCCTTCAGAATAGTAGAGCCTGATGCTCTCGCCGGCCATCCACACGTGCCCCAGCGCGAACACGAGCAGGAACACGTACAGTCTCTTCGGGCTGTCGACGAGCTGCGAGACGAGGAAGAACAGCACTCCTGCCTTGATCAGCTCTATCCAGGCGTCCACCGCGGCGGCCTTCCAGACTGAGGTGAAGATGGAGCAGAAACAGACAACCACGAAAGCGGCGAGCCAGCCGGCCACGCCGCGCGAATAGGTCACCGGAGCTCTCCTGACCGCGGCCTGCAGCCCCCAGCCCAGCATGGCCAGCACCGCGGAAAGACGCTCCACGTGTATGGCCTCCAGCTGGACGACCCCCTCCTGGGGCCTGACGGCCACAAGCACCATGTAGAGCAGGAGCGCCGGAAACGGGTTGAACAGAAGCCAGAGCGACGCGTACAGAGCAACGGTCACGATTGCCACGAGCGCGGGGTCCAGGAAGAGCAGCAGAACGCCGGCGGAGGCAGGTATGACGAAGACTCCTATCACTTTGACGAGCATTGACGGATTGAAGAGCGGCTCTCTGTCAGAGGCCATTCCCGTACTCCATAGCGGGCGCCGCCTGTTCATCGCCGGCCGCCTCCTTCTGGTTCGCCCGGTCGCGCCGCGCGCGGTCCTTCGAAAAGCTTCCTCCAGAACCCGGCGACGAGGCCCGCGTGAATCGCCAGGAAAGCGGCGAACACGCGAGGCAGAAGTCCCACTTCCCTCTTCGCCGACAACGCCGCGGACGTGACGGCCACCGTGGCGGCGTACGCCAGAACCAGCCCCATGAGCAGGTTCCCGGCGTGTCTCGAGAAGGCCGATCCTGCAGCCAGCGCCACTACTGCCATCGGGGGGACACCCAACAGCACGGCGCCGGTGAGCCCCCGCCGGGGGTGTTTGGCGAACAGCCGGGCGCGACCCGCGCCGTATCGCATCATTTGTCTGAACAGCGAACCCAGACTGTCGCGCGGCTTGTAGCGGATCGTGAGACGCGGGCTGGTGAACGCCTTGAGGCCGGACGCCCGCGCTCTCAGGTTGAAGTCGACGTCTTCACAGGCGTCGAACGATTCGTCGAAGAACCCGATCGTGTCGAACACGCGTCGGGCGTAGGCCGCACCGGAGCTCTCCGGGTCGACAAAACCCTGCTCGCTTTCCGCGAATATGTGCGAACCGGGGTTGTGCCCCAACCGGGACGCCCTGGCCAGCGCGATTGCCTGCTGAGTCGCGGACAGTTCCGATGTCTGGAGCGGCTGCGGCCGGCACATGACGTCCGCCCCGGTGCTCCGGAAGAGCTGACTCAAGCTGCCCAGCAGGAACCTGTCCGGAACCTCGCAGTGCCCATCTACGAACATGACCACGTCTCCCCTGGCCGCCCGCGCGCCCGCGTTTCTTCCGGCACTCGAGAGACGAGCCGGGTTGAGAAGCACTCTCACGTTGGAGTGGGCGCGGCTCAGCCGGGACGCGACTGCGAGTGTGTCGTCAGTCGACCCGCCGTCCACCACGAGGACCTCGAACTTGTCCGCCGGGTAATCCTGGCCCAACAGGGCCCGGAGGACGACCTCCAGGGACCCGCCCTCGTTCAGCACCGGAATCACGACGGACACGAACAGCGGGGCGTCATCCATGCCCGGACACTCCTCTGTACACGTTCTGCAGGAGCTCGCACTGCCGCGCGAACGAATGACTGCCTGCGACCGCGGCCCGCGCCGACTGGCCCAGCCGGCGCGCCAGCCCCGGGTCCGAGACCAGGCGGAGGACGGCCGCGGCAAGTGCCTCGCTGTCCGCGGGGTCGACCACCAGGCCGTTCTCTCCGTCCCGGAGCAGGTCCTTCACCCCCCCCACACCCGTGGCCACCACCGGCCTGGAGGCGGCCATCGCTTCCAGCAGCGCGTTGGGCAGCCCCTCACTCAAGGACGGCAGGACGAACACATCGGCCTCCCCAACGAACGACGCGAAATCCGGAACGAGGCCCGCAAACCTGACGCACTCCGCGCAGCCCAACCGAACAGCCTGCGAGCGAAGCCGGCCCATCAGGGGGCCGTCACCGAATATCAGCAATGCGATGTCGCCGTCCCTCTTGAGAATCGCCGGCATTGCGTCGAGCAAATGGTTCAGCCCCTTCTCGGGAGAGAGCCTCGATGCCGCGGCCAGCACGGTCCGCGCCTCGAGACTTCCGACAATGGACTCGAGTCTCTCCCTCCGCGGGCGACCCTTCTCACGCGGCGTGCCCGCCCCGCGCGGCCCGCTCGTTCCGCTCGACCCGGCCTTGGTGTCGCGCTCTCCGGCCGCGTCCGGCACGTCGACGGCGTTGGGCACCAGGATGACCTTCCCGGGAGGAAACCCCCTGCCGGTCAGGAACATTTGCTGCTCCTTGGCCACGACCACCACGTGGCTGACGGCGGCCAGAACTCGCCGCTCCATCCGGTGGAAAAGCCTTACTCTGAGGTTCTCCCTCGTCACTCCTCTCCAGAACACGATCTGTGGCACTCTCGAACCGCGCAGCGCGCGCCTGCATAGGAGAGAAGAACGATAGTCGTGCGTGCAGACCACGTCGGGCGCAATTTCGGAGAAGGCCTCTCTGAGCCTGCCTACCTGCCTGGGATCATAGGCCGTGAGACACGGAATCGAGCGGGCCTCCAGGCCCGCACCCCGAGCCCGCGCCACGAGCTCCGTCTCGCGTCCGTTCTCGTCGAAACTGATCACGACCACCCGGATTCCGCTGCCCAGCGTCCTCAGAGCCTGGACGGCGTGTCCCAGTATCTGTTTCTCGGGCCCGCCGAAAAAGTTGCTCGCCCGGACGTGGACCGCCTTTATTTCATTCACGTTCACTGGGTCCTCACTCTGATGGCGACACGCTTTCACCGGGTCTTCACGTTCGGCGTACCCTGCGGATGGAGCAGTCTCCAGTACAAACACCACAACTGCCTGAGCGCGTCCCTCATCAGGAACTTCGCGTTCGCGTCCTTCCTGGCCTGCGATCCGATCCAGGTGCGCAGGTGCGAATCCCCGGCGAGCTTCAGGATCGCCTCGGCCAGCAGGGCCGGCCTTTCTGAAGGCACGAGCAGACCGCTCTCGCAGTTCGATACTATTTCGGCGTTTCCGCCGACGTCCGTGGCCGCGATGGCGGAACCCGCAAAGCAGTACTCCAGAAGGGCGTTCGAGCATCCCTCGCTGCGGGACGAGACCACGGCCACGTCGAAGCCGGACACGTACTCGTAGGCGGCACGGTTGAACCCGTGAAACGTTACGGCGTCTCCGAGGCCAAGCTCGGCCGCAAGCGCGGTCAGTGCGCCGCGAAGCTCTCCCTCTCCGAACACCGGGAACCGCGCGGCCGGCTCCGCTTTGTGTACGAGCGAGGCGGCCTCCAGGAAGACGTCGACTCCCTTCACGTGTCTCAGGTTCGCCACGATGCCGACGCAGACGTCATGCGGCCTCAGCCCCAACTTCGACTTGGCCTCTCCCGGCGACAGCGTCGTGCCCTCCGGTACGAACATCCCGTTGTGCAGGACGACCGCCTTCGCCCGGGGTATCCTCTCGTCCTCCAGGACGCAGTCTCTGACGGCGAACGAATTGGACAGCACACACGAAGTCATTCTGTTCAGAAGCCTGATCAGGAACATCTGGGACCGCTTGCCGGTGAGGCTCCTGAGGCCCCTCCTGGCCGAGATGCGCACCGGAACTCGCGACAGCACCGCGGCGACGGTGCCCAGCACCACTGAATCGAAGAAGAACAGATGGACCACGTCGATCTTCTCCCGCCGCATCAGTCTGACAAGGATGAAGAGGCCCTTCAGGAAACCCGGGCCCAGCAGCTTCTCCACGCCCAGCACGGTCACGGGGCAGGCGAACCCCTTGGGTGCTTCTCCGCGGAGCACGCAGAGAAACGGGTTCACGAATTCCCTGTCCACGTTTCGCAGTGTGCCCTCGAGCTGGGTCTCTGTGCCGCCCGCGTAGTCCGGGTGCAGGTAGTCGATCACGTAAAGGACGTTTAAGGATTTCCTCTGCAGGGTCAAGGAACGCAGCCGTCTCTGCTTCACCCCGGCCATCATCGACTCGAGAGCCAGCAGGCAGGAGAACAGGTTGAGGGGCTGCTCCTCATAGCCTCCGGGCGCCTCGACCCGCGGCAGCAGGAACTGTCCCGGGGTGAGGCTCACGGCCCCGCGCACTGTTGTGAGAACCGCCTCGAACCCGACCTCCCTGGCCAGGGCCACGTCCTGCGGCCTGAAATCCGCGGCGGTGCCGTTCGGGAACGCGAAGTAGCGCACCGGCCGGCCGGCGGCCTCCTCCAGCACGCGTTTGGAGGTCATCAGCTCGCCGCGCGCCTCCTCAACCGACAGCAGGGAGAAAACTTCGTGGGTGTGACTGTGCGAGCCGATTTCGATGCCGGATTCCACCAGTGTCTTGAGATCGTCCCCGGACAGGTACAGCCCGCCCGGACAAGGGGTGTCGGTGGCAAGACCGTTCACCAGAAACAGATCCCTCAGCGCCATCTCCCTGCGCCTTGCGGGCATGTAACGCAGGAACGACTTCAGCGTTATCACGGCGTCCCGCTTCCGCACGAAGTCGCCGGTGTCGATGGAAACGGCGTAGCCCAGGTACTTCGGCAGCGTCACTCTGTCCAGCTGCCCCACCAGCCACTCGACCACGTCGGTCCAGATGAGGAAAGCCGGGTCAAGGGTCTTGCTGATGATGAAGGCGGTCGCGCATATTCCGTGCTTCTTGAGGACGGGAAGGGCGTGAGTGACGAGGCTCTTCCGTCCGTCGTCAAACGTGACGGCCAGGAGCGGCCGCCCTGTTCCCGCCCCGCGGGAGGCCGCGCCGCCTGGTCCGGCGGCCGTCAGTTCCAGAACGCGGCTCAGGGGGACCACGTCGAAGTGTGTCTTGAAATGCCGCAGCGTCTGCTCGAAAGTCTGCACGTCCACGCCGTAAGTGAGCTCGTCTCCCGCGGTGCAGACGTCGTGAAAAGTTACTATCCAGGCGTGGGGGCCGGACAGGGCTCTGCCCACACGCATCGTCATCGAGGAAAGCACGCCCGCCCGCTGGCCCAACCAGCACAGCGATTGAGTGACGTGCAGCTTCCTCGCGCCTCTTGAATTCATCCCTATGTGCAAGTTTACGCGCTCCTGGTGCCGGCCGGGTTCGGCGATCCCGCGCTGTCCCGCGGCTCGCTCGGCCGGGGCCCGCTCGGCCGGGGCCCGAGCATCTTCTTGGCGGGCTCCACGACGCGGCTCTCCACCGCGTGGAGCAGCCTTCCCTTCCACGATTTCCCGAAGAACAGCAGCTCCGAGTGCCTGGTGGCCCCGGCGGTCCACCTCAGCTTATAGAAATCCGCCTCACCGCCCATGTCGTATTCTTCGAACCCGAGCTCGAACAGGCGCCTGATGATTTCCTTGTCCAGCACGCTGCCCACGCCCAGGTCTCGTCTCTTCTCGTCGAATTCCGCCCTGAGCGCCTGGACCCGCTTTTCGCGTGTGATGTGAAACTCGAAGGCGACCGGCTCTCCGTTGAGCCGCATCAGCCACAAGCTCAACTCACCCCTGCTCCCGAATCTCTCAGCCAGCAGTGCATAGAACTTCCTGCTTTCCGGGTCGCTGCCTATGGCGCGGCCCCGGGACGCCTTCCAGCTCGCGGCGCCTACGCGGAAAAGAGTGTCCATCGCGGCCGCGGCCGCCCCGGCGTCCGTGATGTGCTCCACCTCGACCTTCCCCACCGCGGAAATCCTGTTCTCCTTGTTGTGGAGCGAGCGCCTCAGGTTCCTCGGCCGCGAGTCGAAGAACTCCTGCCAAGGCCCAGTCATCCCCAGAAGGGGCGAGCTCATGGTCTCCCTGCTGAGTAAGAGGAACCCGGCCGCCGACGCCTCGTCCACCGCGAGCTCGAACAGCAGGCTCCCGTGCGGGACGTTCTCCAGTACCACCAGGTCCCAGCCCGGCAGGCGGAGCGTCTCCCGGACGAGGAGCCGCGCCAGCTCGCTCCGGCCTTCCCTCACCAGAAACGCGCACCGCGGCGCGTGCCTGTTATACAGGAACCTGAGCTGCGCGCACGGGACCGCCCTGTACGTGCCCCCGGCGACGCAGACGGGCGCGACCGCCATCAGCGTGTCTCCTTCGAAAAGGGTCACGAGCGAAAGCCGCGTCTTCCGCCCGAACGCCTCGATCCAGCACGAGAACCATTCGTGGCTGAGGGCCGGTGACAGCGGCCACGGCCCGGCCGTGAGAGAATCCCACTGTCCCGCAAGCTGATTGAATCGTTCTTTTTCGCAGATGATCTCGGTTCTCATCCTGCCCCGGTTGGGGCCCTCCTCACTCCTGGCCCCCGCCTCCCGGTCCGGTCCGGGGCCGGGCGCCGGGCTCGCTCCCGGGCGAACCGCACGTCGAGAACATTTTCTCGAGCAGCCTCTCCGGCCTCGTCGAGAACAACTGTATTCCCAGGATGCGCGTGAAACGCACCTGGCCCAAGGGCACGAACCCCAGCGAACAGAACAGGCCAGCCGATGCCGCGTTGCTCCGGGGTATGTGACACACCACTCCCGCGAAGGATTCGTCTCTCAGGAATTGTAGAGTCTCCGCCAGCAGCGCCGCTCCGATTCCCTTTCTTCTCATCTGTGGCGCGACGTACACGTCGCTCAGATAGGCGATCCGACCGGGCAGGTCGAGGGCCCTTTCGAAATCCACTATGAAGACGCGCCCGCCTCCGACCTTGCAGAAGGCAACGGTTTGGCCGGCGGGAGCCCAGAGCGTCCATCGGTGGCCGCACTCAACGGCCACGTCCAGTTCCCGCTCGTCCGCGGCCCAGGCCAGCCCGCCGGAGCGGCGGAGCCACTCGGCCAGCTCACGCGGGTCGGCGACCGCGAAATCGCGTGTGGTTGCGCCTGCCGCGGAAGGGGGCGGCGGGCCGAAGCCTGCGACTCCTCCTCCCGGCTGCCGGGACGCAGTGCCCGGCTGCGAGTCCGCCGGGGACAGCTCTTTCCCGAACCAGACAGCGGAGTTGGTCTTGAAGACCGCACTGCCCAACCGCGCGGCCACCCGTCTGAGCAGTTCCGCAGTTCCTCGGGTTCGCCAGATTTCAGCGGCCCTTCTAACAGGGTCCGGATGAGAAGTGTGGTCCATCTGCCAGGTCCGGCGCGCCTCTTCGACCGGCGCGCCTTATTAAGTATTGCGAGAAGCGTTTCGACACTGACTCGACGAGACTCGGGTTCCTCTGCACGGACAGTATGCACTCAGTGCAGATCCCTATGTTCTTTCCTTCCTGGGCGCGGATGAATTCTCTGTGCTTCTGGTTGCCCCAGATCTCTCCCAGGGGACGCTCCGTGACGTTGCCCAGATGATACCCCGAGAAGAACGGACAGCAGAGCACGTTGCCGGCCGGGTCCAGTATGACGTGAGTTCTACACACATAGCAGCTTTTCCACGGCAGCTTGCCCGAGCTCATCTGCTGCGGGAGCAGGACGTCTATGTTCTCCGTGTTGAACGTCACTCCCCTGGGCCTCCGCGCCGAGTGCGTCCCGGCGATCCAGTCCTTCAGGTACTTGACGTCTTCCTCAGTCAGGTACTGGGTTTCGCTCTGGGCGACGTAGTAAGGGTCGGGCAAGACACCCGCGACGGCGGAGCGGGCTATCGCGGCCGGGCTGACCTCGCCGACGTACTCGAGCGCGAGCACGTCCGGCTTTAAGTCTTCGGCCAGGTCTATGAGGGGGGCGAGCCTCCTGGCGTTGACCCTGGAAACCGTGCAATTGATGACTATCTGAGGGACGCGGCCGTCCTTTGACAGAGCCTCTCTCGCCTTCATCACGTTACGGAGGGCGGCCAGAGCCCTGTCGAACGCGCCGGGCGTGCCCCTGATCGCGTCGTGCGTGTCCCCCACGCCGTCGATGGAGACGGCCACCACCCTGGTGCCCGAGAGCACCGTGTCGCGCGCCGCCCCGGCGTCCATCAGGAGCCCGTTCGTCACCAGGTCACATGGAATTCCGTTTTCCGACGCGCACCGTACCAGAGGAAACAGAACGTCCGGACGGAGCAGCGCGTCCCCTCCGAACATCTCGAAGTGGGAGACGCCGGCCCGGCGGAAATCGCCGACCAGGCGCGTCCAGCTCTCGAGCGGCATCTCGGTCTCGGTGCTTCCCCGCTTCCACATGACGCAGGTCGTGCATCGCGAGGAGCACCGGTACGTGATGAAGAGAAGGCCGTGAGTGGGCCTGACCAGCCGGTAGGCGACTTCTCGCCTGAGAAGTCTGCGGACAAATCGCGCGGTGTCCCTTACGTCCAGATGTACCTCCTCGAGCGGGCGGCGGACCACGGGACGGACGCCGCGCGGGTCTCACGAGCGCGGAGGCAATCCGTTCCCGGTCCACAGAATAAGACAAGAAGCGGAACTGTCAACAGGGGAAACCAGGAAACGGGCGGAAAACGGGGGCTCGCGGACCCGAGCACCGGGGGGGCCGGGCCGCGCCGTTCACTTGAGCATGACCAGCTTGAGACCCTGCCGCCGCGCGTCGCCGCCGAGTCGGCACACGTACACGCCGCTGGCCACCGGTCGTCCGCTCCCGTCCTTGCCGTCCCAGACCGCCTCGTAGAAACCAGCCGCGGGAGTCCTCGACTCGAGGGTCCTCACCAGCCGCCCCGCCACGTCAAAGATGGACAGGATGACCCGCGAAGCCGTGCCGTCTGCTGAGAAGCGGATTGTGGTCGAGGGATTGAACGGATTGGGGCGAGCGGAAAGAAGCTGCGCCGTGCGAGCCGCGGGGCTCTCCTCGGGAACCCCGGGCATCAGAGTGTTGACGAACGTGACGTCGTCTATGTACCAGCCTTCGTACGCGACCGCTCCGTCGGACACAAACCTGAACCTTATCTGGATCCGGCCGTAGAAAGCGGACAGGTCGAACTCCACGAACCGCCAGTAGGCGAAGGACCCTGAAAAGCAGGGAGTGCCGGTGGCCAGGGGGATCTCCGGGTTCCTCTTGGTCGTGTACGGGTATCCGCCCACGGGCGTTATCCGCTGCCAGGGTCCGCCCTCGAGCGAAAGCTCCACTATCGCCGCGTCGTACGCGGTCAGCGGGCCCGCCGTCTCAGCCTCAATCCAGTGCCAGAAGCACAGCTTCGCGCCCGGCATCGAGAAGTACTCGAGCGTCTTGAGGCCGGCGTCGAGGAACTTGCCGTAGAGCCCCGTTCCCGTGTCGCCACACTTCCACGAGCTCGTGCCGCCGATGGTGTGGTTCTTCTCGGTGCTGATGTGCCACTGGTCCAGGCGGTCCGCCGTGACGTTGGAGTGCGTCCACTCGTAGAAGTGCACCGTGTCCGCCACGCCCACGAACAGGCGCTTGGTCGCCAGGTACCCGTTCACGTCGCTTATGTCCATGTCCAGGACAACCCCGTGCGGCGTGGGACAGGTCGGCGAGACCTCGAGCTGGAACGGTTCCTGGCCCATGTTGGTCTCGTTCTCGGAAATGGTGCCGTAGAAGCATGTGTCGCGCACGATTGTGACGTAAGGGTCGGACTCGGTTATCGTGGCGCCCACGTCCACGGCTTCCACTCCGTAGTTGAACAGCTGGGCGCTGAACATGGCCGTCTCACCCGGTTCGGCGAGGCCGCCGTCCAGCCCGGAGGTCGGCTCTCCGCCATTCGCGCACGTGCCGCTGATCACGAGCGCCGGCACGCTTTCCACCACGGCGTCGATGACCACGTTCTCGTCCGCGAGGCCGATGTCAGAGATGGACACCTGCGTGACGTTCCCGGCGTAGTCCAGGCTTGCGGGCGTGGTCGCCGCCCCGAACGTGTAATTGGGGTTGGACGCGCCTCCGGAGCCGGGGAAGGGATCTCCGGGGTCTCCGGTGTTGTAGTTCAGCTCCAGGTCGCACTCTCCGTCAGCTTGTTCCACCGCGACCCGGTAATGAAGGGGGCAGGGCCCGCAGCACTCGTCGTTGTTGGTGGCGACGGACTCATCCACGTGATAGACGACGAGCCCGGAGCCGCCGATGTAAGAATCGAACCGCCTCTGCTGGCGGTTCTCCGCGATGAAGTACTGCTTGCCCACGATACCGTTCGTCCAGAGCACGTAGGAAGTCGGATAGTCTTCGGCCGGTTCCACCAGGAGATTCACGGTGTTAGAGGCCAGGACCACGGGCGTCACGAACCCGAGTTTACTCTTGGACCAAGCGTCGAAGTGCACCGGCGTGCGGCCGTTGTCGGCCCAGGAGCCGTAGGCCATGACCGACCAGTAACCCAGGCCCTTAGCGTCGTAGTCGTAGTCGTACAAGTCCGGGAGGCCGAGCACGTGTCCGTATTCGTGGCAGAACACGCCGACCCTGCCATTCTCGGGCTCCGTCGAGTACTTGTAAGCGTAGACTCCGTCAACGACGATGGGGGTCCTGGTGACCCACTGATGCGAGTGGATGTCGCTCGGGTCGCCGGTCTCTTCGTACCCCGGCCCGGCGTGCACTACAAAGAGCGCGTCCACGTACCCGTCGTCGTCACCGGAGTGGGGAACCCCGTCGGGTCCGTCGTTGTCGAACTGCGCAAAATCGACGTACGGGTTGGCGGCGGCGAGGGCGTCCTCCACGAGCTTCTGAGCGTTCTGCGGATACACCCCGAGGCCTCTTAAGTTGTTCACGTAATAAGCGTAGGTGAGCGGCATGCGCAGCCAGACTGTTACGTCGCCGTCCAGGGAGAATTGGCCGTACGAGTTTTCAAGGTAGTAATCCCTCATGCTTCCGGTGGGATAACTACCCTCGCTGAACAGCAGAGTCTGGAAGTGAGGCGGCGGATACGAGAGCGTGTCGGCCACGTTGTCGGAGAAGTCCACCAGTATGACGATGCCCGCCCGCTGGGCTGTTTGGGTTCCCGTGACACGAGCCAGCGAGGAGGACGCGGAGAGCGCGGGCGAGACTGGCAGAATCTCCGAGGACTGGTTCACGCCCCTGGAATGAGCGTCCCTCATGGCGCGGGACTCATCGGGGAGTTTGCCCTCGGCTCTAAGACGTTCCACGACGTCCGGCCTGAGCGGCATCGAGTATGCTGAGGGGAAAAGCAAAACAGGCAGCGCTGAGCAGACCGCAAAGACCAGGACGGACAAGACTCGAGTCGACCGGAGCATGCTTACCCCTGGCGGAGGCCAAGTGCTTGAGTTGGCAGCCCCACAGCTACGTCATCCCGGTGAGCTCAAAGCAGCAGGAAGTACGACGAATGGAATTCGTCCAAATGCTGCTCTACGCCTCGTATCATAGCTTATTTCAACGAGTTTGTCAAGAAAACGAATCGGGACTACGGGTGTTTATTCCGTGGCGGCGTGACCTCGTAGTCCCTGAAATTGTCGGGGTCGCCGGCCCGGCCGTCCTCCGCCGCCCTGACGATATTGTACGCCTCGCGGGCAGTCACGTAGTGCAGACGATACGCGCCCTTCCCGTAGCGCTCTTCCAGACGGGCGAACATGGCGTCGGTGTCCGGGCCCAGGCAAGTCGTTCGGCTCTGGGCGCCGTGAGTGTACACCTTCACGAAGGTCCAGTCCGGCCTGCCCTTCACGCACACGCGGGTCGCGACCCAGCTGTCAACGCGGCCGGGAGACGGACGCTCGTCGTTCTCCATTGCGCCGTACTCGAACAACTGCCTGGTCGGAATCAGCGTCATCGGGCCCTGGAACATCAGGAGCCGGTCCGAAACGCGCTTCCCCGCCTCCGCGTCGCGGCCGGTGTCATAGGATTTCGGCGCGTCGTCATCCGCCGCGTAGTAAATGCTGTTCACCTTCGACGGTTGGCCGGGCGAGCCGAGACTCGGAAAAGTGAAATCCGCGTAGCAGCCGGCTTTCCTTAACGCATCCAGCTCCCTGTTCACCCCGCAGTGCTCGGGAGTCGTCGAATTGTCCAGGGCGCAGTTGCCGTGAACGAAGGCGAACCTCACGCGCTCGTCCGGGCCGTCCGAGACCATCGCACCGAACGAATTGAACCACCTGAGGGCCTCCTCCAGTTTCGGCCCGAAAGACTCGTTCGTGTCGTTTCCGTGATGCCAGTGGAGCTCTATCTCGCCGTAACCCTCACGAACAGCCGCGGACAGCTCCGCCATCACCGCGTCGTTCCTTTGTTCGTAGGCGTAGAACCACGTGTGCTGCGGAATCCTGCCGTAACTGTCCCCGTGCCGGAAAGCCAGGGCCTTGTATCCCTCCAACCACCGGCGGTTCCTCTCGGCTCCGGCGGGTCCGGGGCCCGGCTCGTAGTGGTCGACAAACACGAAGATCACGTGAACCCGAGAACCAGCCGGGACGTTCTCCCGCGCGAGCGCCGCCGTCACGTAGCCGGGCAGCCACACGTAGGCCTTCCATCTCACGATTTTGCAACCGAGAAAGAGCGCGGCCAGCAGCACTGGAACGAGCAAAACGACCGCGAGCAGTTTTCTCATGACGTGCCCCCTCCCCTCGTTCTTCCGACCCATTCTTTCACCAACCGCAGCTCGCGGTCGAGGCGGAATCCCGCAACTCGCAGTATTCCGAAATAGGAGGCGGCCAGCGCGACCTTGAGGAGGACGTGCGCGTTTCCCCGCACCGGAGCCACGACTGAGACCGCGTACAGGCCGGCGCCGCCGGCGATCGAGAGCAGCACCCTGCCCCATTCGTACGGCACCGGGTACAGCCGCGCCGAGACAGCGGCGGTGCAGACGACGAACACGAAGAACCCGGCGGCGGTCGCGTAGGCCGCGCCCATCATACCGAACCTGGGTATCAGAAGCAGGTTGAGGACTATGTTAGCGCCCGCTCCGGCCGCCAGCAGGAACGGCTTCCAGGCCGTACGGCGCGTGATGTAGATGCCCGCGTCCAGGATTACGGACACCACCCAGAACGTGTAGCCCAGGAGCACCGGCGGCAGAACCCTGTAGGCCTCGGCGTACGCGGGTGCGGCGATGATCGCGATGACCTCCCTGGCGAACAGGGCCAGAACCAGGCTCGCGAAGCAGCAGACCGCCGTCAGATACGAGAGAATCGTGGCGAACAGCGCCGGTCCTTCCGGAGTCTCGCCCTTCTCCATCATGAACGGCCCCCAGGCGGCCTGGAACGGCACCAGCAGCAGCATCACCGGGACAAGGGCCATGCGGTAGCCGAGGGCGTAGAGGCCCGCCTCATTCTGCCCGGCCATCGCGATGAGCAGGAATCTGTCGGCGTTGTTCAGGATGAAGAGCAGCACGCCTCCCGGCACGAACGGCAGCCCGAACACCAGCATCCTCTTCAGCCCCGGCCACGACACCCTGAGTCCGATCCTGGACAGGAGCACGGCCGCGGACGGCAGGAAAAAAGCCACGTTCGCGATGAGCATGGCCATCAGTACGTACTTCACCTCCCTGCCCAGGTACAGGAGGAAGCATATGATCAGCCCCATCGTAGCCGCGTACTTGCCGACGCTGAGCACGGAGTACAACACGGGCTTCCCCGTGGCCTTGAGATAGGTGCGGACCATCCCGAAACCCTGCTCGAAGATCAGGATGGAGAAGGTGAGCCGGAACAGCCAGGCATGCAGTGTGGAACCCAGCAGCAGCTGTGAGATGAGGCCGGCGGCCGCTGACAGGATCGCCGCCATCCATAGCGAGTTCGTGACCGCGAAGACCATTGCCGTGGAGAACACGGACGCGTCACCCTCGCCCTTCTCCTTGCCGAAGTAGCTCCTCATGGCGGCCATGCCTATCCCGACCGCCGCGAAGATGTTCAACATCTCCAGCGTGCGGTTGAACACTTCAAGCTGGCCGTACTGGCCGGGGTTCAGGAGCCGTGTGTAGACGGGCACGAGGACGAAGGCGAGGGCGTTGTTGGCCACTTCCCCGGCCCCGTAGATGACCGTGAACTGCAACAGTCTGCGCAGCGGGTTTGCCGCTCCGTCTTGCACGGGCGCCTGCGATGTTGAGGCCGGTTCATCAGGATGCCGTTTCATTTCCCACTCTGAATACCATGTCTCCGGCCTGGCTGCCAGGCATTTGTTGGACTCGCGGCCGCGAGCGCGGGGCTTCCGAGGCGGAGGGGCTCCTGCGGGCCGCGTCTGTTGCAAAACCGCCCCCGCGGCTTGCAGAAAGCATGAGGGCTGGAGCGCGGCAGCGTGCCGCGCTGTCCGAGACCGACCAACTATCATATTTACAGTAAATTACAACGCTCTGCAGGAGCGGCTGGTGGCACACTTCCTGCTCTCCATGCTTTCGGCAATAGGCTCTTTGTGTGCGACCGTTTCCTTGAAAAGAGCAAATCAGTCGAAAGATTGAGACGCAGAGCAACGGGGCTGTGATGGGGCGTAAGTCGACGCCCCCTCTGCTCGCCGGGCCGCCAAGGGAACTTCTGACGGGTTCTTTTGGCGGCCCCTGCGTTTAACGGTCACCGCAACTGAGGAGGAGGTCGTAGGTAAAATGGGTACTGGAAATCGGATTCTCTTCACAAGCATCGCGATCCTGGCGGCAGTGGCGGCGCTCGCCTGCCCCCGGGATTCGGGGGCGGAGACGTGGAACGCGGTCACTCTGACGTGGACCGCACCCGGGGACGACGGCTCCACCGGGAGGGCCACTCAGTATGACGTGAGGTACTCCACGTCCAGCATCAGCGGCACCGACACTACGACGTGGTGGGGCCAGGCGACTCAGTGCTCGGGAGAGCCCGTGCCGCAGACGGCCGGCGCCACGGAGACGTTCGTCGTGACGGGCCTGCAGTCTTCCAGGACGTACTACTTCGTGATGAAGACCGCGGACGAGGTGCCGAACTGGTCCAGGTACTCGAACGTGGCCGTGAAGGCCACGACCGCGGCCCCGGACACCATTCCGCCCGCTGCCATAAGAAATCTCGCGGATTGTGAGAATGCGGATTTTCTGCTTGCCATGGCTGACACGCATGGTATCGTGGGCCACGACTTGCGAGGGAGGGTCAGCCCTGTCTCCGCTGTGATCGTGACGGAGCCGGGTTGGCCCATTCTTGTCTGGAAGACCGATCAGTGGTCTTCCATCTGATGGCGGACTTTTTGATGAGAGCCAAGAGAAATCTGCTTCTCTCTCTGGCCCTGGCGGCAATCCTTTTGCCTCAGGCCGGGATCGAGGCCGGCGACCTGCCCTACTTCTCGGTCGACGCCACCACGGCCACGCTGCGGTGGACCGCGCCGGGCGACGACTGGAATGAGGGACAGGCCTGGCAGTACGACCTGAGATTCTCAACCACGCCGATCAGCGGCACCGACTCACTGACCTGGTGGAACGCCTCGAAGACCATAATCTGCACGGGGCTTCCCGGGCCGGGAGAGCCGGGGGCCACCGACAGCTTCGTCGTGAGCGGGCTCGTGCCGGGCAGAACCTACTACTTCGTGCTGAGAACGTCGGACGAGATACCGAACTGGTCGTTCTTCTCGAACGTCGCCATCGTGACCATGAGTAGTCTCCCTGACACGAGTCTGCCGGGTGACGAGTCCCCGCCTGCTCCGGTGGCAGGCCTTTCTGCCACACCAGTCCCCCAGGGTATCCTCCTCAACTGGAGCCCTTCACCAGACCCCGACTTGGCGGGCTACGTCGTCTACCGCGGCACGTCGCAGGGAGAGCTCGAACCGCTCACGGCCCAGCTCCTCGCGACCGCCGGCTACACGGACACGGACGTGACTCCTGGCGTCACGTACTTCTACGCAGTCACTGCAGTGGACAACGCCGGAAACGAGAGCGCCGTGGCGCAGTCAACCTCGGCCACCGCGCCCGCGGCGCCGCCGGCGGTGACGCGGCTGCTGGCGCCTTTCCCGGATCCCTGCGTGAAGCAGGCCACGCTGACGTTCGAGATAGCGGAGCAGACCTCGGCCTACTCGCTCAGGATCTACGACATCTACGGGAGGCTTGTCAGGGACCTCGGCCGGGGTCCGGCCCTCGCCGGGCAGTACACGTCTCTCTGGGATCTGACCGGAGACGAAGGGGAGAGAGTCGCGCCGGGGGTCTATTTCTCGGTGCTGTCGACCGAGCACGTCTCCAGCTGCAAGAAGGTCCTGGTCCTCAAGTAAGACTAGCGGGAGGCTATGATGGCCACGCTGGCCGCCGCCGACACCAGGGTGACCAGCACGCCGGGGGAGAAAAAGGAACCAAGCCAGGTCCTCCTTGCGGGGACCATTATGGTGTCTCCCGGCCTCGTTTCAGGGTTTCCCACCATCAGGCCATTCTTGAGGTATCGGTCCAGGTTCACGATCATTGCAGTCGAGGTCGAGGCGCCCCTTCGCACGAGTCTTATCCTCCTGAGCTCCGACCTCTCTGTGGTCCCGCCCGCCGCCGCCAGCGCCGAGACCACGTCTTTCGCGATGCCGGCCTCGTAGCCGCCCTGGGAATTCACTTCACCCAGAACGTACACCACACTTCCCTCCGGCGCCGCCGCCGTCCGGCGCGGGACCCTGACGGTGTCCCCGGCCTGGAGCTTGACCTGGTCGGGCGCCTGCCCGTCCAGGAGCTTTCTGACGTCTACGGTAATGGTCTCCCCCGTCCCAGCCCTAATAACCTGCACGCCGCCCAGCAGCGCGGCGTCCGTGGGCCCGCCCGCCTCGCTCAGGACGTCCCATATGGACGGGATCACGGGGAAGGAATACTTGCCCGGTTTCACCACCTCCCCAATCACGAACACCTTCCTGCTGTTGTACTGCGCCACCGAGACCGTGGCCTCACCGGCGTGGAACACGGACAGCTTTCTGTTCACCTCGCGCGACAGCTGGCTCAATGTCAGGCCTGCCGCCTTTATCTCCCCCAGTAAGGGAAGCGCGAGCGTACCGTCGGGGCCCACCATGAAGGAACCCGATAGGTCGGTGCGCTCCCTGACCCCGATGGAGATGACGTCTTCCACACCTATCAGGTAATCCGTCTCGTCAGCCGCGTCACAGGTCCCCACACCGCAGGCCCGGGCCAGAAAGACGAAGGACCCACCCGGCGCCGCGGGAGGGACCGGGAAGACGCACGGAACCGCGGCCAGCGCCGCCAGCGCGACCCAGCATGCGACGGCAGTGACATGCCGACTGAGACGTGTTCTCTTCGTTACCGGTGTTCTCACGGATTGGTATTGAGCGTTCATGCGAATCTCTCCGGGCCTTCCGGCCTGACAGTCGACGGTCAAACTAGACGTGTATCCTGGTCAGTAAAGCGTCATAAACAACACGCCGGGCCGCATTCTAGCACCACGAGGACACAGTGTCAAACCCGGCGGCCGGTCTCGCCCGCCGAGGCCGGCGGCTGCGCAGGACGGGCCGGCCGCGCGTCTTCGGTTTGATGCGGCACGGGCGCAGGTGCTATTATGTGTGAGTGCCGGCGCGCGCGACGACGAACCGATGACTCTTCTCCCGGGATGTGAACAATGCCTGCGAATCTGACCCCGCAGTATCACGAGGCAGAAAGAAAGTTCAAGGAAGCGAAGACCCCCGAGGAGAAGCTCCAGTGTCTCCGCGAGATGTTTGCCATCATGCCCAAACACAAGGGCACGGACAAGCTGCAGGCCGACCTCAAGCGCAGAATCTCGAAGCTCCAGGACGAGTCCCAGAAGGCGCGCAAGTCCGGCAGGCGGCCCTACGCCTTCGCGGTGGAAAGAGAGGGGGCCGCTCAGATGGCGCTCGTGGGTCCGCCCAACTCGGGGAAGTCCAGCGTTCTCAGAGCCCTTACCAGGGCCGAGCCCGAGGTTGCGCCCTACCCCTTCACGACCCGCATGCCGCTTCCGGGCATGATGCAGTTCGAGGACATACAGATTCAGCTTGTGGACTTGCCCGCGGTGTCCGAGACCGGTATGGAGCAATGGGCCGCGCAGATCGTGAGGGGAGCGGACGCGGCGCTGGTGGTCCTGGACCTCGGCGCGGCGGGAGTGCTGGATGATCTGGAAATGCTAGAGTCGCAGCTTGCGGGAAAGGGCGTGTACCTGACCGGAGAGGGCCCGACCACTGAGCCCGAGCGCCCCGCGCCGGCGGCCGACGGGCAAGCCGCAGCCGGGCCGAGCGCCATTCCGGGCCTGCCTCCAAACTCAGCCGTCAGGAAGGCCATGGTGATTGGGAACAAGTCCGACCTGTGTCCCCACCCGCAAGTCGTGGAGCTCCTGCGGGCCGCGCTGTCCGACAGGCGTAAGGGGCTCGGCCGGCTTAGGTTAGTGCCGTTTGCGGCGACGGAGACCTCTAACGTTGCGGAGCTCAAGCTGGAGCTGTTCGGCCTGGCGGGTATAGTCCGGGTTTACACGAAGATACCCGGCAGAAAACCCGACATGGACAGGCCGTTCGTGCTGCCTGCCGGGAGCACGCTCATGGACGTGGCGGCCCTGGTGCACAAGGATTTTCTGGTAAGCCTCAAATTTGCAAGGATTTGGGGTTCAGGAGAGTTCGAGGGCCAGTGCGTCCAAAAAGATCACGTGATGAGGGACAGGGACGTGGTGGAGCTCCATCTGTGACCCGCTACCCTCCCATGCTGCGTGGCAGTTTCACCCCCGAATGGCGGCTTGACTTTGGCCGCTTGGCGTGGTATACTTCTTTTCGTCCTCCAGATGGAGGTCGGTTTCTTTTTTCTGCCGTGGTGGGGTTGCTGTCCCCGGGGAGTGGTGTACCAGGAGGCGTTGAGTCTCCTGGCTGAAAGGAGCGTGCACCTTATGAGCCGTACAGCTAATGTGTTCCGCTTTGCTCTGCCTGCTCTTCTCCTGCTGCTGCCGGCCGTGGCGCTGGCCATGCCGTCCGCGGTCAACGTGACGGCCACACTCAATTACCTGAGCGGGCCTCCGGGTAGTCAGGTTTTCCGTTTTGACTATTCCATCACGAACATCGATGTCCAGCCGAACCTGGCGGGTTTCATAGTGTTTTTCGACTCCGACGGCCTCAACCGGGCGGATTTCGTGGAATACGGCACGCCTTACAGCTGGGACGACGTGTTCGTGTTCCCTGAGGGGCCGGATCACGCGTGGAACGTCGAATGGGACGAGCTCGCTGGGCTCAACCGAATAGAGCCGGGCGCCACGCTTGGCGGGTTCTCGGTCACGTTCACCTGGAACGACCCCAATTCCCTTCCCGGACCTCAGTTCTTTGAGGCGTGGAACGGCGAGGCCCACGAGGGCACTACGACCGTGGTCCCGGGTTCCGGCATGCTGGGAGCCATCACCGGCACCGTGGTCACTGTCTGCGGCGGCAACACCGCCGCGACCGCCGGCGTGACCGTCGACCTGTACTCGATTGACAACGTGCTTCTGGCCACGACCGTGACCGACGGCGATGGCCACTACAGCTTCCCGGGGCTCACGCTGGGTAGCTACAAGATCACGATTGTGACTCCCATGGGCTTCACGGCCGACATGGAGACCAAGACGGCGGTCGTCTCGATGGGCGACCCGACTGTCGTGGACTTCCAGCTCACCTGCCTGCCGATTTGTCCCAACGCGCGGACGATCGGCTACTGGAAGCATCAGGTGAACGTCTACCTGACCGGCAAGGGCAAGGCGCAGGAGTCGCTGGCCGAGCTGAGCGCTTACATGGATCAGATTCGAATCCACTTCAACAACAACGTGCTGAATCCGGTCACGATTTTCATGGTGGACGATCCCGACGGCGAGACCGCTGACAGCCTGCTCGTGCTCCAGGGACTGCTGACCGTGAACAAGGAAGGCACGATGCTCGACAGGGCCAAGCAGCAGATGGTAGCCCTGTTGCTCAACGTCGTGTCGCTGAAGCTCTCCCAGGCCTACGTCGTCAGCGCCGACGGAGCGAACGTCAGCCAGGCGATAACGTACGTCGACGGCCTCATCGACGACAAGATCACGTCAAACGACGAGCTGGCCAAGAGCATCTGCGATTACATCAACAACGGGCTCGTGGTCCCCGCGGGATGGATCCCGACCGGAACGGAGATCATTTACTACGAGAAGGATCGTCCTGCGAACCTGACCGACACGGCCAGGTGTTATCCGAACCCGTTCTTCGGATCGACCATGATAAGCTTCGCGCTCAAGGGCAACGGCTCTCAGCCGGTGGCGCTCAAGGTGTTCGACGTGACCGGCAGGGTCGTCAGGACTCTGGTGGACAGAGCCCTGGAACCGGGCGCTCACGCGGTAACCTGGGACGGCATGAGCGACACTGGAATCCGGACGAGCTCTGGTGTATACTTCTATGAACTGAGGACGCCCGAGCTTGTTACAACCGGCAAGCTGGTAATGAGGAGGTAGTGGGGCCGCGGGGCGGTCTCCCGGCCGCCCCGCGTGACCTTGGGTCTGAGATAGAACACCTACAGCGCCCCCAACGGGGAGGGGAGGTAAAATGAGACATCTGCTATTGCTGCTTCTCGTCGCTTCACTGCTCGGCCCGCTTCTGGCGCCCGGTACTGCCGATGCCCTGCCGTACGCGGCCGTGGGATACAAGCTGTATCACTACGAGGGCGGGAACTGGGTGAGGTACAAGCAGGGCGACCCCTTCCCGACGGGCGGGGCCACTCCGGGCACGAACCTATGGAAGTACAACTACTGGGTCGCGAACGAGACGGCGCCTTCGGGCATCTATCAGCTGTACGTCTACTTCAACTCGGATAACGTGAAGAGGTCGGTGTATTCATCGGCCACCGGACCGACCGGCTGGACGCTGCTGAATTTCCCGCCGATTTCGCCGAACAACAACTGGAAGCAGCGTTTTAGGACGACCAACTCGACGTACTACGTTATGCCTACAGACACCCTGCCCGGGTACGAGGTCCAGTTCACATGGGTGGACGGGTCCCTGCTCCCGACGCCGCAGAACTACGACGTGGCGTGGTCGGGCGGTTCAGAGCCGGGCAACACGACCGAGATGCCTCCGGAAATGACGCCTGTGGAAGCGGCCACCTGGAGCAAGATCAAGAGCTACTTCAGGTAGACGAGAGCGTCGCCTGAACAGCTGACAGAAGACGAGAAGAAAAGAAGGCGAGAGCAGCCAAATCTGCTCTCGCCTTTTTCGTCGGCCCGATTCCGGGGATCGTGATTCTACGTCCGCGCGGCTCCACGGCCCGGAGGGGAGTGCCCGCCAGGCCAAGTCCGGCGCGGCCGCGGCCTGCCTACCTCCTCAGCAGGACCACCTTCTTCGAAACGCTCTTCGACCCGCCATCAAACCTCAAGAAGTAGACGCCGCTCGGGACCTCGCGACCACTGTCGTCCCTGCCGTTCCACTCGAAGCCGTGGGGACCCGCAGACAGGGGGCCCTCGAAGACCCTGCTCACAAGGCGTCCCTGCGCGTCGAACACCAGCAGCGAGCCCGTCCGGTCGGAATCCATATACAAGCTTATCTCGGTCGAACCCAAAAACGGATTGGGCCTGCTCGCGAGCGACGGGAAGGACGGAGTCCTTATTTGCACCGTGCTGTTTGTCGCGTTGAGGTCTAGGCGTTCGCCGCCCTCGCTGGCGCCCGCGGCTCCCGTCAGCGAGACTTCCGTGCGGTCCCCACCGTCGCCTTCTAGAACCCTGAACGACACTCTCGCCAGCGCTCCGCTGCCCGGCGGCAGAGGCTCGTCGCCAAGGGCCACGACCATTATGGAGAGCTCACCGTTGGAGGCCGAAAAATATGCGTCTCCGCTCCGCGCATCCTGACCCATCGCCACCCCCTCCACTGAAAGCACGGTCGGGTCGTACGCGAGTCGCATCTCGACCCCTCCGAAGGCCGACGCGGAGGACACGTTGACGGGCAGGCTGAAGCTCGTCTCGCTCTCCCACTCCGGCTCCGCGGACAGGCCGATTGACGCCTGCTCCGTGCCCCCGGACGGCGAAGCCCCTCCGCCGCACCATTCGCACCGGGAGCCCAGTATGTGCCTTATGCAGCAGACGACGTCCGTGACGTTGAGCACGCCGTCTCCGTTGCAGTCGCCGCGCGCTACCTCGTCAGGAGTGCAGCATCCCTCGGGGATGGGGCACATGATGCACTTTATCATTCTGACGATGTCCACCACATCCGCCCTGCCGTCCCCGTTAATGTCGCACTTCTGCGCCGAACGCACGCACACCGTGCCCGTGATGGGGACGACAGTCGGACACACGGGTACGGGGTTGGCGTTCTCGTCGGCGAAGGCCACTGGGTTGAGCGTCAGCGTGAAGTCGAAGTCGGGCAGCACCTGCGTAGACTCGAACATTATCATGCTGTCCACAACCATCTCGATGACGATTCTCGCCACCGGGCCGACCCCGGGCTCGATGATGCCCAGCCCGCCGTCAGTCTTCGAAAGAGGGTGGAACATGAGGTGGAGTCTTTCTCCCGAGAAGGTCCATTCGAGTCCCATGTCCTCGGCCCTGCCCAGAGGCTCCACGCTCGTCACTTTGAGGTCGAAGCCGCATCGCACGTCCGGGCCGCACCGTATGTCGCGGAACTGCAGGAAGCCGTCGACCGTCATCTCGGCCCCGGCAACGGACATCGGGTTCGCGAGCGTGAGGTAGAGGGTGCCAGGCGCGCCCGGCGCAACGATTGCGTTGCAGCCGCGGTAATGCGGCCCGAAGCCCGGCAGGACGCACCCGACCGGAGGCCCGCACTGCTGAACTGTAAAGGAAAGTTCTCTGTGGTCGTATATCACCGTCAACTGTCCGGAATCCACTTCGTCCACCAGCAGCAGACAGGGTCCCGGAGGCAGAGTGCCCACAAAATGCGAAATGTCGTACGGCACGATCACATCCGGACAGCCCCGCGCGCTGTCACGATGACAGAAAACGCGCATTCGGAACACCGTGCCGATGGGACTCCCGGGCGTCATGACAGGAAGGATCTCTACGTCGTAGCCGTCGTAGTGCCAGCAGCCGTCCCTGAAGAAGCCGGAGACGTTGAAAAGCACGGAGTCGCAGCCGGTCGGCTGCGGGGGCGCAACACCGACCTCCTGGATGTCCGCACACAGCACGGCCGGAACAAGCAGCACGGCGGCGAGGACGAGACTGACGGACAGCAGAGCGCGTGACGGAAGAACGTCGTGAAGCTTCATAGGAGCTCACCTCCCAAGGATGGAGGACGCAGGAGGGAGAAAATGGGCCAGAACCACTCCGCAACAGGCCCCACCCAGAAGGCGCATCAAAAGGGCAGCCACGCTTGGTATTACCCAAGCTAATGTAATTGTAAACCGAGCGGGGTGATTCGTCAAGGGGTGATTCGGGGCAGACTGTGGAACCTCGGGCGGGTGGCCGGTGGGCCACCGCGGGAACCCGCGAGGCCTGGCCGGGCGGTCGTCCGGTCAGGCGGCGCTCTGTTCGGTGGGGACTATTTCCACGTCCAGCGGCCCCACGAGCAGTTCCGGCACGTTGAGCCCGAACTTCTCGCCTTCTTGGACCCGCTTGATGCTCCTCAAGTAGTTGCCTCGCCTGTCGGTGTCAGCCAGGCTCACTTCAGAACCGCCGCACTGCACTCCGCCACCGACGGCGATTATCCTGACCATAGGCCGGGCCACGTCGGCGATGTCTGTGGCGGGTTTCACCACAACTGCCGTCTCGGCGGTGTCCAGCTCGAGGACCGTACCCACCGGGTATACGCCGACCATGGACACGAATATCTTGACGAGACGGGGGTCGAAGCTCCTTCCGGCCTCCTTCAGGAGATACATCACGCTCTCGTGCGGAGAGCAGGGCCTGGACCTGTATATCCTGGACGTGGTCATGGCGTCGAACGCGTCAGTGATCCGGACAATTCTACTGTACAAGTCCAGCGGCGTGTCCGGACGCCTCGACGGGTAGCCGGACCGGTCGAAATTGACGTGGTGCTCGTACGCCACTATTATCGCCCTGAGAGAGCGTTCGTCCAGATGGCAGAGTCTGGCGAGCAGTCGCGCTCCCTGCAGAGTGTGGGTCTTGACCACGTCCCACTCATTCTGAGTCAGTCCGCCCGGCTTGTTCAGTATGTTCCAGTCGATCTCCACTTTCCCCACGTCGTGGAACAGCGCGGCCATCCCCAGCTGACCCAACCGCGACTTGCTGAACCCCAACCGCTGCCCCATGGCGACCGAGTAGATGCACACGTTGACGCAGTGATTGAACGTGTATTCGTCGTGGTTCTTGATCGTGGTGAGCCCGAACATGAACGATTCGTCGCCGAGTATGCTGTCCACCAGTGCCTGCACGACGCGCTTGGCTCGTCTCAGCTTCACGGCCTCAAAACGCGAGGCCGAGTTCATTATCTGCTTCACGACCTTGACCGCCCCGAAGAAGGACTTCTTGGCCTTCGCCTTCACCTCCTCGGGGGATACGTCGGCGAGGTCCGTTTCGGAGGGTTTGATCTTGTCCAGGTTGATGTTCGCCACACCCTTCTCCTCCAGTGCCGACGAAAGGCGCTCGAAGCTCGGACCCTCGACCTCCAGTTTCGCGATCGTGTAGGCGAATGCCCTCAGCTCCTCGCCGTTGAAGTTCTCGAGCATGGTCATACTGCGCAGGCCGAACCTCTCCATCATCTCCACCACGTAGCGGTGACTGGCGTACCCTGAGACGTCCACCCTGAGGCGAATACCGTTCACGTACAGGCACCCGCACACCAGCTCGATCGCGACGCTGCCCCACGACTTCGTGAGGGGGCCGAGTGCGGCCAGAAACCCGGTTAGAGCGTTCTGCACGGACGCGTTGTTGGGCTCGTGTATCTTGACTGTCCTCAAGACGACATAGAGCTGGCTGACGAGCTGTCTGCTCTGTCTCACGTCTATTTTCACGCCGGAATCACTCATGGCTTCCATCCTGAGACACGTTAAGACGGCACACCCTTAAGGCGTCGAGACACGCCCTGCGCAGGCCGCCGCGCGACTGCCGCGCCATGCGCTCCAACATGTCCCGCGCCCTGTCGGAGCCCAGACGACCCACGGCCATTATTGCGCACTTCTTCATCTCGTTGTTGTCCGCCCAGTTCAGGAGGGATCTCTTTCGGATAAGCTTCTCAAGGACCGGCAGTGCCTCGTCGCTGCCGGTGCGTCCGAGTGCGTCGAACAGCTCGGACTTCTCGTCGGAATCGCTCTTCACGAACGAGTCCCGCCGGATGTGCTCGCTAAGCAGCACCGCGGCGCGACTGCCGCCGGCGTGGCCGAGCTTCTTGGCCGCCAGCAGGCGTAGTCCCTTCTCCGTGTCGTTCAGCAGCTTTGCGAGCACGGCCTGCGCTCGCTCGCCGCCCATCTCGGCCAGGCAGTGGGCCAGCTCTGTCCGCACCCTCGGGTCTTCGTGCGCGACCAGAGGCTCGAGGTAGGAGGTGGCCTGCGTCTCCCGCATGAGCCGCAGGATGTAGACTGCGTTGCGCACGAGGTACCACCTCGGGTCGGAGAGATAGCCCACAAGCGCGGTGAGGTTTTGTTTTGCCACCACGCTGAGGACCCTGCACAGCATCTCCCTGGACTTCTTGGTCTTAAGCCTGCCCAGCATGTTGCAGAGTGGACCCACGGAGTTCGGGTTGAGAGCGGACAGGTACTGCGCGTAGCCCGCCAGGGCAGCCAGACTGGCGTCCTCTATGCGGGTCTCCATCAACCCGACCTCATTCTCCTGCCCCCGTGCTTCTATGAACGAGTCGAGCGCAATCCTGACGTCCGGGGATAGCTCGTCATCTTCGAGTATCCGTCTGATGTCGCCCAGGAGGGACGCCGCCTCGGCGGGCTTCCCCGCCTCCAGCAGTCCCGCGCAAAGCACCTGGAGCACGCGGGTGAAATCCGCCTTGATGTCCGCGGATGCGTCGCTCCGGACCACATCGAGGAAGATCTGCGATACTCTCATCCTGGGATCGTCTTTCTCCTCGGCCAGGATTTCGTGCCCGACCTCACCCAGCTCTTGTTCTGTGAGTGTCAAGTCCAGCGTGAATGCGCGCTCGTACTCCGTGAACGTGAAGTCCGGCTCGACCGCCAAGCCGTACGAGCCTTGCGGTGCACCGTCCTGCGCTTCGTGCTGAGCCGCCCGTACCGCGACTCCCGCCTCCGTCCCGGCTTCGCGGGCCGGCCGCGCGGCTTCTTCCTCGGCGGTTTCCAGCTCCAGGTAGTCGTCTACGGCGAGGTATGTTATGTGCGCCAGCTCCCGTTCCCATATCTGCGTGACGACGTCGGAGTCCGCGTCCCCGCAATCCGCCTTGGAGCTATTGAGGGCCTCCAGCAGCCAGGTAATGTCGTCCACCGCGATCCCGTTGTGAAAACTGAGCGCCCTCACGCCGTCCCTGTACAGCTTGAACACGAGGCTCTCGCGCCTGTCGGGGTTGGTGTTGACGGGTTTGCCGTGATAACAGAGGTCTGTTTCAGTCAGGGTGTACGTCAGAGTCTCGTCCCTCTCGAGGAAGGACGTGAGCGCCGCGAAGAGTCTCTCGATGGATTCGCGCGGAACGGGGTTGTTCGCCCCGTAGAAATGCAGGTTCTTGTACGCTCTCGTCATGCAGACGGCGACCTCGCCCGCGGCTCTCGCCGCTGTGGCGGCCTCCGCGCTCTGCGCCGACGTGTCGGTCGTCCGAACGACCTTCTCTTTGCCTCGTGCCGTCTGTTCTATCACAGCCACGTCACTCCAGTCGAAGTCCCGCGTAAGGCGGAATCGCCGAATCATCTCCGGACGGTTGCCGCCGAACTCGCGGAGTCCATGCTTCTCCGCGGAATCTATCCTTCTCTGCTATCGGCAAAAAAGCGGGCCGTCTTAACGAAGACGACCCGCTTGTGATGTTTTTTCCGCCTGTAGGAGTTGGGATTATCTGAGAAGGACCATTTTCCGGGCGGCGGACTCCCGCTCGCTCTCAAGTACGTAACTGTATACACCCGAGGCAACTAGCCTGCCCGACGTGTCCCTTCCGTCCCAGGACGCGGTGTGTCCGCCCGCGGCGAGCGGACCGTCAACCAGCGTCCTAACCAGCCGGCCCGAGACGTCGAACACTCTCAGGGACGCGCTGCCGGCGCGGTCAAGGGTAAACACGATGCTGGTCAGCGGGTTGAAGGGGTTGGGATAGTTCTGGCGGAGGCCGAACCCGGCGACCGACGGCGTTCCGCCCACGCCGATGGGGGCCGGAATTCTGAACAGGCCGTCGCTCACGTCCTCTGTCCAGTTGAGCCAGCTGTCGAAAGCCACGACCTTGATGACACAGCTGTCCGACGGGGTCTCAGGAATCTGCCACGTGTAAGTGGAGTCGTTCTCCTCGCGGACCGCGAGCGTTTCAGGGAAGCTCACCCCTCCGTCGCCCGAGAACAGGATGCTGACCGAGTCCACGTGCACGTTGTCGGACGCGACCCAGGTGATTTCGTGCTGAGTCCCCGAAACCCATTCCTCCCCTCCGTCCGGGCTGGTCACTTCGACTGCCGGCGGCTGGTAATCCTGCGGCAGCATCAGCCACTCCAGCACCTTGTCCATGACCACCGCGCGGTTGTTCGGAGCCGTGCCGTCGGCTACGGCCTCGAACGGGAAGGCAAAGAACACAACCTTGTAAGGCGCCGTTCCCACCGCCGGAAAACGCAGCGCCCCCGGATAGGCGGTGTTGTTGAGGAACACCGTCGCGGAGCGGCCGTCGGGAGTGATGTCATCGGAATAGTTCATCAGCGGATACACGTAGCTCGTGCCGAGGCTCATCCCGTTGCTTATGGGGTCTCCTGCCACGCCCGTCTCGATGCTGCTGGAGGTCTCGCCCGTGAAGGCGGTCACGTGAAGCATGTCCTGCGCGAAATCCTCGAACCTCTCGAGCAGGTAGTCCTGAGACGACAGGAACAGATTCCCGCCCCGGTTCAGGTATGAGGTCAGGTTCCTCTCGTCCAGGCCGGTGAGGGTGAGGTCGCGCTCGAGTGACGTGAACCAGACGACCACTTCTCTCTTGGTGAGGTCGCTCAGAGCCGGCGACCCTTTGGTCTTCACGTTCCAGTAATAGTAGCCGTACCCGCCGGCAGTGAGCGCGTTCTGGTAGTACGTTTCATACGTGTAGCCGTTGTCGTCGTCAACCAGAAGAACGGGTTCCAGGCCGATCTGTATGTCGAAGCTGGACGTTGTGTCGTACCCGGAGCCCACGATGTTCAAGGTGAAGGTCGCCACGTGGGCGTTGGGTGTACCCGGAGAGGCGCTGAACGCGTACGCCGTCGCACCAGTGGAGGTCTGGTCAAGAACCATGTTGGAGAAGATGGAGTAGTTGCCCGTTATGGTTATGTACGGGTCAGCCGTCGTGAGAGTGGCCGAGACGCCAGTGACCGGAAGCCCCCAGTTCTTCAGAGTGAGCGGCATCGTGATGCTCTCGCCCGGGTCCGCCATCCCGTTACCGTTGCCGGTCGGGTCCTGGATGACGTGCGAGGAGTACTTGACTATGGGCCCGCTCAGCCAGCCGACGTGACCCGGAGTGTACGCGCAGAGGGCATCATCGCTGCCTCTCATCATGCACGCCACGGCCTGCGGGTTACAGAACTCGCAGTTGCCGTTGTTGATGCCGTGGCTGCAGAGACCGCAGCTGGTGCATCCGCCGTAGCCGGCCACGTAGTACTCGTCGCAGGCGCGGAAGATGTGCCCGGTCTCATGAGAATAGACCGTGTTGAACGGCCAGCTGAAGGACCTGTAAAGGAGGTTCGAATACGGGCCTCCGAAATACGCCCATGCGGAGTATCCGTCCGTGAAGGCCGTCCCGGCGGGCGGCGGGTTGTACTCAATGAAGCTCGAGAACGCCCAGTTGGTGCCGTAGTTCGTCTTCGCCCAGGTGTTGTAGGCGGTGACGCGGTCGTAGTGAGAGCCGGACGAATATCCGAAGCTGGCCATGATCTCCGCCACCCAGTTGGGCGTGTCGGAGGAAGCGTGCAGTATGGGTTCGTAGCCGGTCTGGCAGCGGACGTCGGTGCCGGGAAAGTAGTACACGGTGAAGGACACCGTCTTGCCGTAGGTGGCGGCCTTGTTGACCCACCACGTGAGTCCCGATATGGCGCTGCTCACGGTGTTGTTGAGCTGTGTCGTGCCCCATGTGTAGGTGTTGGGGTCCATCGAGCCGTCGCTCTCCACGAAGAAGAGTGTTACGGTGACCGTGCCGACCATGTTGTCGCTGTTCCCGAGCACCCCGAACACGCTCGGGTCGCCCGAAAGCCGCTCGGCCTCGGCGGTCGCGTCGTACCCGACCGACTTGAGGTTCTCGAGATAGGCGTCCAGGTCGAGCTGCGGCGGCTCGAACGAGTCGTTGATGAGGGGCTCGCGCTCGAGCGGCTCGCCCGACGGAGAGAAGAGAGATTCATCGCGCTGCCTGAGCAGTTCCTGTCTCCAGCTGCCCGAGGCGACGGAGTTGAAGAACAGCGCCGCCGTGGCGTTTGTCTCGTCTCGACCGCGAAGCCTCTCGACGACTGCCTCGGCCACGGGGACCCTGTAAACGCCTTCCACGCCCGGAATGGACAGCACTTCTGCCTCCAGTTCCGCCGGCACCCAGCCCAGGACCACACCGGGCGGAACCGCCACGGCCACCCTCGCGCCGGCCGCCTGAATCGCGTCACGGACAGACGCGAAGGCGCGGACATCCTCAGTCGAGAGGAGCACCAGCGTGTACCCGTCTGTCCAGCCGAACATACCGACCTCGGAATCAGCCGCTGGCCGGGCTTCGGACTCGTTGGCTGCGACGGGCGCGGAAACAACAGCGAGGGAAAGCAAAAAGACAAGACCCGCTGCCGCGAAGCCGCGTGCACGGGAAAGGGGTGCGGACGCACTGCGCACGATATACCTCCTGAAGATGGATCGCATGTCGTAACTTTGCATAGATTATACCACTTCGGGGGGGTCGTTTTCCAGAGTCTGGTGGGGATATAGAGGGGGCGTCCCGGCGCCAAGGCCGCGCGGCGCCAAGGCGGCGCCAGGTTAGGGCGGCACCGCGGCCGCGCGAGGTTAGGGTGGCACGGCCTCCGCGCGGGGTTAGGGTGGCAGGGCCTCCGCGCGAGGCTGCCGGGGCACGGAGTCACTGGGGCACGGCCTCCGCGCGAGGCTACCGGGGCATGGAGTTACCGTGGCACGGCGCCCGCGCAGGCTTCCGGGGCACGGAGTCACTGGGGCACGGCGCCCGCGCAGGCTTCCATCTCCACTTCGGGGAAGAGCACCGACTTCAGCTTCTCCGGGCTGAAAACGAAGATGCTGAACCCGACCCTGGCGTCCTCGCGGCCCTGGATCTTCTTGAGCCACGGCGCGTATTTCAGCAGGGACGCGTAGCTCGTCACGCTCATGGCCCACTTCTCGCCGAAATACTGCAGGGAGGTTTCAGAGTCCTGGAGGTTCTGGAAATCCGCCAGAGTCAGCGGCGCGTAGTTAAGGCCGTAGTACGCCGGGTCGGCCGTGCCGAAGTAGAGGAGTCTCAGCGACTCTACGTGGTTGCGCTCCGCATAGTCCCGCAGGCGCTTCAGGTCTTGTCCCCAGTCCAGGTTCGAGTCCACCAGCCAGTTCACTCCACCCTTTGGCCCTCCTGCCAGCTCGTTGAAATACGCGAGGTGGTGCGGGCTCACCACCGCGCTCTCGAGGCAGAACCAGGCCAGCAGCAGCAGAGAGAGCAGGAACCTGGGCTTTAGCCAGTCCCGCGCGTGCGAGGTCTCGTCGGGACTAGAAACGCCCTGGCTCTCAACACCCGCGTGCTCGGGAGCGGGTTCGGGAGCGGACTCAGAAGCGGGCCTCGAGTCTTGCCGCGCCACAACGCTGCCCAGCAGGACGTAGAAGAACGGCAGAATGAAGAGCAGGTGCCTGAAGCCGATGTTGAGACGCACGAACGCCATGCTCCAGAGGAGTGTCACGACCGGGATGCAGATGAGGACTAGTTCCGCCGAAGACAGCGGACGACGACGTCTCACTCCCAGATACACGGCGAGTCCCATCAGCAGGAACAACGGCAAGGGTTCCTTGACGAGAAGCGTGATCGGAAAGTAGTACCACCATCCTCCCAGTTTCCATTCGCCGCGGAGATAGGCCAGGTGCCCGCGCTTGAAGTGGAAGTGGTTGAACAAAGTCCCGACGACGTAGCGTGGAAGCGGCACGGTCGCGGCCAGGCTTTGGGCCATCGCGCTCAGTCTGGGATTGCCGAATACGAACACGCCTCCCTCTCCGAACTTAGCTATCTTGCCCTGGACCGCGGGGTAGTCGAGCACGGGCTTCATCGTCAGACCTGAGCTCATCAGAGCGATGAGACCGCCTACGACGAGTATCACGACGCAGTAGCCGAGCAGCAGCTTCAGCTTCCGCGCATCGCGGCCGGTCCAGACCCTTCCGCGGTCCGACGGGGTGGCTCCGCCGGACGAGGCGGCGCGACCCGACGGGAAAGCGCCATCCGACGGAGCGGCGTGGCTCCGCTTCCTGAGGCCCCAGACAACGGCGATCAGCAGGAATGAGATCACGAATATCAGACCGGAGTATTTCGACGACAGCCCGAGTCCCAGGAAGAGCGCAGAAAGGAGCGCGATCCTGCGGCCCGGCGCCTCCAGCAGCCGCCAGAAGTAGTAGGCAGAAATGAACGAGAACGAGGCCAGCGCCATCTCCGTCGTCGCCAGCCTGCCGTGGGCCAGGATGTCGGGCGAAAAGGCGTACAGCACCAGGGAGAACCAGGCTGCCCTCGGACCGTAGAGCTCCCTGGACCACTTGAACACGAAGAAACCCAGCAGGAGGCACAGAAGCACGGACGGAAACCTGGCCCAGAACAGAATCGAGTCGGCGTCGTTGCCCGAATGAAACATGAACTCCCTGGCGAACGTCCAGTCGTCCGCCTTGCGCCAGCTCTCCGTGTCGAGGTTTAGGTTCGGCCGGATGGCCAGCAGCGGCAGGGCCATCAGGACTCTGGCCAGCGGGGGCTGCGCCAGGCTCATCCTGAAGTCTCCCGTCGTCAGGTACGAATACCCGCAGGCTATGTGGTTGGACTCGTCGTACGTGGGCGAGTCCTTCTGCATGATGAGCACGGACTGGAAGAAGACCAGGGCAAGCACCGCGAAGAGCAGCGGATTGAAGCGACGCGTGACCGCGCCGGGCGCCGCGGGAGGCCGGGACAGAAGCATGCGCGCCAGCGGCCACAGGATCACGAGCACACACGCGGCGACAACGCCGAACACCCAGGCGAGCTCGCCCGGAGTGAAGGCCAGCAGTTTCGCGAAGAAGAGTGAGCTAGTCGGCACGGGCCGCTCCTTTCGACGAGAGCATTTCGACGGCAGCGGCGACGATTTCTTTCTGGTCGAGCCGCAGGAGGTCCGCCCCGGGCGCGCGCAGAGTCCTCACGCACGCGCTGAGGGGCGCCCAGCCCGTGGGGTCGGTCGGCCCGAACAGGGCCAGCGTCGGGCAGCCCACTGCCGCGGCCACGTGAAGCACACCGGTGTCGTTGCACACGAGGAGGTCCAGCCGTTTCATCACCGCCGCCACTCTGCCGATCGTCTCTCCAGTCAGCAGGACCGGCCGGAACTCGAGTTCCTTCATCAGTTCGTTCAGCACTTCGGCGTCCGAGGGCCCGGCCATTACCAGGACTCTCGAGCCGTCACGAGCGTTCAGGGCTCGAGCCAGCTCCGCGAACCGGGCGGCGGGCCACCTGTTCTTCTTCTTCCCCGCCCCGGGATGAATCGCGATGAGGGCGGACGGATTGCCTTCCGCGGCTTGCAGGCCCGACGTGAATTCGCGCGCGAACTTCTCGTCGTCCTCGCTGGGAACCATTACGGGAGACAAGTCCCGCGTTGTGATCTTGAAGTGTTCCAGCAGACCGAGGCCCAGCCTAGTCTGGTGCACCGTAGCATCGTGTATCGGAATCGCGAAATGGAAGGCGCCGTCCACGAACCCCAGGCCGAAGCTCTCTCCGCTGTAAGTCACCCTGAACCTGGCACCACTCACAATGCACAGGATGGCACTCGTCACGGAAAGCGAAACGGTCGAGAGTGCGACGGCCACGTCAAAGCGGCCCTTTCTCAGTGTCGAGACGAACCGGAATAGCTCCAGCGGCCTGGCCTTGAACGTCTTCTTGCTGTAGACCAGGACCTCGTCAACGTGCGGGTTGCGGCGCACGACGGCTTCGTTCTCGTCGCTGGCCACGAGCGTTATCCGACTTCCCGGCAGGCACTCCCGCAGAGCCCTCAGGCACGGCGTCGCCAGCAGCATGTCGCCCATCTGGTTCTGCTGCCTGACGACGAGCACGCGCGGCGCGGGGCCGACGGCCCGGAAGGGATTCCCTTTGAACTGCCTCGCCTTCACCGGCCTGAACAGCAAGGAGGCAAGGGCCAGCCTTATTCTTCTTCCTGCTTTCTCAGCCAAGGCGCCTCTGTAAGGGGCTGCTGCCCCGGTTGTCCCGCGTTCAATCGCTCTGACTGGCCGGGTCCGCGCAAGACTGGCGGGCCGCGGCCGCGCACATCTACCAGTTAGCATGATTGTGAGGAATCGTCAAGCAACGCGGGCGCGTTGGGCGGCGCGGGCCTCGTTTTCCACAACTCCACTCGACAGTGCTCGGGCCAAATGCTATTCTGCAGTCCCATGGACCTATTCGGTGTGCTCGCAAGAAAAGCCCTGTATCCGGCGTTTGTGGCCCTCAAGCGCGAGACGCATCTCTGTCACCTGAGGGAGATGGAGCGGACCCAGTATCTCCCCAAGGACAGACTCGAGACCCTCCAGTTCGAGAGACTGCGCCGTATCCTGGACCACGCAGCGGCACACTGTCCGTTTTACGCGAGGCGCTTCGCGGAGTACGGCGTGGGGCCGTCGTCGCTCAAGGAGCCCGGCGACATCCGGAAGTTTCCCGTCCTCAGGAAAAAGGACATACAGGCGAGCGGCCCCGACATGCTGGCGTCCAACGTGCCCCGCTCGCACCTGGTGGAGAACCGCACTGGCGGCTCGACCGGGAAGCCCCTCCACTTCTACGTCGACCTGGAGCGCATGGAGAGCAGGAAGGCCGCTACAATACGGCACAACCGCTGGGCCGGATACGACATCGCGGACAGGGCTGGGATAATCTGGGGGTCCACTCGCGACCTTGCGGCGGTGTTCGAGGGCAGGCTCCCGCTCCGTAGCGCGGTGTTCGAACGCTCACTCGTCCTGGACGCCTCGTGCCTGTCCCGGCAGAGCATGCACGATTTCGCGGACAGACTGGTCGGGTACAAGCCAAGGGTCATCCTGGCCTACGCGCATTCGGCCTACCTGTTCGCGTCCGTCCTCGAGGCGAGCAGTCTGAGAAGAATCTCCCCCCACTCAGTCATAACCACCGCTGAGATGCTGTACCCGCACCAGCGGGAAAAGATAGAGAGAGTCTTCGGCTGCGGGGTGTTCGACAGATACGGCTCGCGCGAGACGAGCGTCATAGCCAGCGAGTGCGACTCTCACTCCGGGCTCCACATAAACGCCGAGTGTCTGCTCCTGGAGACGTTGGACGACGGAGAACCCGCCGCTCGGGGCGAACCCGGAGAAATCATAATCACGGACCTTCTCAACTTCGGCATGCCGTTCATCAGGTATGCGATAGAGGATTGGGCCACGCTGTCGCCCGACGCCTGCCCATGCGGCAGGACGCTTCCGCTCCTGAGCGCGCTGCAGGGGCGCACTACCGACTTCATCAGGACTCCGGAGGGAAAGTTCGTGTCCGGGGCAGCCCTCACAATAAAGCTGATAGCCGACATACCCGGGATCGCCCAGGCCCAGCTCGTTCAGGATTCGCTGGAGTCGGTGAGGTTCCGAATCGTGAGGGGACCCGGTTTCACGAAAGCCTCCGAGGAGCTGCTCCTGCGGAAGGCGCGCGAGCTTATGGGAACTTCAATTCAGATCTCGACGGAGTTCTGCGAGAACATCCCGAGCGAACCCTCGGGAAAGTTCAGGTTCTCGGTATCCAGGGTGTGCGAGATTGAAAAGACGTCGTGACCTTCACAAGCTGTTGATAAGGAACGTCGGCCACCCGCTGTTCCGCCGTCTGACCGGCGAGTACCCTGTACCCGCGCGGGTGGACGAGCTGGACCGGGTCTACCGCCTGCCCCGGGAGGAGCTTCTCCGGAGGCAGTGGGAGAAGCTCCGGAGAGTGGTGAAGGCCGCGTATGATTCCTGCCCGTACTACACGGAGCTCCTGGACAGTGTGCGACTCAGGCCGGAAGACATAAGGACACCGGAAGACTTCGCAAGGATACCGTTTCTCACGAAGGCCATAATACGGAAGCGCGGCAAGGACATGCTTGCAAGGGGAGCCGACCGTGCGAAGCTGACTGAGTCCGGCACCGCCGGCACGACGGAGATGCCAGTCAAGTTCTACAGGACAAAGGAAGTCGGGCAGGAGAAATGGGCCCAGACGGCGTCGCTCAACAGATGGTATGGATGGGACGTGGGCGACCCGGTTGCCTTCCTCTGGGGCGCGGCAATGGACATCTACAAGCCCATGAGCATGCGCGGCAGGATCAAGAAGTTCCTGATCAACCAGGACATCCTGCTCCCCACGGTTCCACTCACGGAACAGGAATTGGAGCACCATTGGAGAAAGCTGGAGGAGTTTTCTCCTCACATCATTCAGGGCTATCCCGTCCCGCTCTACCTGCTGGCCCGGCACGTCAAGGTCGCCGGCGGGCGCCTGAGCCTCCCGGACCTGAAGGCGATAGTTGCGACCGCCGAGCCGCTGTACGACTACCAGCGGGAGCTCGTAGAGGAGATGTTACCGTGCAAGGTGTACGACAGGTACGGTGCGAGGGAGACGGGGCTCATCTCGCAGGAGTGCGCGGCCGAACGCTCCCTCCACATAAACACCGAGGGCGTGTATCTCGAGATAATCGCCGACGGGAAGCCGGCCAAGGAGGGTGAGATCGGAGAGGTCGTTGTGACGGACCTTCACAACACGACAATGCCGTTCCTGCGATACGAGTTGGGCGACGTGGCTGCCTTGAGCTCGCGCGCGTGCGGCTGCGGGTCGGGCCTGCCAAGCATGCATTCGATGACCGGCAGAGTGGGCGACCTGGTTGTGCTCCCCAACGGCGTCGTAGTCCCGGGATTCTGGTTCCCGGCGCGGCTGGTGAAGTACGCACCCGGCGTCGACCAACTTCAAGTTATCCAGGAGGAGCCCTCGCGGTTCACCATAAAGTACGTCCCGGGAGCCAGCTACAGCCAAGACGACATGGCGAAGATGCAGGAGATGTTCGTGATCTTGTTCGGGAAGGGATGGACGGTCGATTTTGTGCGGGTGGACGACATCCCGCGCGACCGCTCGGGGAAGACCAGAGTCTGCATCTCGAAAGTGCGCGCGGACTTTCTGGGGGTGCGGCCGGAGTGAGACTGGATGAGAGGCCGGAATGAGGCTGGATAAGATAATGGTTGGCGAGACCGAGGCCGGCGGTGCGGCCGGGTCCCGCGGCCTGACCTTCCTGAACGGGAACGTCATCACGGTTGAGCCAGGTTCGCCCCGAGCCCGGGCATTCGCGGTCCGGGACGGCAAGTTTCTCCGCGTCGGCACGGACGAAGAGGTGAAGGCGCTGGCGCACGAGGTGGTCCCCGCAGTCGACCTAGGGGGCGCCACCGTCCTCCCGGGGCTCACCGATTCCCACCTTCATCTGCTCGACTACGCGCAGGGGTGCCTACGCCTGGACCTTTCAGCGGTTTCAACTTCGAGCGAGCTCACGGAACTGGTGGCGGAAAGAGCCGCGGCTGCCGCGCCGGGAGAGTGGATCCTGGGCCAGGGATGGAACGACACCCGTTGGAGGGACCGGAAGACCCCGCACAGAGACCTACTGGACTCCGTCGCCTTTCAGAACCCCGTGCTCCTGTCGAGAGTTGACGTGCACACGGTCCTCGTGAATTCACTGGCGCTCAGAATGGCCCGCGTGACCCGGGACACACCCGACCCGCCCGGCGGCAGGGTTGAGAAGGAGTCCGGCACCGGTGAACCCACCGGAGTGCTGGTGGACGATGCGCGGGCGCTCGTGCAGAGACTCATTCCGGAGCCCTCCCGCCAGGAAAACGCACAGGCGCTCGGCGCCGCGGTGCGTGACCTCACGCTTCACGGCCTCACGGCGGCGCACGACGCGATGGCTTCGCTGGAGCTTCTAGAAACTCTGCGTGACATGGACGCCGGCGGAGAGCTGCGGCTCCGAGTGAATCTCATGCTGGCGTTCGAAGAATTCGAGAAACTGGAAGCTCTGTCTCCGGACGCAAGGCGCGACGTGCTGCGGCCCGGCCGCGTGACGGTCAGGACGGTCAAGATATTCGCCGACGGCGCGCTTGGTTCGCGAGGGGCCCTTCTGTCCGAACCCTATTCCGACGACCCGTCCACTCGAGGCGTGGAAAAGCACGGCGCCGGGGAGATCCTCGAGATGGTGAAAAGGATACTCCGCGCCGGGCTCCAGCCCGCCGTCCACGCGATTGGAGACCTGGCCAACAGCCGCGTGCTGGACGCGTTCGAGCGGTGCGCGAGCGGCGCGGACCTCCGGGACGCGTTCCGCGCCGCCAGGCCGCGTCTGGAGCACGCGCAGATCCTGTCGCCCCGCGACGTGGCGAGGTGCGGCAAGCTGGGGCTCATCGTCTCGATCCAGCCGTCCCATCTCATCAGCGATATGCCGTGGACAGAGGAGAGACTGGGTCCCGAAAGGGCGAAGATGGCGTTCCAGTGGGGCTCTCTCGCGCGGGCCGGCGCCAGGCTCGTGTCCGGCTCGGACCTGCCCGTCGAATCCTGTGACCCGTTCCTGGGGATGTACGCGGCGGTGACGCGGAAGAACCTTCGCGGCGACCCTCCCGGCGGATGGCTCGCTGAGGAATGCCTCTCAAGAGAGTCGGCCCTCAGGAGCTACACCCTGGACGCCGCCTACTCCGCATTCGATGAGACCACCCACGGCTCCATCGCCGCGGGCAAGTTCGCCGACTTTGCTGTTGTAGACAGGGACGTGCTTTCGGTGCCCGAGGACGATATCCACAGGACCCGCGTGCTGGCCACTTTCGCTCAGGGCCGCAGGACGGTGTGACGGGCTTCCGCCCGGCTTTACGCGCCGCGCATGGCCGCCCCCACCGACCCGGTGTGGTTGCGCCACCCCTCCACCGGCCCGGTGCCGTGGGACCTCCCCTCCGTCCGGCCCGAACCCGGGCCTGTTCGGACTAAACCTTCTGGCTCCCTCCGGTGTCCAATCAGATGAAAACGGAGTCGAGGATGCAATGTAGAGAAGAGAAGCTGCTCGACGCTTTTCTGAACGGAAACGAAACAGCGTTTGAGGAGCTGGTCCGGGAAAACAGAGACAGACTCTATCGGGTGGCCATGAGGATACTACGCAACCACGACGACGCGCTGGACGTGGTCCAGGATTCTCTCGTGAAGGCTTACAGGCGGGCGCCGGGCTTCAGGAGACAGTCCAGTTTTTCCACGTGGCTGGTGTCGATCGTCGTGAGGGAAGCCATAAACAAGGCCAGAAGGGACCGTTTTCGCGGCGCCATCTCTCTTCACACCCTGGCCGGCGAGTTTTTCCGGTCCGATGCGCGAGCCGAGACTGCGATTCTGGCAGAGAGAATCAGGGCCGCTGTCGACTCGCTTCCTCCGGTCCAGAGAGCGGTGTTCGCGATGAAGCAGTACGAAGGTCTGAAAATATCCGAAATTGCCGAGCTGACGGGTTCGAGCGAGGGAACCGTCAAGGCCAACTACTTCCACGCAGTGCGGAAACTGAGAGTAAAGCTCTCGCCGCTTTCGGAAAGAGGTGAACAGTCGTGAAGCGTTGTCCTTCTGAAAAGCTCGTGTTCATGCTGGCAGCGGATGAGCTGACCGCTGACGAGGCGGCGCGGCTCGAAGCGCACGTGCGCGGTTGCGACAAATGTACGAAGCTGCTGACGGGCTACGAAGAGACACTGAGCGCGCTCCGCGCAGAGCAGACGCGCCCGGAAGAAATCGGGGCGCCCTCCGAAGCAGAATGGAACCGGCTCATGGCCGGAGTCAGGCAAAGGGTGACACCCGGCGCGTCCGTGCGGCGGCCAGTACCCGCGCGACCAGAGGCCCATGCGCGGCCGGGAGTGCCAGTGCGGCACCCGGCGCCTGTGCGACCGGGGGCGCTCTCCTGGTCCGTCTGGGCGAAGGGCGCGGCTGGAGGCGGTGTTGTCGCTGTGGCCGCCGCGGTCGTCGTGATCTTACTTTGGCAAGCGGGCCTGTTCACAGGTCCCAAGCCTGATGTGGCTCCAGGCATCACTGAGCGGGGTCAGGCAGAACGGGGCACTCCGGAGGTACAAGGGCTCCCGGAGGTCTCCGCGCCTTTCGGCCGAGGAGCGGACGAGCAGGACATGCTGGCCGGAGACATGCTCGCAGGGGAACTGCCCACCGAGGACGGGTCGACCATCAGTCTGGCCAGCCTGGACTCCGAGCTTCCGGAGCTGGACGAACTCGTCTCAGGAGTCGGCGGGACGCAGGACTCGGACTTCATGCTCTTCTACCTGACTGAGGAAGAGGAGACAAGACTCATCGAGGAGCTCGAAGGTTCAACGACCACGCAGGAATCTGACAAACACCCAGGAACTTGATTGGGCAGGGAGGTAAGAACGATGGAAACACACAAAGCAGCGAACGGAAGAACAGCGGCGGTCATCGCGCTGGCGGCGGTTGTGGCGGTCGCCGGCCTGGCGGTCTCCGCTGACTCCGCTCTGGCCAGAGGCGGCCGCGGCGGATACACGCAGTTCGCCGGCTGCGCCTGGTACGGCACGACGTGGACAGGAACGGGCCCGTATTGCCCGACCGGGACAGGCCCGCTGAGACTGCAGCTTGCCGGCGCGGCTCGCGGCGCACAGGGACCGGCCGCAGTGCGAGGAGGCCGGGCCCGCGTCGGGCAGCGGCCAGTCGTGGCGGCACTCAGAGCAGAGAGAGCTCTCCGCGCCGTCGAGAACGCAAGAGTGAAGCGCCTCCTGGAGGAGCTGCGGCCAGACCAGGAACAGAGAGTCCTCATACGCGAGGCGTACGGTCGAGGCCTCGAGAGAAGACACGAGCTCCTGAGGGAACGGGCGGCGCTCCTGGACCGAATGAGAGATGAGGTCAGGCCGGCGAGGCCGGCGCGCGGTCCCCTCAGCAAGGCGTCGGAGCAGGAGATCCGTGAGATGGTCCAAGGATACAGACAGGTCGAGCGCGAGCTGGCGCAGACCGCCTGGGACACGGAAGACAGGATCTTCGAGCGCCTCTCCCCCGCTCAGAAGCTAAGGTATATAATCTTGAACGAAAGGTTTGACCTGGAGCTGAGGCAGCGCATCGGCGCGCTCAGACAGAGAGGGTCGGGGCTCGGGCCGGCGCAGATGCCGCCCGCGCAGATGCCGCCGGCGCCAGAGGGCGACCTGCCGGACGACCCGGGCAAGTGAGGCCAAACGTGATTCGTGAGTCGGACGGGGTCCTGGAAAGCCGCACGATCCCCGTCCCAGGACCAGGAAAGGAGGAAACGAGAATGAAGAGGTTCTCAATCCTGACATCAGTGGTGTTGGCATCGCTCCTGTTGACCGCGGCCGGATGCAGCAAGGACAGCAGTCCGACGGGCACGTATCAGGAACCCACGCAGGAACAGCAGGAGATCCAGGCATTCCTGGAGACTTCGGAGTACGCTCTGCCCGAGGAGTTCAATTCAGACCAGAGCTACGAAGGCCAGGGCGTTCTGGGTGAAGCGGACGAGAGCGCAGTCAGCCAGGCCCCCGCGGAAGACGCTGATGTTCTGCCGTGGGTGCGATTTGTGAGACTCGCCAGGGTAAGACCGCGGGTGGAGTACATCATCCAGGTTCCGGGCGCGAGCGGTGAGGGCACCGCCGACGTCAGAGTGATACATCACATTGCCGGAACCTTCATCGTGGACAGCACGCGCGACCAGGTCGTGAATCCGTTCTTCAGGCACTTCACTTCTCGCGCCGTCAGGAACCTGATGCTGCGGAAGACCGAGGGGGGCTGGACAGTCGAGAAGATCTCGCCTGTGGACGTGGTCTCCACCAACGACGGCGGTACGACAATCCGCATCGCGGGCATGGGGACCAGGGGATCGAGCGGGATACATACGGAAGTGCGTCTGGCGTCCCCCGACACTCTCCTGTCCCTTGACGAGCTGCCCAGGTACGCGCCCGGCGACACGATACTGGTGGCGGCCAGAGCCGCGAGCAGCGCCGAAGACGGCTGCTGGCTCTTTCTGCATGTTCACGCCGCCTCATACGGCCCGCACGCGCACGTCTTCCATTGGAGGATACCCTTTGTCCGGGATGCTTCTGACCCTACTCTGTTCCGCGCCAGACTGCCGCTGCCCAACACGGCGAATAGTCCGAGAGTCATCCATATGGCTGTGGACGGAATCGGCTGGAACACTCTGTTCGGGGACGAGACGGCGGTCTACAACTCCAGGATGTGGGCCGTGCCGTGCGTGATAAAGGGCCCTGAGACGGCGATGAACTAGGCCGCGACGAACACGGCCAGCAGGTGAGGACTGCCTGCGGCAGACACAAACGGAAAACTTGAGGCCAGGGCCCGGTGGACGTCGTCCCTCGGGCCCGAGCTTGTCTCGGGCAGCGCATCGCTCAATCTGGCAGCGAGTATTCCTGGTGCGCCGGCAACGACGCTCCTGGAGTACCCCGCTTCCCCACCGGCGGCCTCGAGCGAGCGCACGGTGGCCTGCGGAATCTTGATGACCTCAGCCGCGATCACGAGCCGTGTCATCTCCGGCAGGTCGCGTATTCCCATCAGTCTCAGCCTGTCTCTGGGCAGCTCCGCCATGTCTCGTACCGACGGGGCGTCCGGGTCCAGCAGACACACGTACTCGACTTCAAGGGCGGGCTCCAGCGTGCGCTTGACCAGTCCCGCGTAGACCTTGCCGCGGTAACGCTTGAACGACAGGTCATAGCGGACGGACTCGCCTTCCATCTCATACTCCCAGCTGGCCACGAGCAGCACTACTCGTCCGCCTTTGTCCAAAACACGTCTGAACCCGGAGAGAGTCTCGCGGAGCTCCCCGGAGAGCAGGACTGAAGAGTCGGCCAGAACAGCGTCAAACGGACCGGTAGACGGGACGGACGCGCCGACGCCCGCCGCCAAAGGCAACTCTCCGGCCCAAGACTCCTCGCACGCCACAAGCACTCTTGGAGAACTCCTGAGCAGCGCCGAGACCGCCAGACAGTTGCATCTCCAGTAGGCGCCGCGAGAGTCTCCGGCGAGTCCCGAACTGCCGGGCCATCCTGGAGATCCAGTTACTTCCACCCCGCCGGTCGCCGGCAACCACCCCTCTCTCGCCAGCCTATCGTACCTGAGGCCGACTGGTTTCGCCGGGCTCACTTCCCTCCTGAGAACCTCCGCCTCAAGCTTCTTCAACTGGTCGAGCTCGCGTGCATCCATGCGACGTCCCTCCGGCACTTGCCTGTCACACTTGCCCAGAACTCTCATAAAGGATACCATAGTGATTCGACTGCTTCCCGTCCGTCACGCCGTTCGTCGCGGGGGAAGCCGCGAGGTAGTCAGCTAACCAAGGCAGAGGTGGTCCGTGAGCCAGGTCCAGCGTTTGGCAGGATTCTCAGTGAGCGTCGTCCAGGCGGACCTGCTGAGACTGGTGGGATACAAGACCCAGCAGGAGCCCGACGACAAGCTTCGCGCTTTGATCGCCGAGGCCGTCGAAGAAGCCGAGAAGCTTGCACGGCCGCAGGCAGTGTTCGCCATGTTCGAAAGGAAGGACGTGCCCGAGGCCGCCCACCTCTGCACGTTCTTCGGGGCGCCGCCGGACGCCGGAGCGACGGCCGCCGGCAGCATCCGCGCCACCGCAAGCCCGGGAGTTTCAATCCCGCCGGCGCAGGAAGTCGCTCTGTCGGTCTGCACCATCGGCACGCTCCTGGAAGACAGAGTGTCCGAGTACTCGTCCGCCGGAGAGCTGACACGCGGCCTCATCCTGGACGCGGCGGGCTCGGTCCTGGCCGAGGCGGTCTGCGACCACGCGAACGAGAAGATCTGCGCTGAGGCGGCGCGGCGCTCTCTGCACACGACCTGCCGTGTAAGCCCCGGATACGGCAGATGGAAGATAGAGGAACAGAAGGTCGTATTCGAGCTTCTGCCGACCGATTCGATCGGAGTCAGCCTCACAAAATCATTCATGATGATTCCCAGGAAGTCCGTGTCGTTCGCAGTCAGACTTACATCGGAAAGGCCGACTGGTCACCCCGGCTCGCCGTGCGCTCTATGCGGACGGGAGGACTGCGAGTTCAGGAGGTAAGCTGTGGGCACCAGACGGGTCCCGTTTGTCGAGTTTCTGTTCGAGGAAGACGTCGCCAGGATTCTCGGAGAGGCCAAATTCCTGCTCTCCGGCATCGGCGTGTTCGTGGAGAACGCCGACGCGCTGAAGCTCCTCGAGGAGGCCGGGGTCAGACTCGACCGGGGACTCAAGCGAGTCTACATCCCCGAGGAGCTCGTAGAAAGCTGTCTGGCGAGCTGTCCCAGAAGGATCCCGGTGTTCGACAGGGAGGGCGCTTCGTCAATCGAGCTCACGGAGAACAACACCTACTTCGTGCCCGGTTCCGCGGCGCTTAAGATCTACGACCCGGAGGCGCGGACCGGCAGAACGCCAGTCATGGACGACCTCGCGAAGCTCGGCCGGCTGGTGGACTACCTGCCCAACATCACGTTCCAGAGCACCGCAATCGTGCCCGGAGACGTCCCCGAAGCGATGGGAGACAGAATCCGTCTGTACGTGGCGCTTTCGAACTGCAGGAAGCCGGTCGTCACCGGAACGTTCGTGAAGGAGAGCTTCGCCATAATGAAGGACATGCTCGTGGCCGTGAGAGGCAGCGAGCAAGAACTCCGGGAAAAGCCGCTCGCCATATTCGACTGCTGTCCGTCGCCGCCCCTCAAGTGGAGCGACCTGACGTGTCAGAGTCTGATCGACTGCGCGAGGTCGGGCATACCGGCCGAGCTCGTGTCCATGCCGCTTTCCGGCGCGACTTCGCCCGTCACCATCGCGGGTTCCCTCGTCCAGCACACGGCCGAGAACCTGAGCGGGATTGTGATTCACCAGCTCGCCTCGCCCGGTGCCCCGATAATCTACGGCGGCTCGCCGGCTTTCTTCGACATGAGAAAGGGCACGACTCCGATGGGCGCCATCGAGACGATGATGATAGACTGCGCCTACTCACAGATCGGGAAGTCGCTCGGGCTGCCCACGCACGCTTACATGGGGCTCAGCGACTCCAGGGCCGTGGACTACCAGGGCGGTCTTGAGAGCGCCCTGGGAGCGTTACTCGCGGCCCTGGCCGGAGTGAACGTCGTGTCCGGTGTCGGCATGATGGAGTTCGAGAACTGCCAGAGCATGGAAAAGCTCTACCTCGACAACGACATCTGCGGAATGGCCCACAGGCTCCGGGACAGCGTGTACGTGAACGAAGAGACGCTGGCCCGGGACGTGTTCCGCGAGGCCACGCTGGACTCGAGCTTCCTCAACACGAAGCACACGCTCAAGTGGTTCAAGAGAGAAGGCTACTTCCCCAGTGCCGGCATCGACCGTTCGTCCGAGGCAAACGCTCCGGCCGTCTCGGCCCTAGAAAGGGCCACGGCGGAGGTGCAGAGAATCCTCGAGGCCCATGTGCCTGCGGCTTTGTCCGAGGACGCCAGGGCGAAGCTGGACAAGATTGTGGACGGGGACCTCGCGGCTTTCGGCAAGAAGAGATGGTGGTAGGGATGAAGACGTCGAGGAAGTCTGTCGTTCTGCCGCTCACGCTGTCTTGCCTTCTGCTGGCTGCTGTTCAATGCCTGATGTACCCGACCACCGCTTTTCCGGCTCAACTGAACCCGGGCCGGCCCGCACCGGAGTTCATCCTGCCCGGCATGGACGGAAAGGGCCTCTTTGCGTCACAACTGCTCCTGGAAGAGCTGCCGCATACTCTGCTGATCTTCTGGAACACCGACTGCGAGGAATGCCTGAAAGCGGTCGAAGCGTGCGACGCTCTGGCGGACAGTCTTGGAACGCTGGGTGTGGGACTCGTCGGTATAAATCACGAGGCCGGAGGCGTCGGCCCTGCGCTGGATTTTCTGCGCGACCGAGGGATACGATTCCTACAGCTTTCCGACGTCGACAGGCGCGTGACTACCGAGTACGGCGCTGAGCAATTCAGCTTCAGTGTCTTTCTTATAGACTCAGCCGGAATCGTGCAGGATTTCTTTTACGACACGCCGCCGGACGCGCAGAAGTTGCTGTTCAACATGCTCGCACCTGTGCTGGAAAGCCCAGTCGCGAGGCCGGAGCAGGCGGAGGCCACAGGCGGCGTGGCCTCCAGGTCGGTGGGAAAGGGCCTTGCCGGAGTCCGCCGCGCAGCCATCAGGACAGAACGAATACGGTCGGGAATACGCGTGACGGGTGACCTCCGGGTCAGGGCCCTGGACCTTCAGGTGCTTGAGGATGACTGGGGCCCTTCGGAGCCCACCGGGCCCTACGGAGAGGCCCTGGAGCAAGGCAAGTCGCTCACCTACCGGCTCCAGTGCCAGGTCACCGCGGAGGTCGCGAGCTGGCTCGCGGCCGGGGCTCTGCTCAGGCTCAGCAACGAGAGCGAAGAAGTCCTGGAGCTGGGCCCGCAGTACTTCTCGAACGAGATGGGAAGCGTGTTCGCTAGGTACTTGGGAGGGAGTTTCTCGGCGCGACTCGGGTACTTCGATGCGCACTTCAGTCCGCTCAGTCTCATGAGGTGGGACATTGAGGACAACCCCAGGACCGGCGGAAGGACGTCGAGCTGCGCGTGCGCCGGGTCGGCCGGCGCGTATCTTCTCCAGAGCCTCGAGGAGCTGGGTCCGGACCTGACCTTTGAGGGCTTGGACCTGTCGTGGGGCTTTCAGAGTCTTGCCACGGTTAGGGCGTTCTATGCCGTTCCCAGGACGGCGCACGGGGTGTCCTATGCCGCTCTCGAGCCCGGAAGCGAGACGCTTCTTGACTTTCGTTACCGCCGTGATCTCTACGGAATCAGAGCCGACTTCAGCCCATGGTACGCGGCCGGGACGCCGAGGCCCGGCGTGTCGTTTCACTCGATAGTAGCAAGAGACGATGAAGAGTCGGCCAGCCTGCCTCTCGCGGGATATGAGTGGCTCGTGTCCGCCACGAACGGCCAGGTCTACGGCGGCAGAATCACTCTTCCGGTCGGACATACGTTTTCCGTGGAGGCCGAATTCGACCGCACGAGAACAGACGACGACGTGAGGCAGGCATCTGACGACATAAGGTACGGCAAAGGGTTCCTGGGCACCGTCGAGGCCGACCCGGCGGCCTGGCTGAGCGCGTCTGCCGCTTGTCTCTACACTTCAGACGACTTCGTGTCGGCTTACAGCGCCCTCTCCTACGTGCCGAACAGAAGGGGCGCCAGACTGAGTCTGAATTTCCACCTGGACCGGCTGGGCGTCGACTTGTTCGCCAAGTACCTCGAGCCGGTTGAGCCGGACTCGCTGGAGTCGACAGTCATATCCACACTGGTGCTCGAGAACGAGCTTGCAGTCGGCGTTTGGGGCGCTGTGCCGCTCGTCTCCGGAATCGAGGCCGGGGCGGGCTGGGTCATGGAAAGAGGCACTTACGACGCCTACAGGGCCGGTGGCGTGTACGTGCCGGAAGAGTTGGGCTTCGGACGGGGACTCACACGCGGTAAGCACATCTTCACTGCGCAGGTGGAGCGCATCCTGGACAGGAAGAGCCACGTCGACCTTCTGTACCAATACACGAAATACTCGGACGAGACAGACTCCAGAAACGACTTTTCCTCTCACAGGACCAGCCTGCAGGTCACGGCGGCCTTCTAGCCCGCCCACACCAGCGCTCGCCAGAGCGGCAAGAGCACAGGGGCCTTAACCCCAGAATAGGACATTTTAACTTTGCTAAGAACCGGACATTCTAAGATTGCTAACACAGTCCGGCCCGAAACCCTTGTGCTGCTCTGACACCTGTGGTACAATTCGTGCCCAGAGTGCAAATGAACGCCCGCACGAGGGGCGTTGCTTTTTTGTGGGGTTCGCCGGTCCTATTGGACCGGGCGCGAGGAGGAATACTTGACTGGCACTACTGTCCGGCATAGAGTGTTCCTTGCTGCGCTCATGCTGCTTCCGTTCGCGCTCCTTTCGCTTGCTTTCCTGCCGCAGGCCGCCTGCGGAGTCACGCTCGAGTTCGCCTACGTCACGGCGGGTCCTCAGAACGGGTACGACAAGTACGTTGAGCTCTCACCGTCCGTGACGTACACGGGAGGGCTGACCATTCCGGCGGGTGACACGGCCTGCGTAAGGGGCAACGGTGCCTTGATAGACCTCCAGGGTTCGATAATCGACATCCAAGGCAAGACTGTCAGGCTGGACATCGACCACTGCGTGCTCATCAACGGCGGCAGTCCCGAGTATGGGGCCGGCCAGGCCGCGCTCAACTTTGTGGGTTCATACGGCAGCGTTACGAACAACACGATACACGGGAACACCGTAGGAGTGCGCATCTACCTCTCCGGCATGAACGGAATCACCATAAAGAACAACATCGTCATGAACAACGCCTACGCCGGGGTCCTCTGTCAGCTCGGGAGCGAGCCCAACGCCATCTTCAACGACGCTTGGGGCAACTCGGGCTACGGCGATTACGCCATGGACTGTGGGTGAAGCGGCGGCGGGATCAAGGTTTGGTCCCCATTCCCAGGAACAGGCAACATCTCCGCTGACCCTCTCTTCGTGCATGTAACTGCCCTGGATTTTCACCTGCACCCCGCCAGTCCGTGCATTGGCGCAGGCGACCCCGCAGGCAGCAACATCGGCGCACTGGGCAGTCCGACTCCGGTGGAGTCGATAAGCTGGGGTGGGGTCAAGGCGATGTTTGTGCGATAGCCCCGCAATCCGCCCAAATTCGCTTCCGTCAAGCCTCCTGCGCTTTCGTTTTCCGCCCCATGCATCATGCGGGGTGAGCCTTGGCAGCGTGCCAGCCCGGCCGCGACCGCGCGGGTGCTGACACGGCCCAACCAATTGGAACAGAACCACCTGGACGGACGTGCAGTATCCCACAACGTGCGGTACGGTTCACGCTTACACTGATTCTGGGCCCGCCGCCAGTCGAGCACATCATCATGGCTATGGCAAATGTGGCTAGGCTAAGGGTTCTCACAAAGGAGCGGCACCTCATGGTCACCTATGCTCGACACCCATTGTTCCTCGCTGTTCCGGTGCTGTTGTTTGCCTCGCTCCTGCCCCAGGCGGCCGCCGGCGTCACTCTCGAGTCCGCCTATTCGGGCGCCTCGTCCCAGAACGGGTACGATAAGTACGTAGTTCTGTCTGCCGGGGCCACGTACACCGGGGGCCTTACAATCCCGGCCGGCGACACAGCCTGCATAAAGGGTAGCGGCGCCACGCTCGACCTCCAGGGCGGCATGATACACGTGGGCGGCAACACCACGTTTCTTGCTATCGACCACTGCGTGCTCGTGAACGGCGGCAACCCTCTCTACGGACCCGGCCAGGCCGCTCTTAACTTCGTCGCGTCCCGCGGCGCTGTCGTCAACAACACAATCCATGACAACACCGTGGGCGTGCGCGTGTACCTTGCCTCGCCCGGCGCCGTCGTCGTCAAGAACAACATCCTCTCGCAAAACACGTATGCCGGAGTCATCTGCGAGCTGGGCAGCGAAGCGAACGTCACATACAACGACGGTTGGAACAACACCATGTACGGCAACTACGCCGTGGACTACTACTGCGTGAACGGAGGCATTCAGCCGTGGACTCCTTCTCCGGGGACCGGCAACATCAAGGCGGACCCTCTGTACGTGGACGCGGCCGCGCTGGACTTCCACCTGGGCACCGGCAGCCCTTGCTTGGGCGCGGGTGACCCTGCCGGTACGGACATGGGTGCGCTCGGGAACGGGGGCGGAGGAGGAGGGGGCGGCGAGGTCTTCTTCAAGACCTACTATCCCACCGCGATGACGATGCTCATAGGCGCTGTGGGAGCCGGCAGCCATCTCAGCCTCGGCGCCGACGACGGCGCCTATCTTAGGGTAAACGCGATCAAGTCCGGCAAGAAGTACTACACCGATTGGTACGGCCGGACGACCATCGACGAAGCGCCGTTAGAGCTGACCATCACGTACAACGGCAATTACTCCGCGAGCCGCACGCAGACGATCTACCTCTACAATTTCGTGACCAACTCGTGGTCGCCGGCGAACATGTCGACCGTCGGCACGACGGACGTCACCAAGACCTATACAACCACGTCGCCCGCGGGCTTCGTTTCTGCGGCGGGCGAGATCAGGGTAAGGGTGGCCGCGAGCGCCAACAGCAAGGTGTACTCGTGCTACGCGGACTATCTTGCTGTCACCGTCAAGTACACCACGTCGCCTATGCTGGCGTTTGAGCGCGAGCAGGAGGAGCAGACGTTCGACTTGTCCTCCGGCAGCCAGGAAGGCCTGACTTCGGCTCCGCCGGTGGCGGCGACCGGGCTCGAGGCATGGCCCAACCCGTTCAACCCGACAGTCAGCGTCGCCTTCGAGCTGGAAAGGACGACAACAGGCTCGCTGTCCGTGTATGACGTGTCCGGCCGCAAGCTGGTCGAGCTGACTCGCGGGAAGCTGGACGCGGGACGCCACGTGGTCGTATGGAACGGCAGGGATTCCGAGGGCCGGGCGCTGAGTTCCGGCACCTACATCGCCAGGCTGGACGGCGAGGGAGTCTCGCAGTCGCTGAAGCTCGTGATGCTGAAATAGGGTTTCTACAGCTGGATTGATACTCTGGCGACGTGCCCGGTAGACGGGCACGTCGTCGCGCCTGCGTCCAGTGCGGTTGGGTCAGGGGCTGTTACACAAGGAGCGGTGTCCGATGGTTACCCATGCTCGAAAACGTTTGTGTCTCGCGTGTGCCGTGCTTCTGTCTGCCTGCGTACTGCCCCAGGCAGTCCTGGGCGCTACGCTGGAGTCCGCGTACACGAGCGCCGGGCCGCTCAACGGGTACGCCAAGTACGTCGAGCTGTCGAGCACTGTTACTTATACCGGCGGGCTGACCATACTGGGCGGCGAAGCGGTCTGCATAAGGGGTAATGGCGCCACCGTCGACCTCCAACACGGGATGATTCACGTGGGAGGCGCCGGAACACAGCTCGACATCGACCACTGCGTGCTGGTGAACGGCGGCGACCCCGTCTACGGGCCGGGCCAGTCCGCCATCAACTTCGTGGCTTCCGGCGGCAGCGTAGTCAACAACACTCTGCACGCCAACACCGTGGGCGTCCGGGTCTACCAGACCGCGGCTGGCTCTGTGTCGGTCAAGAACAACATCTTCTCGGACAACACGCAGGCCGGTCTTATCTGCGAGCTGGGCTGTGAAGCGGACGTCAGCTACAACGACGGTTGGAACAACTTCAGATACGGCACCTATGCCATCGACTACTACTGCGTGAGCGGAGGCATCCAGTCGTGGACGCCGGCACCGGGAACCGGAAACATCGGAGCCGACCCTCTGTACGTGGACGAAGCCGCGCTCGACTTCCACCTGGACCCCGAGAGCCCGTGCGTCGCATCCGGCCACCCCTCAGGCACCAACATGGGTGCGCTGGGCGCCCCCACTCCGGTCGAGTCCATGACCTGGGGCAGGATCAAGGCTACGTTCGCCAACTAGCGACTGTCCCGCAACACGCTCTTTCGGTCTCAGACCCCACAGGCGTCCCGCCGGTCTGTTGCGGCTCGAAGCAGTGCCCCTGCCGCGCACCTCCCCTATTATTCTGTTGACACTTCTCCCAGCCTCTCATAGTCTTTTCATCGTTGTTGTTTCTCGCTCAACGGGCCCAAGTTCCGTCAGACGGAGTGCTCATGCCACCCTGTCGCGAAGAGTTCGATCACCGCGTCAACCCCGCGAGACTTTCAGTTCCGTTTTCCGCGCTCCTTTTCTTCAGATTCGTGAGACTGATCAGATACATCCCGGCGCTGGCCGTAGCCCTCGGGCTCGTATTCTCCTGCTGGACCTTCTGCGGCGTGTGCACGGCTGCGGACGCGGCTGAGCCGCCCGCCGGAAAGGACGCCGAGCAGGCCGCGCCGCCCGTTTCAAAGGGTGCCCCGATAGGACACGACCAGGGGGGCCTGCCGATTGTCCCGATGCCTCCCGCCTCCCCCACGGAGGTCAAGGCGGCCGACTCGCCCGACGACCACGGCGAGAGCATAACTGTGTCCTGGGTCTTGTCCGCGGACGACGTGCCGGTCACCGGAAAGGTCACCGGCTACGCCATAATGAGGTGCGAGACACCCGACGGCGCCTACGAGCAGGTCAGCACAGCTCCGGCCCAGGCGCAGCAGTACCTGGACACTTCGGTGGACGAGCACGTGCAGTACTACTACAAGGTCGGCGCGATGTGCGGGGAGCTGGTGTCACTGTCCGAGATGACCGGGCCCATCGCCGCCAGGCAGCAGTGGTTCGACTCCAGAGTGGTCAATCTCCTCGCGATCGCCGTCATCCTCATCGTCGCGATAATGTGGTTCGTCTTCCAGGCCGGCAGGGGGAAGAAGCTTTTCATAAGAAGGATCGCCGGCATCGAGGCGGTGGAAGAGGCGGTCGGCCGGGCCACCGAGATGGGAAAACCTATACTCTTCATACCGGGCATCCAGGACATGGACAACGTGCAGACGGTCGCGGGCCTCACGATACTGGCCAGCGTGGGCAAACTGGCCGCCCAGTACGAGACCAAGCTGGAAGTGCCGGTGAGCCGCTCTCTGGTCATGAGCACGGCCAGGGAGACTCTCAAGGCGGCTTACTTGAGCGTGGGGAGACCCGACCTCTACACCGACGACATGGCCTACTACGTGACGGACGAGCAGTTCGGTTACGTGGCCGCCGTGGACGGGATAATGGTGCGTGAGAAGCCCGCCACCTGTTTCTACATGGGCGCCTTCTTCGCCGAGTCACTGATCCTGGCCGAGACCGGGAACTCGGTCGGAGCGATCCAGATAGCCGGAACGGCGATGCCCACGCAGCTGCCGTTCTTCGTGGCCGCGTGCGACTACACGCTGATCGGAGAGGAGCTCTTCGCGGCGAGCGCGTACCTGTCGAAGGACGTGAAGATGATAGGAAGCTTGAAGGGCCAGGACGTGGGCAAGGGCATCGCGATGTTTTTCATTTTGCTCGGCTCCATCGTGGCGACCGTCGGGTCCGTGAGCGGAAACAGCTCGGTCAACGCGGTCAGCGACTGGCTGAGGAACCTTTTCCAGTTGAACTTTTAGGTAGCAGATGTTTTTCAAGGTACAGATCCCACTCCTCATAACGTTCATCGTAGGGGCGGCGCTGGTCGTGGCCATGTTCGTGCCGCATTTCCCGTTCTACGAGGCGAACGAAAACTTCTCCATCTACTTTGACCTGATAGCGGTGTTCGCGTTCATCCTGGGCGGCGGGAACCTCCTCAAGATCCACGGCGACAGGATCTGGAAAAAGGGACGGGACTGGAAGTACAGCATCGTGACCGTGGCGGGGTTCCTGGCGATGCTGATAGTGGGAACGCTCAAGATAGGCGGCCCGCCGGGGTTCACCGGGGACGTCAGCGCGAGCGACAGCTGGTTCGGTTTCATGTACAACGCCATGTTCGTGCCGCTCCAGTCGACGATGTTCTCGCTGCTGGCATTCTTCGTCGCCTCGGCGTCGTACAGGGCCTTCAGGGCGAAGACCAAGGAAGCCACCATGCTGCTGGTCGCGGCCTTCATCATTTTGATTGGCCGCACACCGCTCGGGCACGCCATGACTGCGTGGCTTCCGCCGCAGCTTCAGTTCCTTCACATCCCGAACCTGAGCAACTGGATTCTATCAATACCCAACATGGCCGGACAGCGGGCCATAATGATCGGCATCGCACTCGGAATAATCTCGACGTCGCTCAAGCTGATACTGGGCATCGAACGTTCTTATCTGGGCGGGGAGAGCAAGTAGGAAGCGCACGGCCGGGCCGCTGAGCCCGGCAGGGAAACAGAATGGCAGACGACAGACCGGACAAGGAACAGATCGGCGGCCCAAGAAAGGGCGTCATAGACGTTCTGAATTCCATCGACAGGCGGATAATATTCCTGTTGATAGCGCTCGCTGTCATACTGCCGATGGTCTTCCATCTTGTGTTCACGGTCCGCAGCTCCCCCATCGTGGAGGCCATCTTCGACAAGGTCGAGGCCCTGCCGCCGGGCTCGAAGGTGCTAATCAGCTTCGATTACGCGCCCAGCACGGTGCCCGAGAACCAGCCCATGGCCGAGGCGGTGTGCAGGCACGCTCTGGTCAAGGATCTTAAAGTGTACATGATGGCCGTGTGGGCAACAGGGCCGCCCCAGGCTGTTGCCCTGGCCACCAACGTCATACAGCGCGACTTCCCGGAGAAGGTCTACGGCAAGGACTGGATAAACCTGGGCTACAAGGCCGGAAACCAGGGGCTCATCAACGCAATCCTGCTGGACCTCAAGGGCATGTACACGACCGACGTCCACGGCGACCCCATAGACGGGTTCGAGATGATGAAGGACGTCCAGAACCTGACTGACATGTCGCTCATAGTCTGCATCGGAAGCGGGTTCCCGGGCGTAAGGGAGTGGGTGCAGTTCGCCGGCGACCCCGGCCGCATACCTGTCGCGGGCGGCGTTACCGCGGTAGAGGCGCCGCTTCTGTATCCGTACTACCCCAGGCAGCTTCTGGGCCTCATGGGCGGGCTTCAGGGAGCGGCCGAGTACGAGTCCGCGTTAGTCGAGAAATACCCGCAGTACAAGGAGCACGCCGAGCAGGCGGTCAAACTGATGGGACCGCAGACCGTGGCGCACCTTGTCATAATCGCGTTTGTGATAATCGGGAACATCGCTTTCTTCGGTGAGAGAAGACGGCAGAACCGCGCGAAGAAGGCGTAACGAGGAAGTCTGATGGTGCACACATTCGAGCTTTGGATAGGTGCCCTGCTCACGCTGATGATATTCAGCTTCCTCTACAGGGATAACCCGTTTTACAAGTTCGCCGAGCACCTCTTCGTGGGAGTGTCCGCGGCCTACTGGATGGTAATAGGCATCTGGTCGACGCTGATGCCCAACCTGGTCGGCCGCATCGCGCCCAACGCACTCCAGGGCGTCATCAACATGCCCGAGGACGCACAGCCCCAGTACCATTTCATAGTGCCCGCCGTGTTCGGCCTCCTGATGCTGACCCGGCTGGTGGAGAGGATCAGCTGGTTCTCGCGCTGGGCCATGGCGTTCGTGATCGGCTTCGCGGCCGGCACCAACTTCACGCGCTACCTCCAGTCCGACTTTGTGGGTCAGATCTACAACTCGATGCTCCCGCTCGTGGTGGTGAACGGCGGAGGCGTGGCGATCGGCGCGACCCTCTCGGCGTTCATCCTCATCATAGGGGTCATCTGCGCCCTGATATACTTCTTCTTCTCGAAGGAACACACCGGCGCGTTCGGCGCGGCGTCACGGCTGGGCATCTGGTTTCTGATGGTGGCCTTCGGCGCGGCGTTCGGATACACCGTGATGGCTCGAATCTCGCTGCTCACGGGTCGCATGCAGTACCTGGGTGAGTGGCTGGGTACGATATTCTAGCAAGCTCCGACGCACCTGGCGCATACTCAGAGCAAAGTCGGACTGCTCAAGGACACCACGGGGAGGCAAGCAAGGGGGGAGGCGCAACGCGCTTCCCCCCTTTGCGATTTTGCGGGCTGATTGTGGGAC
>CAZMZP010000078.1:0-4714 GCA_964570935.1 uncultured bacterium
CGGGCATCCCGGGCCGGAGGGTGTCAGGCCGGGCGCCGGGTCTCAGCGCACCCCAATGCGCGCGGCTGTCCGATGCCCCCGCGGCCGCTCCCACGGACCGTGTCGCCGCGCCCCATAATCCGCCGCGCCGTAACATTTTCCATTGACTTGAGGCGTTTTGTGTCATATACTCCATATGGAGCGTGGAGTAGGCACTTTGTATCCCGCAGAGTGTTCCTTCCTCCCGCGCCTTTCGCTGCGGCATTCGTGTGTTCGTGTATGTGGGTTGGGTCTTTTCCCGTGCACTGAGCCCGCGGTGCATCAATGGTGCGTTCTCCTCGGCGGAGAACTCAGCACCAAGGAGCTGGTGAGACATGATTCATCCCAGGACGGTACTGGCGATCATCGTGCTCTTCACCCTGGCGTTTGTATCTTTCTCCACGCACGACTCGCTCGCGGGTCCTTCCGTGGAGAAACGCTTCATTCCGGCCAGGGGAGAGGGCTTCGCCTCAAGCCGTCTAGGTGGGTCAGTCTTTTCTACCACAGGAGACCCCGACGAGCCCTCCACGTGGAAGCGCAACACTACCGGCGACGGAGTGAATCCGTTCGGCGGCGGCCAGTGGAGAGAACGCTTCGGCGAACCCTTCAGGTTTGAAGGTCGCCGAGAGTTCGTGCGCTTCGTGTGGATGTATCTGCGGAGTGGTGTGGTAGGAAAGTTCTGATCTAAGTCCTTTTAATTCGGTGAGCGTTTCTTCATTCGGAGGCCCATTCAGATGGAAGACGGCTCCCGCAGTAATAAGGACTTGAGTCCTGATGAACTGCGACCGATTCTCGCCTGGGAGAAGGACGAGGAAATCGGTGATATACATTTTAACTCGTCGAACTTCACTGGCGCTCTGGACTACTACGCCAAGGCCAGGAAGTCGGCGGTCGAGCATTCACGCGCCGGCAAGGCCGCGTACCTCGACCTGAAGATCGCCTCCTGCCATAAGGAGAAGGGCGAGTACTCCCAGGCCATCGAGTCCGCCCGCTCCGCCAGAGACGTATTCCATTCAGAAAAAGAGCTAGTGGGTCTCGGTAAGGCGTACTGCTTCGAGGGCATCCTGCACGCCGAGGCCGGGAACTACAAGAAAGGCCGTCGGCTCTGCGAGGTCGGGCACAAGCTCCTCAAGGGAACGGGTGAGTTCCTGGAGCTCGGCAAGGTCCAGAACTGGCTGGGCGTCATCCACATGCGCCTCGGGAACCTTGCCAAGGCGAAGGAGTACTTCGAGGACGCCCTGTTCGCGTTCCGCAGCATTCAGAACGAAGAGAAGATATCGCAGGTCCTCAACAACCTGGGCCTCGTTCACAAGAACCTCTCCGAGTGGCGCGAGGCGGCCGGTTTCTTCGAGAAGGCCCTCGGTATCAGCGAGAGAATGGGCCATCTCGACCGCGTCGCCACCTTCTCGCTCAACCTCGGCATCGTCCACTTCCGCCTCGGAGAATGGTCCCTCGCCGAAAGACACATCACCAGGGCGCTGCAGATTCGCACGCAGACCGGCAACAAGGCGGGCGTCGTGCGAGACAGGCTTGCCCTGGCCAACATAAGCCTGCGCAGGAGAGAATGGGCGAAGGCGGAATCCGCTTATCGCGAAGTGCTCCTGACGAGTCGCTCTCTTGGCTACAGGCGTGAAGAGGCGCTGGCGCTGGAGTTCCTGGGTGAGCTCAACCTCACCAGGGGCAATGCCGACGCGGCGCTGGAGCTCCTGAACGAGTCGACCCCCCTGGCCGCTGAGCTCGCGCCCGCTGGCGACGTGGCCATGGAAGTCGAAAGACGGAAGGGCGAGGCGTGGCTGGCGCTGGGGAGGCTGGACGAGGCTGCCGCGGCCGCCGCGAAGGCGGTCGAGATCGCGCGGAAGCTTGGCGACCGCTGCGAAGAGGCGCTGGCTCAGAGGACCCTGGGCTTTGTTCAACTGAACAGAGATGAATGGGAGAAGGGCTGGCAGACGATCGAGTCTGTCCTGTCCACTCTCACCAGCATAGGCGAGAGATTCGAGATAGCACGGACGCAGCTGCTGGCAGGCAAAACCATCGCGTCCATGATGCCCTCCGGCCGCGTCAGCTCCGAGTCCGTCGGAAGGGCGGTGTCGGTGCTGAAGCAGTCCATGGGCATCTTCTTGAGCTTCGAGGTCAAGGGTTGGGCCGCGCTCGCTACTGCCGAACTGGCCCGGCTCTATCTCACCAAGGGGGTGCCGGACGAGTCGCTGGGTTACATCGACGAAGCGGAGCGGCTGCTCAAGGACGTGGATGAACCCGAGATTTCGACGGCCCTCGCGCGGGTGAGGACGACTCTCGAAGAGGCGTTTGTGAGCTCGACCCTTTCCTCTTCGGGCGAGTTCAAGATACTGGAGGAGTTGGGGAAGCTGCTGGGTGGCGCCGAGGATCCGGAGAAGACCCTGGACGACCTGATGAGGTTGATTGTCACGCGCCTTGACGCGGACAGAGGCCTCATCGCGTTCGCGGCCGCCGGGACGCGGCCTCGCATCTGGGCCGAGCAGAAGTTCTCCGCCAAGGAAGCGCTTGACGTCGCGACTTCGCTGACTGAGGCCTTCCGTATGGACAACCTCACTTCTCCGATGGTCGTCACGAACGTGCACTCGGACAAGACGTTCTCGAAGCTCCCCGTTCTCGAGCGCGTCCAGAGCTTCGCGTTGGTGCCGCTCAGCCTGCCTTCCGGGCTCAGGGGCATCGTCTACGCGGACAGGCTCAATGAAAATCGGCTGGGCGCGTTCAAGCAGCGCGAGCTCAACCTCGCTGCCGTGATGTCGGGCATTGTCGCCCACACCGCAATCGGGGTGGAGCGGGCGGCGGAGAGAAGGGAAAAGACGGCCTCGCGGAAGAGAGTGGAGCTCCAGTGCTCGTTCGAGGCGCTGGTCACGGAAAACAAGGAAATGCTCGAGATACTGAGCCTCGTTGAAAAAGTCGGGGCCAGCTCGGCCACGATACTCATACAGGGTGAGACCGGAACCGGAAAGGGGCTGGTGGCCGAGGCCATCCACCGCTGCAGCCTGCGGGGGGACAAGCCGTTCGTGCCCATAACTTGCTCCAGCATCCCCGAGTCCCTGCTAGAGAGCGAGCTCTTCGGACATGTCCAGGGCGCGTTCACCGGAGCCGTGAGGGACAAGAAGGGGCTCTTCGAAGAGGCCGAGGGCGGCACCGTGTTCCTGGACGAGGTCGCCAAGACGACCAAGAGCGTGCAGGCGAAGCTGCTGCATTTCCTGGACAAGAAAGAGATCCGCGCGGTCGGCTCGACCAAGTGGAACAAGGTCGACGCCCGCATCATCTGCGCCACGAACATAGACCTTAAGCTGCTGATGAAGCAGGAGGGTTTCCTCGAAGACCTCTACTACCGGCTGAGCGACATCACAATGACCGTACCGCCGCTCCGCCAGAGGAGAGACGACATCCCGCTTCTGGTCGAGCACTTCCTGAAAGGGCTGGGCGGCGGGAACGGAAACCCGACACGAGTCGTTTCCAAGGGCGCCATGCAGCTCCTGATGGACTACGACTGGCCGGGGAACGTGAGAGAGCTCGAAAAGACTGTGAAGAGAATGATAGTGCTTGCCGGGCCCAGCGGCGAGCTCACCGCCGACCTTCTGCCGCCGGAGCTGAGGGAGCACGGTCTCGCCATGAGCGACGGCACTTCGCTCAGGTCCGAAGTCGAAAGGACAGAGCGCAGAGTCATATCCGACGCTCTGGACAAGATGTCCTGGAACAAGGCCAGGGCCGCCAAGCTCCTCGGCATAAGCTACCCGACTCTGCTCAAGAAGATAACTGAGCTTCGCCTCGACCGCAGACTCCACTGATTCCGGCCGCGTGCCGGAGCCTCTGACGCATCGCAGTGGCTCGCCTCTGCCTGTCGCAATCGCTCGCCTCTGCCTGTCGCAGCGCTCGCCTCCGTCGCGCCGCATTCGCCCGCTCAAGAATACTAAACTAACTTTCCTTTGTGTCCGGAACTACTATAAAGAAACCTTACAGTCTTAATCGATTGTGTTTTCGTATCATAGCGGACCAACAGGCCCCTGTATCAAGTTTCTTTATAGTCCAGGGTGGTCGGTCGTCTTCCCGCCGTCCCTCCGCAGCCGTCGCATTTTCCAACTCGTTGTAATATTGCCAGTTAGGAGTCCGCATTCTGCCAGGCGGCGTTGACCCTTTTGGCACAGTCAGTGCTATAGCGTATAGTGGGGCTTCCGAAAGTGCGACCTGGGTTGGTCGGTGTTTCCAGCGGAAACTGTAGATTTGAGCCCCGGCCTCAAAAGATGACAGTGTGAAGCATGGTCACCAGCCAGCCCGGGCCACCCTTAAAGAGGGAGGTTAGAAGAAGCCAATCGGATCAAGGCAAATACCCGTTGTGAAAGTCGGCACACCAGGCCGCGCAACGGACCAGATAATGGGAAGCGGCTCCCTTCTATAAGCAAGTGACCTCGTTCAAATGCCTGCTGGTGATTGCTTCCACATAAAGCCGCTTCCCATCTTCTTTTCTCCCCCTCGTTTCCCTCCGGCTACACCTGTTAACGCAGCGCAATTGCTGCACTGCCGGAACACGCCCGGAGCGCCTGCCGCGTAACGTCCCGGCGCCGGAATCCACTCCCTTCTCGACAGCGCTATCCCGGATTACGGCCCCGCAATCCCTTTACAGGAGTCCTGTTACCGTTTTTGCACGCTGAACCCCCGAATGAGCCTGTCACAGTCCGAC
>CAZMZP010000079.1:0-13579 GCA_964570935.1 uncultured bacterium
ATTAGGTATTCCCCGTAGAACTTTTTCTCACCCGTGGAGGGGTTTCTGGTGAACCCCACGCCCGTGCCCGACGACGGCCCCATGTTGCCGTAGACCATCACCTGCACGTTCACGGCCGTACCCAGGTCCTCCGGGATGCCGTGCTGCCTGCGGTAGAAGATGGCCCTCTCGTTCTTCCACGAGCGGAACACGGCGTCTCTGGCCATGTCCAACTGCTCGCGCGGGTCCTGCGGGAAGTCGGCGCCCTTCTCGCGCCGCACCAGGTCTTTGAAACGCTTGCACAGCTCCTTCAGGTCGCCGGCGTCGAGCCCGGTGTCCTCCTTGACCCCCTTATCTTCCTTCATCTTGTGAAGCTCGTCCTCGAACACCGACTTGCTCAGACCCAGCACGACGCTGCCGAACATCTGGATGAAGCGCCTGTAGGCGTCGTACGAGAACCGCTCGTTGCCCGTCTTCCTGGCCAGGCCCTGCACGCTGGAGTCGCTAAGGCCCAGGTTGAGTATTGTGTCCATCATGCCGGGCATGGAGAACTTGGCGCCCGACCGCACCGACACCAGAAGCGGGTCGTTCACGTCGCCCAGCTTCTTCCCCATCGTCTTCTCCAGCCGCTCGACGTAAGTCCTCTGCTCCTCCTGGTACTCAGCCGGAAGCCGATGGCCGCTGTCGTTGTACACCCTACAGACGCGCGTGCTTATCGTGAAGCCAGGAGGCACCGGGAACCCGGCCCTGGTCATCTCTGCCAGGCCGGTGCCCTTGCCGCCCAGCACGTCCCTGGCGTCTTCCCCCAGCCTGTCAGTGTGTTCTCCAAAGAAGTAGATGTACTGCTGCAGAATCATCAATGTCTCCTATCTCAAGAACTCGCCCGGGTCGGTGATCTCGCCCTTCACGGCCGAGGCCGCGACGGTGGACGGGCTGGCCAGGTACACCTCGGCCCCGTTGCCCAGTTTCCCCTGGAGGTTCCTGTTCGATGAACTGATAAGAACGTCGCCCTTGCCCAGCACGCCGTGGTGACCGATGGCGCAGAGGCTGCAGCCGGGGTTGGTCACGATGGCGCCTGCGTCGAGGAATATCTCGTAGTAGCCCGACTTGAGGCACTTCCTGGCCACCTCTATCGTGGCCGGCACTATTGTCAGCTGCACGTTGGGGTGGACCTTTCCGGCGGACTTGAGGACGGCGGCCGCAAGAGCCAGGTCCTCGAACCTGCCGTTGGCGCAGGAACCGATAAACGCGAAGTCGATGTGGGTGCCCTTCACGTCCTTGACCGGTCTCACGTTGAAGGGCGTGTGGGGACACGCCACCTGCGGCGGAAGCCCCTGGACGTCCAGCTCCATGGAGCTGGAATACGCCGCGTCCGCGCCCGCGACGGGCGCTTCAACGGCGCGGCCGATGCGGCTCTTCAGGAAAGCGGCGATCTGCTCGTTCGGGGGCACGAACCCTATCCGGCCGTTTATCTCGGTCACGAGGCTGGCCAGGGTCAGCGCGTCGTGCACCTGGAACTCGTGTATCGCGTGCCCGTAGAACTCGAGCGCCCTGCCGTCGGCGGCGTCCGGACCCATGCGGGAGATAAAGTAGAGCGCGAGGTCCTTGGAACAGGTGGGGAATGAGTAGCTCCCCTTGAACGCCACTCTGATTGTCTCGGGCACCCTGACCCACAGCTTCCCCGAGTGCAGCGTCTCCACCATGTCGGCCGTGCCCAAGCCGGTCGCGAAGCAGCCGACCGCGCCTAATAAGTTTATGTGGCTGCCGGTGCCGGCGACGACCCCTCCCGGGTGTGCCAGACCGTGCTCCAGCAGCACGTGCTGGCCTATGCCCGAGTTCACGTCGAATATTCTGTGTATGCCCCGTCTCCTGGCGAACTCGCGGCAGACTCTCTGGCTGTCGGCCACGTCGGCGTCCTTGGCCGGCGCCTGGTAGTCGAAAGTGAGCGCGACCTTCGACGGGTCCCAAACCGGTCCGGAGCCGAAGTTCTTCTCGTAGTCGATGACGACGTCGGCCCCGCCCAAGTCCCTGATGACCGCCAGGTCCACGTTCGACGAAACTCTGTCGCCGGGACTCACCTTCTGACCGGAGCCCTTCGAGAGAATCTTTTCGATGACTGTCATCGGCCCCCTCCTTCTCAGACGGCCGGCCGCAATCTGATGACATTGCGTGCGCCGGCCCGTTGCAGGGCGCGCGGCCCGATCCCCGGCTCCGGCGGCCGCGTCGGATGAGCGTCTCCGCCACGCGTCAGATGAGAGTTTCCATCTTGCTGGGCTTCGCCAAGAACCTGTGTTTGCCCTTCTCCAGCTCCGACAGCGAGTCCTCGAAGATCTCCAGGGCCAGCTCGGCTTCCTTCTTCGTTACCACGAGCGGCGGGGCGAACCTCACTGCCCCGTCCCCGCACGGAAGTATCAGGAGACCGTTCTCGAAACAGATCTCCACAAGCTTGTTCCTGAGCGGAGAGTTGCCGCGCTTCGCGCCGGGATGGGTAACGATGTCCATGCCTATCATCAGGCCCTTGCCTCTGACGGAGCCCAGTGAGTGGTGTCTGGCCTCGATCTCCTTCAACGATTCTATCAGAAAGTCGCCGATTCTCTCAGCATTCCGGACGAGGCCTCCCTGCAGGAGCGAGATGGTCTCGATGGCTGCCACGCACGAGACGGGGTTTCCGCCGAACGTGTTGCCGTGAGAGCCCGGCTCCCACTGCATGAGCGGCGCTCGCGAGATGGCCGCGCCGAGCGGCATGCCGGAGGCGATGCCCTTGGCGACGGTGATGACGTCAGGAACCACGCCCCAGTGCTCGATTGCGAACATCCTGCCGGTCCTGCCCATACCGGACTGGATCTCGTCAGCGACGAACAGGATTCCGTACTTCTCGGTCAGCTTCTTCAGCCGGTTGTGGTACCCCTCCGGCGGAACGATGTAGCCGCCCTCGCCCTGGATGGGCTCCACGAAGACCGCCGCCACGTCGTCCGGCGGAACGCTCTTCTTGAACACCACTTCCTCTATGAAGTTGACGCACGCGAAGTCGCACGTCGGATACTTGAGGTTGTAATAGCAGTGCCTGCAGTCGGCGTACGGCACGTGAGTCACCCCTGGCAGCAGCGGGGCGAAGTGGCGCCTCTGCACCGCCTTGCTGGCGGTGAGTGAGAGCGCCCCCATCGTGCGGCCGTGAAACGCGCCGTAGAACGCGATGAACTGCGAGCGGCGGGTGTGGTACCGGGCCAGCTTCATGGCCGCCTCCACCGCCTCGGTGCCGGAGTTGCACAGAAACACTCTCTTCGCCGACCTGCCGGGGGCGATGCCGGCCAGCTTCTCGGCCAGCAGGATCTCCTGCCCGTAATAGAAGTCCGTGCCTGACATGTGCAGAAATTTAGCCACCTGGCGCTGCAGCGCCGACACGACGCGCGGATGGCTGTGCCCCGTGGCGCAGACGGCTATTCCCGCGTTGAAGTCCATGAATCGGTTACCGTCCACGTCCCACAGCCAGACGCCCTTGCCCCTGTCCACGACCAGCGGATAGACGCGCGTGTACGATTTGGAGAGGACGAGGTCGTCTTTTCGTATGAGCTTCCTGGCCTTCGGCCCCGGCAACGTCCTCGTCCTTCTCATGGTCTGTCTCTTCAAGCTTCACCCCCTGATACTCGCGTTTCCGCGCGTCCTTACGCCGTCTATTCCACCTTCACGCTGTCTATCTGCGCCTTCTGGAGCTTTCCACTGTAGTCTATGTACACGGACTTCCACTCGGAGAACACGTCCAGCACGGGAGTGCCGGACTCCCGGTGACCGTTTCCGGTGTCCTTGACCCCGCCGAACGGCAGATGCACTTCCGCCCCTATCGTCGGGCCGTTCACGTACGTTATGCCGGCCTCGATGTCCCTGATGGCCACCAGCGCGCGGCGCACGTCGTTGGTGTATATCGAAGAAGAGAGGCCGTAGCACGAGTTGTTGAGTATCGAGATTGCGTCGGCCAGGTCGCGCGCAGTGATGACCGACACCACCGGCCCGAATATTTCCTCCTGGGCGATCCGCATGTTCTGCCCGACCTCGCCGAACACGGTCGGCTCGTGAAACCAGCCCTTCTTGCAGTCGCCATGCTCGCAGGGCTTGCCGCCGGTGAGCAGCTTCGCACCCTCTTTCAAACCGATCTCCACGTACGACTGGATCTGATCCCTCTGGTCCTTGTTGACGAGCGGGCCGACGTCCACGTTCGGGTCCAGCCCGTTTCCGACCCGCAGTTTCTTCACCCTGGCCACGAAGGCGGCCAGGAACTGCTCCTTTATCTTCTCGTGGAGGATGATGCGGCTCGTGGCCGTGCACCTCTGGCCGGTCGTGCCGAAGGCGCCCCAGACCGCGCCCTCGACCGCGAGGTCTATGTCGCCGTCGTCCATCACTATCTGCGCGTTCTTCCCGCCCAGCTCCAGCGACACGCGCTTCAGGGCCTTGCCGCAGAACTCCGCTATGTTCTTGCCGGCATACGAGGAGCCGGTGAAGGAAATCAGCCTTACTTTAGGGTGCTGGACTATCGGGGTGCCCACGCCCGAGCCGGTGCCGTGCACCAGGTTGATGACTCCGGACGGGAGCCCGGCCTCCGCCAGTATCTCCACCAGTTTGACCGCGGTGAGCGGCGTGTCGCTGGCCGGCTTGAACACGACCGTGTTGCCGCAGACCAGAGCCGGAAATATCTTCCACGTGGGAATCGCCATCGGGAAGTTCCACGGGCTGATGATGCCGCAGACGCCTATCGGCTGTGTCACGGACATTGCGAACTTATCCGGCAACTCGGCCGGCGTGGTCTCACCGAACATCCTGCGGCCCTCTCCGGCCGCGTAGTAAGCGGTGTCTATTCCCTCCTGCGTGTCGCCGCGCGTCTCCTGGATGACCTTGCCCATTTCCCTGGTCATGTCGCGGGCCGTCTCTTCTTTGTGCTTTCGCAGGAGCTCTCCGGCGCGGTAGATTATCTCGGCCCTCTTGGGCGCCGGCACGAGCCGCCACTTCCTGAAGGCCTGCTCCGCCGCCTCGACCGCTTCGTCCACCTCCGCCGGACCCGATTTCGGGAAAACGCCTACGAGCTCCTCCCAGTCGGCCGGGTTGCGGTTTTCAAACTTCTCCCCGCTCCGCGCTCCGACCCACTTGCCGTTTATGAAGTTCTTGTACTCCATGCTGTGCCTCCCGCAATTTGCCTCGTCCGAATCCCTGTCACTCAAGAAGAACCGCCGAAGTCGCAGCCAACCGCAACAACCTCAGCGGTTCGTAGTGTCCGGCAGTGTTTATGCCTGACTAGTAGATTATTACGAAATGACCCTTGTACGACTCCCCGTCCGGGCCCTCCACCATGAACACGTAAACGCCCGGAGAGACGTATTCTCCGTCCTGGTTCTTCAAATTCCACGACAGCGCGCCGCCGTAGTTACCGTAGTTGAAGTACGTCGGGTCGGGATGCGGAATCTCCCGCACGAGGTCGCCCGCGACGGTATAGATGGACACCAGGCACTGGGGGGGAAGGTTCACGAACTGAATCCTGCGTCCCTCGCTCAGGTCCCACGAAGCGTCTCCGTGGTAGGGGTTCGGCACCACCCAGACGCGCTCGATCACCTTGTTCTGCGCCGCCACGGAGTGTACGGGCATGTCCGTGTAGCAGTCCCTCTTGGCGCTTCTCTGGGTGCTCGTGCTGTCCATGTAGGTCACCGCGTAGAAATATCCGACGCCGTTGTAAGGCCCCGGCACGTCCAGCATCACCCTCATCCTCACGAAGGCGGAGTCATAGCCCACCCTGGTCCAGACAAGCCTTATCTCACAAAGCGAGTCGGAGTCCACGAACTGCCTTGCGTTTCCCCTGAACGTCCAGCTGACCGTGTCGGCCTTCGTGAACTCCCTCAAGAGCATCATCTGGGACGTGTCGCGGCTCTCTCCGCGCCAGACTCTGTAGCCGCCGAACTTGAGAGAATCGGGCACCGGCTGGCCTGGGTACAGGGCCTTCACCCTCGCAGCCCTCGCGGCCAGACTCTCCTCGGCGGCCGTGGACCATGTCAGGCTCACGACTCTGTCCCCACACACGGTGGCCAGGAGTTCCGGATGCACGGGCTCGAAGGTCACCTGCGCCCGAGCCCCGGGGCACCAGGCGGCCGACGCGCACGCGAGAAGCGCAATGACAACGACGGCTGAGACTCCGGGTGACGCACGTCTTGAATCCCTTCTTTCCTGAGGCATAGGCTCCTTCCTGTCACGCGCGGCCGACGCGCGACCGCATACCACCGAGATTACAGGCCCTCAGACATCCAGTCAGCCACGAAGCACGCCAGCGATTCGACCCTGGCCTCAAAGAAGGTGTGAATGGGGAATCCCATGTAGAACACCTTCGAGCCGGTGTAGATGTCGTGGAACCGCAGCGAGCAGGCCTTCTTGTTGTACGTCGAACTCGTGTAGTTGGCCTTGTAGAAATAAATCGTGTCCGGCCTCTGCGACAGGTCCGGGTTCTGCATGGCCGACATGATGGCCTCCACCTTCGTCTTCCCGTACACAGTGCTGGAACCGCCCACGGAGTAATCCAGCGAATCCAGCGACGGTATGAGGTCGCTCAGCTTCCTGTTGGGTGTGGCCCCCCTGAATCCGTCACCGCGGTTGTTGGTCGAGACGATCGGTCTGTTCACGGTGCCGGAGATCTTCAAGAACCTGGAGGCGAAACTGTTCTCACCCGGCACTGAGCCGTAGGCGAACTGAAGCGGATCCGGATCGCTCCCCCTGACCACTTCGTTGCCGTAGATCCAGAGATTGCCCCCGCCCTTCAGGTAGACGTCCAGAATGCCGTTCTGAATCACCCCGGACAAGCCGGTGGTGAACGAGTTCTGCGACGCGTCACAGTCCCATATGAGGAGCTTGTACCTGGAGAGCTCGGAGAGGGTCGGGTATTCGACCATCATCGGCATCTCCGGGGGCACACCGCCCGGACCGGCGCGCCAGCAGTTGTAGAAGTAGAGTGTATCCCGGTCCTCCAGCGCACGGAAGCAGTCGAAGGTCGACCTTATGAAGTTGTCGTGCACGGGGTCACTGGGAGCAATGTCGTAGTAATCGTCCACGAACAGAACCGCCCTGTCGAACAGGAATGACACAACCTCGAGCTGCACGATCGCGAGCTGCTCGACGTCGGCGTAATCCTTGACCTTGACGTAGAAGTAGTGGATGCCGGGCTCGGTGTACAGGACCGAGGCGCTCGTGGCCTCGGCGCTCCAGGTCTGAAGAGCCCACTGCGAGGGGTCGCTCAAGTCCTCAATGTCCATCCCGTACAGGTAACCTGAGATGGTTCCCCCGTAGGCGCTGGCGTCACCCTCCCACCGGAATGTAATGGGCTTTCCGGCGGCCGCCTGCCTCTCCCACACTGACCCATCCGCCGGGAAGCAGTGCGCGCTGGCTCCCTCGTACACGCACAGCGTGGGCGAGCCGAAGCTGGGCATCGTCTTGAAGAAGATGACGTTGCGGTTCATCAACAGCCCGGGCTCCACAGCGCCCGCCTCGTCAATCGCCCTCACCCCGAACTGCCAGAAGATGCCGGAGGCAAGGTTGGAGAATATGATCTGCGTCTGCGGAGTGGGATCGGACCAGCAGGATGTAGCGTCCGTCTGGTAACAGGGTGTGGTCAAGAGAAGACTATCGTTCTCCACACCCATCGGGTTGAGCAAGCTCGTGTTGAACAGACGCCAAGTGTAACCTACCGGCCGAAGGCTCGGATCCCTGCTGTCCGGGTCTTCACCCTCCCACACGACCTTTACCGAGGTCCCCAAGGGGAGAGCGCCCAAGCAGATTTGCCCCGTCGTTTCGTCGCACTTGGGGCTCCTTATCCGGGTCTCTGGTGCGACGGTCCTGGCGTCGAAGGTCAGGTAGTCGGGAAAGGACGCGAGACCCTCATTGTCCACCGACTTGATGTAGAACGTGTGCCACTTGCCGAACTCTCCAGCGGGCCTGGGGGCGTCGGCGACGAACAGAAAGGAGCCCTGGAAGAACGACGTCTCAGTCCAGCTGGAGGTGTCGTCTATGGCGTACAAGAAATGGTCCACCACCCCGTCAGCGTCCGAGCCAAACCAGTATATCGGTATCGTATAGCTGGCCGTACCGCCGTTCGGAGGTCCACCCGACACCTTCACAGTCGGCCGTTCGTTGGGAAGTCTCTCCCCGTCCTTCTTCCCGCATCCGCAGAAGACAAGAAGAAGGGAAAGAGAGACTAACAGCGCCGCAAAAAACACTCTCTGTGGTTTCATCCTGCTCACTTCCCCCTACGGAATGGGTACGTCCACGTAGAACTCTCTGGTCGTGCTGACCGTCCTGCCCGTGCGGCCGTCCGGCTGCCTGTCGCGGGCCTCTATCACCACTGTGTTCAAACCCTCCCTCAACCCATTCTGCCTGGTAAGAATGTCGATGTGCGAGGCCCTCCAGGAACCGACAGTGCCGTTCAGAGTCGTACGGTACTCGGCTGCGGCCCCGCTCTCAATGTCGCACGCCGGACAGTTCAAGGAATCATAAACCGTGCCGTCCTCCAACTGCACTATCACGTTCGTGCAGGGCAGAGTGCAAGTCTCATACACACCGCCGGGACAACCGCAGCAGCGGCTCTCTCCCTCGAAGAACGGGGCACAGTTCACGTAGAACTTCACCCTCGCCGGCGTACCGTCGTCCTTTATCTCGTTGTCGCGGGCCCGAGCCAAGAACTCGTAGTTCCCGCTCTCCAGGTCCCCGGTCTCCCAACTCGTCACTCCCAAGTCTTTGTAACTGTAGGCAGGGCCACCGCCCTCGCGCGTCAACCGGTGCGTCCAGCCGACGACGTACCCGTCCTTGTCCCACCCGCCCCACTGGAACGACGCCTTCAGACTGCTGACCAGTCTCAGGGTGTCTCCCTCCTGGCGCGGGATGGACCCGCCCTCGAAGAAGCCCTTTGGGCAGCCCTCGCAGGGCGGCACGATCCACGTGTCAGGGTCGTAGTTCACGACGAAGCACCTCGCGGTCTCGCTGCGTCCCTTGATGGTGTTGGTCGTCGCGCCGGCGTCGTCGACCGAAAGGACCTCGAAGCTGTACTCCGCGCGCTTGGTCAGAACGGTGGAATAGGTAGTGTCTCCCAGCCCACCCTCGCGGCGCTGGGCCTCCGTGTTCAGCTTGTAAAGATATCCGGTGATGTATCCGCCCGGGTCCTCGTCCCAACCCACCCAGGAGAAGAACACGGACGAGTTGGTGGGCATTGTGTCTCCCGGAACGGAATCCTTCAACTCCACCTCCGTGGCCGCGGTGAGCTGCTGGGTCTCGCCCTCCGGAGTAACGGCGTAGGCCCGGTTGAACCTCACCCTGGGCCTGTTCGTGTCCTGGGCGTAGAAGAACACAAACGCGGGGGTCGGGTCTTCCAGGCCGCGGTCGTCAACCGCCTTGCAGTAGAACCTGTGCCCGAGCACCTGCGGGTTGTTCGCGGTGAGCGAGAACTCGGCCTCCGTGGCGGTCGTCCAAGTCCACGTGCTCTCCCGCGGGACCAAGTTGCTGTCCGTCATCGTGTAGTAGTAGCCCATCACCTGCCCGTCCTGGTCCAGGCCGCCCCAGAAGAGCTTCACGCGGTAGAAGACGAACGAGCTGTCGAAGGGCACTCTGGACAGGAACGTCTCCGGCGGGAGGTTTCTCTCGAAACCGGGTCGCTCCTTCCTGCAGCCCTGAATCGCCGCGAGACAGAGCACCAGCCCCAGAATCACAAAAATAGGAAGCACCCTGTTAGGCCTCATTCAAACTACCCCCGTTATCTCCTTGCCTTACCCCGGCAATGTTCGCCTTCGAACCTGGGATACACACCGACATTGTAGAAGAAAAACGCTATCAAACACATCCATGATTGTCAACCAAAATCGGGCCGGATGCAACCCCCGGCTTGTTGTACGCCGGGGTTGCCGGGCGGCCTGGGTCTCCGGGTTCCGGGGCGGGGACCCGGTTGCGCCCGCGGACCGGCAGCCGCATCACCTCCTTCACGAATCGGGCGAAAAAATTGAAGGGGTCAGAGCATGAGCTCCAACCCCTTCAATTTTAGAGAAGCAGCGCTAAGGCACTACTGGAGAATCACGATCTTCTTGTTCATCTCGCTGCCCGGGGCATTGAGCTGATAGAAGAACACTCCACTAGCCACCCTCTCACCACCGTCGTTCTTGCCGTCCCAAATGACCGAGAACGCACCAGCCGCCTTGGTCTCATCCACCAACGTCCGGATAACACGCCCGCTAACATCAAACACTCTCAGCTGCACCTTGCCAGGCGTGCCAATGGTGTACTTGATGGTCGCGGTCGGATTCATCGGGTTCGGGAACGCCTGACCCAACGACGTCACAACAGCCGGAACCACTCCAGGCTCCTTCACGTCAATCGGCCAGCTCGGGTCGCAGATCTGGTTCGTGAACTGTCCCCAAGTAAGGACCGAGGTGAACCAGCCGACGAGAGGATCAACACCGCACGTAAACGGACCGGCGGTACCATCTCTCATCACGGCCCAATCGTAGCCTTCAGTGAAGGTTCTGTAGTAGGTTCCACCAGGAGCGTTGCTGACCGCGGCATAACGCTTCGTCACCTGCGAGTCGTACTCTTCCTCGAGTACGCCAGTGCCGGTCGCGCTGATCATGTTGTAGGTCCTCGGGCAGCCGTTCTGACGAATCTTGTACGGCTCGATCGGGGACACTATTGCGCCGCCAGCCACACTGTTGATCGGCAGACAGTACGTGTAGTCATTGGTAGTGGCCGAGTATGCGGCGCCGATGTACGTAGTACCCAGGGTGCCGTTCATGAAGAGCGGACCCCACGGCGTACGCCTGTTCAGCTCTCTCGCCCACGTGTCACCGCTCACCCACAAGAACCTGAAATGGTCGATGTCGGTGTAAACGGTCAGCCACGACTTCAGCATGTCGCCGTCAGACTGGTAGATGCTGTATCCATAGATGTTGCCGCAGTTCAGCATCGCGTGCGAGTACGCCAGCATCTGGTAGATCGTGGCGCCATGGCCCCAGTTGTACTTGGGAGTGCCCGGAGCGCCGATCTGGCCAGGGTTGGCCGCCCAACGACCGATACCATTCCTCAGATCGCTAGAAGGTCCAAGCCTGTTGTACATGTCGTACTCGTAGCCCGCGGCAGTCAGTCTGGCACCAGTCCTGTCGGAGTTCCTGAGCCCGCCGTTGCCTCTCTGGCCGAAGTGGTCGGCATAGAGCAGGCACGGCCACTCGACCGAGCCGAGGCCGTCACTCACGTACATCGGCAGAATCTCAAACTCCTCGGGAGCGCTCTGACCGTCAGCCGGCGTATAGAACGTGTCAGCCGAACCGACGTAGCAGGCCTTCGTGTAGTACTCGATCCTCGTGCCAGGCTGGAACACCTGGTTCGGCAGAATCTCGGTACCCTCGGCAAACCCACCACCGATCGGATCCAGATCGTGGAACGTGGTCATGTAGACGCCGGGAACCACGACCGTGCCGGTACCGGCCGAGTTCGTGACCTCAGCCGTGTCCATACGGGCCTCGAACCAGCCGCCAAGCTGAACGTTCGGGAACCACGTAAAGAACGGCGAAGTGAACGTCTGCTTCGGGCTCACAGCAGCCATGCGGAACGCCAACCAGACTTCGCTGTTGTCCGCAAGACCACGAGCGACCATCGAGTCACCGAATATCGGCGGCACAAGGTTGCTCAGGTAGTTCGCGACCCTGGTGTCAGCAGTGCTGAGCGGGTTCAACGTACCATCCTCAGCAAACTGATCGTGGAACATATCCAGCTCTTTCTGGCTGACGAACGGAGTAGTTTCCGAACCGTAAGCTCCGAACGAGATGTTGTCGTAGTACGGAGTCACGTTCGCGTTGTTCGTACAGCCGAGTGCCCACGGATCATCATCGCAGTAGTTGAGCACGCCCAGACCAACCTGCACCTGCTCGGCTGCCGGCGGAATCCAGGAGGAGATGTCGAATATGTTGTGGGCGCAACGAGTACCCTCAGTCGAGTAGTACACGTAGTTGTCGTTCGTCCACCCGCTCCAACCACCCGCGTCGCAGCCGGGCGCGTACCTGGCCTGCCAGTACATGAAGACGTGGTCGTTCAGCGGCAGACTGCGGAACGCCTCGTAGTCCAGGATACGTCCGGGAAGCCCAGGACGATCGCGGAGATCGATCACCGGGGACATCGCGTACTCATCCTGGCAGAGCGGATGCGGATAGGCCGGCGTAGAGAAGTCGGCCAGAGTGATAACGCTGTCGGCCATCTCGCAGATGCCCGGCACCGCGGCCACGCAAGGATCCGCAGTCAGGTTCACGACCAGGTCGTTCAGGTGCTTCACCTGAGCATAGATGCCGCAAGCCGCACTGTAGTGACCCCATCCGGCCGGAAGACTGCGAACAGCCGGGGTTTCGAAGTTCTCGGTGGACACAGCACCGTTGTCGTCCAACGAGTACGTGTCCATCGCGAACGCGCCGCACACCGTCGGGAAGAGGCCGTCACTGTCCGAATACCCACCGTCGGACACCGTCTGGAACACGACGCGGAAATCGACCGGCGGAGTCAGAGCCGCCATCGAGGCGTCCAGGTCGAACGTCACGGTCTCACCGCCGGAGGTGGTGTATTGCGCCAGGGTGTCCTGGTCAATCCACTCCAGACCGATCGTGTCGTACACCTGGAGGATGACGTACGTGAAGTCGTACGCATCTTCGCTCTCGTACGTGCAGGTGTAGGTCACACTGGCCTGGTCGGGGGCCGCATCCCAAGTGTACGTCGGGGTGTAAACACCCTGGTTCCAGCTGTTGCCGTAACCAGTGCCGACGTTGTCCACGAAGCACATGTCGATGCCTTCCTGGTACGTCGCGCCGCAGAACAACGACTTGGTCCCCGCTATGACGCAGGTGGCGCCCAGAGTGGCGTTGTCCTTCACGTCAAAGAAGACCGGGGCCTGCACCGTGTTGTCAACACCCTTCCAACCGTCCATGTTCTCGCCGCTGTGCGGAGTGCCGTTGTACCCGGCGGACGCAAAGGACCACATCTTTCTGTTGGCCCAATCCTTAAGCAGGGGCGATGCAGCCTCCCAGCGAAGGTCAACAGCATCCCACACCGTTCCGCCGTAGTAGTACGTGTCAGCAGCCGCGTTGACGCCAAAGACACCGCCCGGCAGCACCGCGCGCATGCCCTGCTCATCAAGCATGGGGACGGTTCTCTCGATCTCCTTGGCAGTTGCCACCGCAACGAAGGCAACCAGCAGAACAAGTGAAATCGCCAGAACTTTTCTCATCTCATACCTCCATCGTCGCGTAACGAATAGCTACTATCAGTCTGAGTGCGAACTAGGACTTCTGAAAGCAGCTACAAAAGACAACTGGGAATGAAAGAGCCGATGCACACCTTCCCAGCATAGTGATGCATCGCGTTGGAGCTTTTTGTGGTGCCTATATCCCCCCTTTCTCCAAGATGAAGTGAGTCATGCAGTCGCCATTGCGAAACTGACGATCACCCCCTTTGTTGTGGTCAATGCCAACGGGCAGAAGAAAGTAAGAAGGATCAGTTGCCGCACACTTGTTTAACGCAAGAGCTAGTATACCACGAAAAAACGCCCGATGTCAAGGTTTTT
>CAZMZP010000080.1:0-2647 GCA_964570935.1 uncultured bacterium
AGGAGGTTTGAGAGGACCTGCGCTATCCTGTCTTGGTCGGCCAGCACGTCGGGCAGGCCCGTGGGAATCTCGGTCGCCAGGTGGATCGCCTTTTCCTGGGCCCGCCTGCCCAGCGCGGACACCACGCGACCGACTATCTCGCGCAACGCGCACGGTCTCGGCTCCAGCTTAAGCCTCCCGGATTCTATCCTTGAGAGGTCCAGGATGTCGTCGATCAGGTTGGCCAGTCGTTCGGAGTCGGAGTGGATTATGTTGAGAAAATCCCTGGCGTGCTCTTTGTCTTCGAGCGCTCCGTCGAGAAGTGTTTCGGCGTAGCCCTTTATGGTGGACACGGGCGTGCGCAGCTCATGAGAGATGTTCGCGACGAAATCCTGTCTGACTTTCTCCAGTCTCCTCAGCTCCGAGATGTCGTGGAACACGAGCACCGCGCCCTCGGTCTTGCCGTCCAGGATGACCGGCGTCGCGTGGACAAGCAGTGTCTTCTCCACGGGTACGACGAGAGCCAACTCCTTGGATTCAACCCCGCCCGTGTGTTTGAGGGCCTTGTCCACGACGTCCTGAATGTCCGCGTTGCGCACGACTTCAAGCGGCTTCCTGCCCACCGGGTCGCCGTCCACGGCGAAGAGAACACGCAACGCCTCATTCATCAGCAGAATCGTGCCACCGGAGTCCACCACCATCACTCCGTCAAACATGCTCATCAGCACCGTTTCGAGCCGCGTCCTGCTGGACACGACCTCCTGCAGCCTCAGCCTCGTCTGGTCTGACATGTATCGGAGGGCTCTGGAAAGGTCCCCCACCTCGTTCTTGGCCGTGGCCGACGGGTACTTGGAGAAGTCCCCCGCGGCTATCGAGCGCGCCACGGACGACATCTCCTTGAGGGGTCTGGAAATGAGGGTCGACACGATAAGACTCATGCCGAACGTGGCCAAAAAGACCAGGGCCAGTGCGCCCGCCAGGACGTGTTTCAGTCTTTGCGAAATGAGCGCGATCTCGGACAGCGGCATCGCGAGCCTAACGACTCCGTCGAGATTTTGGTTATGGAACCTTGCGGCCACATACAGCATGTCCTTCTGAAGTGTGGTGCTGAAACGCCGGCTCTCGCCGGTGCTTCGCCGCAGTGCTTCCTGGACCTCGGGCCGATAGAGGTGGTTCTCGGCCCGCCGCAGGCGGTCGCCGTCCAGCTCGGAGTCTCCCAGCACGTTTCCCTGCAGGTCGATGATGGTGACCCGCGAATGCAGAATCCCTCCGATCTTGTTTGCGAACGAATCGGGGCCGTCCTCGGGAGAGGGCGCCAGCGTCTCTTCCTCCAGCATCGTCCTGGCCAGAAGGGCCTCCTTGTTCAGGTCGGCCTCTATGCGCTGGAATGTGTGCTTCTCCAGGGTGTTCTTGAGGAACGCGTAAAACACGCACAGAATCAGCGCGACGATAACGCCGAAAGCAACCGTCGTCCTGTAGTGAATGCCGAATCTCACACTCGCTCCCGGTGTCTCAGCGCCCTGTCTCCTCGCTGAACCTGTAGCCCAGGCCTCTGACCGTCTCTATCTGCCCGCCCGTGCTGCCCAGTTTCTCGCGCAGGCGCTTGACGTGCGTGTCTATGGTACGCGTGCTGACGTCGCTGGACATGCCCCACACGTCCGCGGACAGCGTTTCCCGTGTCTGAACGCGGCCGCGTCTTCTCAGCAAAGTCGCAAGGAGGTCGAATTCCAGTCTGGTGAGCTCCACCTCCTTGCCGCCCACCGTCACCCTGTGCCTGGGGACGTCCACGGCCAGTTTCCCGGCTTCCAGCACCTCCGGTCCCGGCTCCTCGGACTTTCTGCGTCTGAGGACGGCCTTCGCCCTCAGAACGAGCTCCCTGGGACTGAATGGCTTTACGACGTAGTCGTCGGCTCCCAGCTCGAACCCGACGATCCTGTCGACCTCCTCGCCCCTGGCGGTGAGGATGATGATGGAGGCCGAGGAGGCGCGAGTCCCGGCCTTCTTGATTCGGCGGCAGACTTCGAAGCCGTCCATCCCGGGAAGCATCAGGTCGAGCACAATCAGGTCGACGCGCTCTTTTGCTGCGATTTGCACGGCGTCCTCGCCGGTCCCCGCCACGAGGCAGGCGAAACCAGCGCGGTCGAAGCTGTACTTGATGAGTTTCGCTATGTTCTTGTCGTCTTCGACGACCAGGATGGTTTGTTTATGCATCGGCGTCTCGCGCGGCTCCGTGCGACCGGAGCTCGGGTTCCTCTTTTCGTGTGGCTTGGACCGCGTGGGTCGTGGACTCCACAATAGAATGTGATTTTGGGTTCCCAGTCAACAGAATTGGCGCCCGCGCGGTGCTGCCGTCCGGCGTCGTCATTGGCGTGTCTGCGCCCCGTGGCGCCGGCCACCCCGACCTCGTGCCCGCCGCGCCGCTCGCCCCCGCAACGAGAGAGCCCGTGGCACCGCCTGCCGCTTCTAAATCTGTGTTGACGGCGCAACGCGCTCCGGCATAACACGTTACGCTCCATCGACCAACTAACCTGTTGAAATCAGAGGCGTGACGTGCTATAATATATTTCAAGAAGATGGCACTTGTCTTCTATGCGCTGAAGATCAGCCCAAGCAGGACTCAGCCGCTGGAGGCTTAAGACTCCGGCGGCTAGTCTTTTCTGGCCACCTC
>CAZMZP010000081.1:0-6925 GCA_964570935.1 uncultured bacterium
ATGCTCGGTTTCTACCTGACCGACCATCCCCTGGCGCCGGTGCGGGACAGAATCGGCAAGCTGACGACGTGCGAGATCGCCAGGATAAACGAGCTTTCGGACAGGACCGGAGTCACGCTGATAGGCGTGGTCGCGAGCTGCAAGGTCATCATGAGCAAGAACAACAAGCCGATGGCGTTCGTCGGCCTGGAGGACTTTTCGGGTTCGGTGGAATGCGTCGTGTTTCCGGACCTCTACGATGCCGCCAGGAACGAACTGTGCGTCGACTCGGTGGTGCTGGTCAAGGGCAGAAAGAGCAGCAAGGAGGATTCGGTCAAGATAGTGGCGCAGGCGGTAGAGGAGTTCAAGGACACCGGCGAACAGGCGCAATCGTCGCAGCCGGCTGAGGCGCCCGTTCCCGCGGAGAACTCGGGACGGGGTCCGGACGAGCCGGGCGAGCACGCGGCAAGCGCGACCGGGGAATCGGCGGCGCAGCTGCCGCGCCTGGAGATCGAGCTGGGCTCGCGCCGGCAGGAACTGGCCGAGCAAGTCAGGAGAGTGCTCATCGGTTCTCCGGGCGGGAGTGAGGTCGTAATCGCCGTCCCGGACGTCGGGAACGGACTGGTGAGGGTGCGGCCGCGCTCGATGAGGGTGAGCGTCGACCAGCTTCTGGTGAACAACCTCAAGGAACTTGTCGGACCTTCCGGAGTCAAAGTATGGTGGCCGGGACACGCGGGCGTGGAATTCGACAGCGCCGACACGGCAGTCCCGCGGCCGCCGAGCGAAGGGGGCTACACGCCCGATGGGCACTGACGCGACCTGGCTGGATTTTGAGAAGCCGATCATAGAGCTGGAGAGGCGGATACAGGACCTCAAGGATTTCGGGAGCGAAGAGGAAATAGAGTTCTCCGAAGAGATCAAGAGGCTGGAACGCCGCCTGTCCCGGCTCAAGGATGAGATTTACGCCGGGCTCTCGAGCTGGCAGAAGGTCCAGCTCGCGCGGCATCCCCGCAGGCCGTACACGCTGGACTATGTAGAGACCATCTGCTCGAACTTCTTGGAGCTCCACGGCGACAGGGCATTTGCCGACGACAAGGCGGTCGTGGGCGGGCTGGCCGACATAGACGGCAGGCCCGTGATGATAATCGGTCAGCAGAAGGGCCGGAACACCAAGGAGAACCTTTACAGGAACTTCGGAATGCCGCACCCGGAGGGCTATCGGAAGGCCCTCAGGTTGATGCAGACGGCCGGGAAGTTCGGCTGTCCGATAGTCAGTTTCATAGACACGCCGGGAGCGTTTCCCGGGATTGGTGCGGAGGAGAGGGGACAGTCCGAGGCCATCGCCAGGAACCTGCGCGAGATGGCGCGGCTGCCGGTGCCGTTCGTTGTGGCCGTGATAGGTGAGGGCGGCAGTGGCGGCGCTTTGGCAATGGCCGTGGGTGACGTGATACTGATGATGGAGAACTCCATCTATTCCGTGATCTCGCCCGAGGGCTGCGCGGCGATACTCTGGAGCGACAGGGCCAAGGCGCCTCAGGCGGCGGAGGCGCTTCGCCTCACCGCCAAGGACCTCCTCGAGCTGGGTGTCGTGGACGAGCTGGTCCCCGAGCCCGCTGGCGGCGCGCACAGAGACGCCGAACAGGCGGCCGTCGCTCTCAAGGAAACCCTCGTGCGCCGGCTGGACGACCTGGCCCGGTTGCCGGTGGGAGACCTTCTTGAGCGAAGAGCGGCGAAGTACCGCTCGATGGGAGTGTTCGAGAAGGGGCCCGATCGGGGCTGACGTTGAACAGACAGTCCGCGCCGTCGCCGGCTTCATGACCGGCGCAGGCAGAAGTCCGTTTCCGGAGGTGACAGATGCTTAGTGAAGAGCTTCTGAGAATCCTTGTGTGTCCGCAGTGCAAGGGCGAGCTCGAATACGACAGGAAGAACGAGAAACTGACATGCCGCCCCTGCCGGCTCAAGTACGACATCAAAGACAACATTCCCATAATGCTCATAGACGAAGCCGAGAAGTTGTAGGTCTCTGACAGGCCGGGCCGGCCGGGCCCGCGACCTGCCTCCACGGAGTGTTCCAGATGCGCATGGTGTGTTTCAGATTGGCGTACCCGCTCCTCGCTTCGCTCCTGCTGGCCGCGGCCGCGCCGTCACCGGCCTTGAGCGAACAGGCCGGCGCCGAGCCGGCCCGCCTGCTGCGCGCCGATTCCGAGCTGATACAGTTCGAAGTGACCTGTCCGGAGCCGGTGTCGGTGGCCAGGCAGACGGACAAGGGTGAGTTTCGGGTCATGCGAATCCCCGGCTTCTTCTCGTACGGCAAGCCCGGCGAGGCCGAGCTGCCTCACAGGACGTTCCTGGTGGGCGTGCCGGCCGACTGCGAGTACGAAGTGAGTGTCACGCCGCTGGAGGAAGCGAACCTCGCGCCCATGAGGATACTGCCGACGCCGTTTCTGTCCGAGACGGAGGACGGTATGGCCCAGGAGAAGTTCGCGCCGGACGAAGAGTTCTACGCCTCGGACGAGTTCCGTCCCGCCCGGCCCCTGCTGGGCGTCAGTGACTCCTGGATGAGGCACCAGAGAGTTTTGGGGATAGACGTGTGCCCGGTCAGGTACAACCCTGCCTCCGGGGCGGTCGTGCTGCTGAAGAGAATCATGGTCACGGTCACGCTGCGCCGGACCGGAGCCGGGACGAACGCCGGCGCGGCCGGTGAGTCCGCGACCCAGGCGGCTCCCTCGGTGGACGGCCTGGAGGGCATGTACAAGATCACGGTTCTCAACTACGAGCAGGCCAGGCAGTGGAGGGGCAGGCTCGTGCCCAGACCCGTGTCACAGACCGGCGATTCGTTCGGCTCTTCGGCGAACTGGTGCAAGATAGGCGTGGAGCAGCGCGGCGTCTACAAAGTGACGGGTGCGACCCTGGTTTCCGCGGGCGTGACCGACCTGGGAAGCGTGAACCCGCTTACCCTGCGGCTTTTCAACGGTGGGGGGCTCTCACTCAGCCCTTCGAGGACGGTCTCCGGGATTGCTCCCTGGATGAGAGAATGCGCGATTACGGTGGTTGACGGCGGAGACGGCCGGTTCGACTCTCAAGACTACGTGCTCTTCTACGGAATGGGCGCGTCCGACTGGCTTGACTACTTCGTGCCGGACACAACGGTCACATATGTCGAGAACGAGTACTCGGACACGAACGTCTACTGGCTCACGTGGAACGGCAGCTTCTCCGAGAATCCGCAGCCCTTGCGAGTGGGAGAAAAAAGCGGGGAGCCCGTGACGGCCGGGGCGTACGCGCCCACGAGCCATCCGGCCAGAGTCCACATGGAGCAGAACAGGGAATACGACTCCTCGCTCTACGAGCGCGGGGTGCGATGGGAGAAATGGTGGTGGGCCACTTTGTCGAACCCCGGCAGCGCGGGTTCGACCTCGTTCCTGTACACCTTCAAGGCCCCGCAGGCGGAGCCGGCATCGGGCTGCAGCCTGGCCGTCAGGCTGTGGGCGCCGTGCACAAGGTACGCCGACTGGTGCTCGTCGGAGTCGCACACGGCGGCAGTCATACTGAACAGACGGGCGATAGACCAGGAGAGCTGGGGGGGCGTCAACGTCAGAAGGGACCTGACCGGCACCAGCCCGACGTCACAGGAGACGGACTCCCTGGTGGTAACGGTGGCGGCGCCGAGGGACGCCCTCTACCTGGCCTGGTACGAGCTGTTCTACCAGAAGAGGTTCGCCGCAGACCCGCTGAGCAACGGCTCCGTCGCGTTCTCGAGTCCCGACACGAGCGGCGTCGTGCACTATTCCGTCTCGGGCCTCGGGAACCCGGCCGGCCTTCTTCTGTTGGACGTCACCGACTACTACTCACCCAGGAGCATCACCGGCTACCAGGTGGCCGAGATCCTGGGCACCTACACCGTGGAGTTCGAGGACACGTTGGACCCCGGCCATCGCAAGCACTACCTGCTTCTGAACGCGTCCGCGCTCAAGAGCGCCGCCTCGGTGGGCCTGAGGCAGTTCGACAGACGCCTGAGGGACGTGACCAACGGCGCCGACTACATGATAGTCGTCCACAAGGCGCTGGCCGGCGGCGTTCAGGGTCTGGAGGACCTCCGCGAATCGAAACTTTCCGGCGTCTCCGACCCAACCGTCTTCACGGCCACAACCGAGGAGATATTCGACGAGTTCTCGTGGGGGCTGGATGACCCGTGCGCCATACGCGATTTCCTGATGTACGCGTACTGGAACTGGGCCGGCATCCCGCGTCCCATCTCCTACGTGCTGATGGCGGGCGACGCGACATACGATTTCAAGGACTACTACAACTACGGGCTTGTGAACCTGGTGCCGACCTGGGAAGGCACCTACGACTACATTCAGACGGAGTCGCAGCTGGTGAACGACGATTTCTTCGCGCTCTTGGACGGCGCGAACGACAAGCTGCTGGACGTGTGCCTTGGCCGCATCACGTTCCAGACGCTGCCCGAGGCGAACGCGATTGTGAACGGGAAGATCGTGCCTTACGCCACGTCACCCGGTCACGGGATTTGGCGGAACAAGGCGATACTGGTGGCGGACGACAATACGATCTGCCGGTCGCCTGAGACTCTGGGCTACGACCACATCGTCCAGACCGAACTGGTGGCCAATCTGGCCCTTCCTGACGTGCTGGACCCTCACAAGATCTATCTTTCCGAGTTCCGGTACGACACGCTGACCTGCTACAAGTCACAGGCCAAGGCCGCCTTCCTGTCTGATTTCAGCGACGGAGCCCTCATAATCAACTACATAGGTCACGGCAACTGGAACCAGCTCGCGCATGAGCAGGTACTCCAGATCAGGGACGTGGCGTCGTTGTCGAACGTTGGGAAGCTTGCCCTCTTCTTCGCGGGTTCCTGCAAGGTGGCCAAGTTCGACGAGCCCTTCGAAGAAGGTTTGGGGGAGGCTCTCCTGAAGTCGAGCCAGGCCGGCGCCGCGGCCTCGGTGTCCGCGACCGGCCTCGTCTACAGCTGGTCCAACTATGACTTCAACAGCCGGTATTACAGACTGTTGTTTCCGGACGGCGGCATCGACTCGCTGGTGCCCGTCGGAGTTGCGCTGATGGCGACCAAGAACTACCTGGCCTCGTCTTACGACGACACTCTGAATTCGAAGAGGTACGTGCTCATGGGCGACCCGGCTCTGCTGCTGGCGACCCCCGAGCTGGGCGTGAGTCTTGACCCGGCCGTCCTGGACACGCTGCGTCAGGGCGACGTGGTGACTGTGAGCGGCGAGGTGACGGAGGACGGAAGCCGGGCGACCTGGTACGAGGGGACAGCGGACGTCCTTGTGTCGGGAACCGAGATCGTGCGCAAGCCCACTTCCTCGGTGACTTATTCGCTTCCGGGCGGGTCCATCTTCCACGGAACCGCCACGGTCCAGCAGGGGGGGTTCGGGTTCTCGTTCGTCGTGCCGACGGACGCCTCGGTCGTGGGACCCACCGGCAGGGCCAGAGGTTATTCGATGAATTCCGTGGACGGCGCGGGCATCGCGTATCCCTTGGTAATCGAGGCGTCGACGAGTCCCCCCACCGACACGACGGGGCCGACCGTATCGCTCAGGTTCGACGGCGGGGCGGTGTACGTGCCTTCGGGGTCCGTGCTGCACATCACGCTTAGCGACGAGCACGGCATAAGCGCCTCAGGCGCCACCGTGAACAACGCCATCCTGCTCCAGATCGACAAGTCGCTTCAGCCCGTGGACCTCACGTCCGCCTTCGTGTACTCCCCGGACAGCTACCAGAGCGGCGTGATCGACTACGCGCTTCCGCCCCTGGCGTCCGGGCCGCATTCGGCGCTGCTGGTCTGCCACGACAACCTTGGCAACAGGGGGAGCGCGGAGCTGGGCTTCGAGATAGTGGAAACGGGCACACTCGCGCTCAAGGACGTCCTTAACTATCCCAACCCGTTCGAGGACGAGACGTACGTGACCTTTGAGCTCACGTCGGACGCGGTGGCCACGATAAAGATCTACACGGTCTCGGGGAAACTGGTGCGGAAACTGTGCGAGGGGTGCCCGGCGCGGCGCGGCAACAATCAGTTCAGGTGGGACGGAAGAGACTCCGAGGGCCACGCCGTGGCCAACGGAGTGTATCTTTATTTCATAGAGGTGAGCGATACGCAGGGCAAAAAGGACTCCTTCATAGGGAGGGCGGCCCTACTTAAGTAGTTGTCAGTCTGCCGATTCTGGGCTCTGGGTTGACTCGAGCCTCGAATGCATGATAGACTCAAAGGACGTTGGCAGGGATTAGCGCCGAAAGGGGAACATACATGAGAACATCCTATCCGAGTCTGGCTCTCGTCTTGCTTGCCGGTTTTGCGTTCGTCTTGCCCTCGACGGCTTTCGCGGTGGGTGAGGCCATCGCTCCGTCAGTCACGTTTGCGCCCAGCGCCAGGGGCGAGGGCATGGGCAGGGCGTATGTGGCCATAGCGGACGACGCCACTGCCTCCTGGTGGAATCCGGCCGGCCTGGCCTTCCTGGCGGACAGGAACATCTCCGCCATGCACACGAAACTGGCCCCGGGCCTTGCCGACGACGTTTACTACGAGTACCTGGCCTACGCCCAGTCCTCAGAAGACTGGGGCGGGCTGGCCGCCAGTCTCGTCTACCTCACGTATGGTGACATCGAGGGCAGGGACGAGTTCGGCAACCCCACTTCGGTCTTCACCAGCTACGAGATCTCACCAGCGGTGGGTTACGGCACGTCGCTGTGGCAAGACGCGGCCGTGGGCATCAACATGAAGGTCATCCACGTCAACTACGCTCCGTCGTCAGTAGTCGTGGAGGGGAAGCCCGGCAAGGGCACGACGTTCGCCGCGGACGTGGGCGTGCTTTACCGGAGGGACAGGTGGAGCGTCGGCGCGTGTTTCCAGAACATCGGGCCCAACCTGACTCTGATTGACGCTGACCAGTCCAGCCCGATC
>CAZMZP010000082.1:0-7797 GCA_964570935.1 uncultured bacterium
TTGGGCGCCTCCTTTATCTCCGGCTCCACGTCTTCCATGTCCGTCATCCTGCGTATCGACACTCCGGCGCGCTTTCCCATCACAAAGAACGTGCCGATGTCGTACATCGGGAAGACCAGCAGCAGCACGTACGCGTCGAACGCGACGAGCGTGCCCAGAGACAGCGTCCCGTCCATCACCATCTTGCCGCCGACCAGAAGCACGATCACGACACCGAACTGCCAGATGTAGCCGTACATGGACTGAACGATGGTGCCGACTTTGACAGCGTCTATCTCGGCCTTCTTCCGCCTGGCCATCACTTCGTGGAAGCACTTCTGCTGGCTTTCCTCCCGGCCGTAGGCCTTCACCACGCGTATGCCCGAGAAACAGGCCTCCATGTGGTCGTTGACGTCCGAGATTCTCTTCTGGAGCCGCTCGTAGCGGCTCTGCACCGCAGACGCCGTCGCCATGAAGATGACGATGAGAATCGGGAGCGGCCCCACGGCGGCAAGCGTCAGCGTCGGGTTCAGCTTGATCATGACCACCAGGCCGAACACGACCATGCACACCGCCTCCACGGTCCTGAAGATGCCCGAGCACACAAACCACGGCAGCTTCATGTCCGTGCTCAGGTCGTCGGTCAGCCGCGTGACGATGTCACCGGTACGGAACCTCTGGAAGAAGCTCCTCCCCAACCGTATCAAGTGCTCGAACATCCTCTGCCGGAGGTCTCTCTCCAGCCGGATGTTGGTCCACGCCCTCGTCCCCATCATGAACGAGTAGGCGACGAAGTTCGCGAACCCCAGGGCCACCAGGATGAGGATGTTCCGCGAAATGAAGCCGAAACTCGCCCCACCGGTGATCCCGTCAATCACCGCGCGCAGGAAATAGGGATAGGCCACGGCCAGGAGCGCATTCAGGATCGACATGACCACGAGGAACGTGGCCAGCCGTTTCTTCTTCCGCCATATGTCAAAAAGCCACTTGGCTGTTCTCATAATCAGATCTTCTCGACTTCTTCCTCTCGCGTCGCGAGAGACTGAAGAGTGAACAACTTGCTGTAATAGCCGCCCCGCTCGAGCAGCTGTTCGTGCTTCCCGCGCTCCGTAATCTCGCCGTTGTGGATGACGAGGATGTTGTCCGCGTCCACGACCGTCGAAAGCCTGTGGGCAATCACGACGGACGTGCGTCCGGCCATAAGCTCCGCCATCGCGCACTGCAGGAGCCGTTCCGTCTGCGGGTCAACGCTGGAGGTCGCCTCGTCGAGCACCAGAATGTCCGGGTCGACAAGCATGGCTCGAAGAAACGACAGCAGCTGCCTCTCGCCTGTGGAAAGGTTCTCGCCGCGTTCCGCGAGCTCCGTGTCCAGGCCCTTCGGCAGACGCCGTATCACGTCGTCCACGCCGAGACGACAGGCGGCCTCCATGACGCGCTCCGGCGTTATGCGCTCGTCTCCCATGCGCAGGTTCTCGAGCACGTTCCCCGGGAACAGGAATATGTCTTGAAGCACGAGCCCCACCTTCGACCGGAGCTCGGTTTGTCGTATGTCGTTTATGTCGATGCCGTCGACCAGGATCCTCCCTCTCTGCGGCTGATAGAAACGGAGAAGGAGACTGATGATGGACGTCTTACCCCCACCGGTCGCTCCGACCAGCGCCCATCTCTCGCCCTTGGGCACAGTGATACTGATGTCGCGCAGGACCCAGTCGTCCCTTCCGTCGTTCGCGTAGCTGAACCAGACGTTCTCGAACTCGACCGCCTTCTCGAGCCGCGTCCATTCCTTAGCGGCAGCCTTGTCCATGACCTCGGGCTCGGCGTCCAGCAGCTCAAACGCTCGCTGAGCACCCGAGAAGGCCCTCTGGAACGTGCTCAGCTCCTCCGAGAACCTGTGCAACGGCTCGAAGAACCGGCGCAGGTATCCGATGAACATCACGAGCGTCCCTATTGTCACCGCGCCGCCCAGTCCCCACTTCCCGCCGTACCACAGGATGATGCCCGTACCGAACACCTCGGTCAGGAAGATGGAGTTGAAGAAGGCGACCACCATCAACTCCACCCTCACGGCAGTCTTGTACTTCCTCTGGCTCGCGTGCCACATGCCGTCTGCGGCCTGCTTCTCGCGGCCGAATATCTGCACGACCGCGGAGCCCTGAAGGTGTTCCGCCAGGAACGCGGTCAGGTCGGCGGTCCTCTTCCGCACCGTCAGGAACTGCGGGGTCGTCTTCTTCGAGAAGACTATCGACGCCACGACGATGGGCGGAATGATGATGCCGGTGAGCAGCATCAGCTTCCAGTTCACATAGGCCATGATGCCCAGCATGCCCAAGAACATGAGGACGTCCCCGGCGAAGGTCACGACAGCGGACGTGAACAGAAGCCGCATCGCCTCCGTGTCGCTCTCCACGCGCGCAATCAGCCGTCCGACCGGGTTCTTGTCGAAGAACGACACTGACATCTCGGTCACCTTCGCGAACAGCCGCTCGCGCAGGGCCGTGATTATCTTCTGCCCCGCGGCCTCGAGCTTCCATCGCTGCACGTAGGTGAGGAGCAGGAACACCAGCTGCGCCAGCACGTACACGCACACCGTGATTATGAGTCCCCTGTAGTCCTTGGCGGCGATGTTCACGTCTATCGCCCGCTTGACCAGGAGCGGCCCGACGAGCGACATGCCGGTCGCCGCGAAAAGCAGCATCAGGCACACGAACAGCTCGAGGCCGTGACCCCTTATCAGGCCGAGCATCCGCTTTCCGACGACACGCATTGGCGCGCGGACTATTGTTTCTTCTTCGTAGTAAACGGGATCCATCGTTTCTCAACACCGACGCTGCGTTGCGCCGGCCTCGCTGTGTATTCTCCCCGGCCACCGCCAGGAGCAGAGCCGCAGAGGGCTCGACTCGACATACGTACTCGCGGCGGCGGTGGCCGCAGCGCAAAAAAGTCCACCGGAATGGCTCCGGTGGACTTCAGTTCATCGATTCTTACTTCTAGCGGGAATTCACATGACGAAGAACACCATGAGCCATCCGGACTTACAAAAAAGCCGGACAACCGGGGCGCGCCGCTTAGCGACGACAATGGCCCCAGTTACAGGCAGACTCCATTAATCGCAATGGCCATGGTGAACTCCTTCAAGGTATTGACCTATTAAGAGTAGCCAGCAAGAAGAACCCTGTCAAGAACATATTAGCGGATGTCTGGAGGCCAAAGCGCTCGCTCTCGAGATATCCCGCCAGGCTACAGCTTCTCTTTCTCGATGAATATTCCCTTGTCAACCTTGGCAAAGAAGTCCTGGTAGTGCTTCTCGTCGGCGATCTGCTTTACCTCCATTACGTTACCCCTATTGTCCATGACCTTCAACTGGAAGTTCATGCGCACTCGGCACTGCTCCCCGTACTGAGTGATGTTACCGGTCGCCTCTACGATTGAGTTCTTCTTCCATCGGGCGTTGTCTCCCCCGAGCACCGAGAGAAAGAACGCCTCGCCTTTGCTCTCCACGTCCATTTCTTTGGTCGCATTGAGGATGCCGAGTTCCAAGTCGGCATTCTTCAGGATGTAACCGTCATCCTGAAGAACATTAATCATCGCCTTCATAACCATCTTGAGACTGTCGGTGTCGTAAGTCCGGGTTTGGAACTCGCGTATCTCGAGCTGAGTCTTCTGCGGGACCTTCCCCGTAGTAGCGCAACCGCAGACGAGAACTGCAAGGATAAGACCAACAACAATCGCCGGCTTCATGATTGCCTCCAGAGTTCAGAACTTGCTGGCATGATAGCTGAAAGACTCAACCTGGCTTTTGTCATTGAACTTGATGATGACGGTTAGAGTCTTTTGCGTTGAGCTGTAGGCCCCGGCCTGTGCTGACCCCCCTAGGAGCAAGATGGTTCCGTATCTCTCGCTCGTCGAGTATGAGGCCTCGGTCGCAATCTTGTCATACACCCAGGTTTCCTTCCCGTCGCTATCTTTCGTCACGATGTTAGGAGAACCCAACACCGTCACGACGTCGGCCTGAGCCATGCCGTCACGAATCTCCTTCTGGACAAGTCCGACGGTCATTTCTCTTTCTTGTACCGAGGGTAGTGCCTGCTCGTGCTGTGCACGAGTCGCGCAGCCGGACAACAGGGCCGGCACCAACAAGAGGCCAAAAAGCATCAGTCTGGCAGCGCACATATCGCTCCCTCCTTCAGTTTTCCCGCCAGTATGGCGAGTGAGTGACAGTAGACTGCCCGTGGAACTGACAATCCGGGCAACAAGCATCGGTGAGGAACTAACTGTAAATCAGCACTAATGGTTATGTCAACACGATAACCTGAGCGAGGGGGCTCCACTGAGCCAAGAGAGCTGGGCCGACCAACAGGATCGGTACTCCGCACACTCCGGGCATGGACACTGCGCAGGCGGCCAGGCGGAAACGCCATCCTCTCCAGGAGCCGCCGCTTCGCGAGACTACCCCGAGTCACATCATTGACCTCCTGCGAAGCGCTCGCCTGCCCTACCTTCTCCTCACCACGACTATAGTCACGTCGTCGGCGTAGTCCCGTCCACGGCAGAACTTGTGAACGTCGGTGAGGATTGCGTCCGCGATTTCCCTCGCAGTCTTGGCGCCGGGTACGGGTGCCCCATTGCTCTTTTGACCCTTCCCGATTGCGCGCACTGCGTCGTCAAGCCGCACTTCTCCGTACTGGGCCGCGTGCCCGTGACCTTCGCACTCGCTGATGCCGTCCGAACACATAAACAAGACATCTCCGTGGTGAAGATCGCGGGTTTCCTTGCTGTATTCCGCGCTCTCGAAGATGCCCAACGGTACCCCGGTGGGACCCAACGCCTCCATCTTCTCCCCCGACACCAACAGGACCGGCCCGTGTCCAGCGTTGCAGTACACAAGCTTGTTGTCCTTCCGGCTTATGAGCGCCAGAAAGAAGGTCGCGAAGCGATGGAGCTCGGTGGCCCTGAACAAGGACATGTTCATGTTCTCGATTATCTCTTTCGGGTCGCGGCTGAGCCGCGTCTCGGCGTGAAATGAGGCGTGGAGGTGTGACATCAGCAGAGACGCGGAAACACCCTTCCCGGAGACATCCCCAATAACGACGCACACGAATTCCTCGCCCATCAGCGTCCAGTCGTAGTAGTCGCCACCCACTTCCTTCGCGGCGATGTTGGTCCCGTACAGGTCGAGGTCCGGCAGCTCAGGCGGGGCCGAGGGCAAGAGTTTCAGCTGTATCGTGCGCGCGACTTTGAGCTCGTTCTCCTGCTCGCGGCTTCGCCGCTCGAGGAAGACGAAACGGTAGCTCGCCGTCGCCGCATACATGAGCGGCACCAGCAGAAGCGGAAGTGTCGACGGCACGTTAAGGCGAAAGAGAAGGAAGAGCCCGTACTCGACCAGGGCCACGGCGGCTGTACCCACCACCATCACCCCGGCGGCTACCGGCAGCGACAGTGTGACGAAGAACCACGAGAGAACAGCACACAGCACGATTAGAGCCAGGAAGTAGAACTTCTGTGGCACCGCGCTTATGAAACGCCCCGCCAGGACGGCGTCCAGCACGTTCGCATGAACGTAGACAAGCGGAGTCATTGTGGCAAACGGTGTGGTCCCGACGTCAGTGGCAACCTGGCCGACTGCCGTGTTGCCTACTATCACAATGCGGCCGCCGAACTCCTCGGTCAGTCTGGTCGTGTCGCCGGCCTCGAACCATCTGAGTACCTCAAGCATCCCGTAGGAATGCGGGAAGGCGTAGCGGTCTCCGGCGAAATCAATGGTCGTTGCGCCATCCTCGTCGAAGGGCAGCCTGACCGAATGGCCATCGGGCTGCTTCAAGAGCATGAAGCCGCGCGAGACGTCCAGGGCTGCCGGCGATTCTCCCTCATGAACAAACCACGAGAGCCGCAGCCCGAGAGACGGATAGAAACGGTCTCCGAATCTCACAAAGAGTGGGATTCTTCTGATGGTGCCGTCACGGTCCACTGACACGGTCGTGTGACCGATGCCGGCACTGGCTTCTATCAGAGATTCCGAAGGAAGGCAGATTCCCTCCGCCGGGCCGATCGTAGCCTGTGACACCTCCAGCCCGTGAGTGAGGAGCGCCTCACTTATCCCCGTGGCGGCATCCTCGGCCCCGGGGGCGACTGACGTCCCGGCCAAAAAGGCTATGGCGTGGACAACGTTGGGAAACCCCGCCGTCACAGCCGCCAGCAGCGCGTCGTACTGGGGGTCCTGCCTGTCCGGCCCCAGAAAGAGCAGGTCAAAGCCTATTGCTTTGGCGCCTGACTGTTCGAGCGCGGCAATCAGAAGCGCGTAGCTGTCGCGGGGCAGAGGCCATTTGCCGTACGCGGCGATAGTGGCATCGTCCACCGCGACGAGGGCAATCGTATCGGAGGCCCTGCGCTCTCCCCTCAGACGGAAACGCACGTCTTGCAGCTTCAAGTCCGCAATGGAGAGCGCACCGCCCAGGTAGAAGGCGGTCAGTACGGCCAGGCAGGCGAGCGAGATGAGCACTGCCTGCCTGAACCTCAGTCTGCGAGGATTGGTCGTGATTGCTGCCAAGGTTAGCCTCCCGGTCGCTGGGCCGCGCCTTGTGTGCGTTCTTCTTACATTTTCCAGTAGAGGCTCGTGGCGATTTCACTGAATTCGCTGGCGCGGAGTCCCGCGGAACGCCATGATTTTGGCTTCGCCGCCGGAGCGCTCGTCCCGGCGCCTGCATTCGCTGCGCTGGAGTCGGCCTTCGGCCCGCCTACGGCCTGCGCAGCCTGAGTCGGAGCCGACGGCACGGCGGACTTTGCTCCTTTGAGCAGCGACATGACTTCGTTCTTGCTCAAGTACGTCCTGCTCGGCGCCTTCGCTTCCTTGGATTCCACCATCTGCTCGGACCTGACCGCCAGGAGTGAGCCCGCCCGCTCCAATCCTCCCGCTAGCTCAACGGCTTTCGCCGCTTCCTCGCGCGCGGCAGCATCCTTGCCGCTCAGCATGAGCGCCACAGACCGGTTGAGCGGTATTCCGGCGTCCGCTGTATCAGACTTCTGTGCGCGGGCGTAGAACGCCATCGCCACTTCGGATTCCCCCTTCATGAGATACAGATTGCCCAGGTTGTTGAGTGCCCGGGCGTCTCTGGGCGCAATCGAAAGGAGAGTCACAAAGACAGATTCAGCCCTGGCGACTTCGCCCTTGAACGCCAGCGTCACGCCGTACTCGGCCAATCTGTCCGCACTCGAGGTCGAGCCCTGTGCCGATGCGAACGACATCGAAGCGCCTGCCGCGACAAGCAGGATCGCCATGGTCGAAACCAACGGTACCTTCGCGAGCTTGAGCTTCTTCATTAACACGCTGCACCTCCTGCTTGCACGACCACGCCGGTTGAATCCTATTCTTTCCAGTACAGGTAATCCTCCAGGACCATCCTCTCGCCCGCGCGGGTCGCCGCAATCCTGGTTTTCGCGGGCTTCTTCGGCCCGGTGGGAGTAGTCCCAGCCGCCGGGGCCGCGGTGCCGGAAGGAGCGGCTCCAAGCGCCGTAGTGTCCTTGACAGCGCTCGGAATACGCGCCATTACCGACTTGAGCAAGGCGCGCGCCTCTTCGGGCGAGAGCGTCTTCTCTTTGCGCGGGGCGAGCCCACGGTCCAGGGTCTCGCCCTTCAGGCCCAGCATGGCGCAGGCTTGGTCATATCCGCCGCTCAGTCTAAGTCCCTGTTCTATCGGCTCCACTGAAGTCAGTGTGTCGCCGTAGGCGTACACCACGAGTCCCAGGTTGAGCCAGACTCCAGGGTCGTCCGGCGTGACGTCGAGCGCCCGCCAGTAGTGGTCTATTGCCTTCTCACTCTCTCCG
>CAZMZP010000083.1:0-26788 GCA_964570935.1 uncultured bacterium
CGCCACGTTCACGACCAGCGTTATGAAAGCGGCGAGGGAATTCATCAGCTGCTTTCCCCTGCCCACGAAGTCGTTCGCCAGCACGCTGCCGATGCTCAGGAGAGCCGTGCCGGGCAGCAGAATGATCAGTGGCTTAACCGAAGCCAGGTACTCAGGTCCGAACGCGAGACGGATGACCGGCGCCGCCAGAAGCGCCATCGCGAGGCCGGCGGCACCGCACATCAGAATTGTGTGGCGGCACGCCGCCGCCGTGACCCGGTCCCTCGAGTCCGACTCCCCGGAGGCGCTCCTGAACATCACGGCCGGAGCGAGCGAGCTGGGTATGTTCCACAGAAGCTCCGCCAGCAGTATCGCGATCGCGTAATGTCCCACGGCAGTCGCGCCCACGTAGTAGCTCACGATGAACATTCCGATTCGGTAGTACAGAAAAGACGCAATCCGGGAAAGATAGCCCTTCATGCCGAACCAGACGGCAGGACCCAGGATGGACCGTTCCAGTGAGAACCTGACCGGAGTGAGCCTTCTCACCAGCACCAGAGCGGCCGCCGACGCGGCGGCGAAGCTCAGAGCCCACGAGCCCACGGCGCCGGCAAGCCCCAGACCGGCTCCCGCGATCAGCAGCGCGGCCAGCAGGAACTGCGTGGTGTTCCTCCCAACCGAGAGCAGGTTGAACTGCAGTATCCTGTCGGAGCCGATGAGAAAATAAGAATAGTACTCTGAGATGTTAAGGAACGGAACCGCGGCGAAGGCGAGGATAAGCGCCCACTCCGGAACGCCGGCCAGCCCGGGGACTCTCAGAAGAAGCACCGCCAGCGTCGCCAGGCAGAACACAAGCGCGCCGCCGGCCACTCCGAACCCCAGCGAGAGAGAGGCGACGTCCGCCGGGGAGCGGAGTTTCTTGCCCAGGAAGTAGACGTTGGAGAGCCCCAGCCCGCAGTTCACGAACAGGGACGCCACCACGGCCGCGTTGGCGCAGAGACTGTAGAGCCCCTGCCCTTCGGGCCCGAGCCGCCTCGCTATCAGGATGCTGAGCGCGGCGCCCGCCGCGAGCGAGAAGCCCCGCGACATCAGAGTCCGCACGCTGTCCCTGGCGACTTCCAGAACAGATCTCCTTTGTTGGGGAGCGTGGTCAACGCTGCCGGGCCGGCCTGGCGAAGCGGGCCCATGGCGCGGCCTCGATCAGCCCCGCCACCGGCCCTACGGCCCTTCGGTGAACTTCTTAAGCCGCCGCGCAACCCTGAAAAGACCGGATTCTTCCAGGTAGTGGCTGTAGAAATACTCTCTTCCGCCGAAAGATTCCTTGAAGAACCGGACTCCGTGGAGCTCTCCGCTGCTCCCGAAATTGAAGGTGCTGTAACCGTTCGCGCAGGCGTGCCGGAGTATCTCGGAGTAGACCTGATGGCTGGCGCGGACCTTCTTGCCCTCGGCGTTCTGTCCGCTCAGCCAGGCCATCAGCATGTCGCGGAAATAAAACACCAGCACCGCGCAGACGGGCTCGCCGTTCAGCCTCCCCATCCATATCTTCGCCTTGTCGCCCATCAGCTCGGCCGCCTTGCTCAGGAGTCTCTGCGGATACGCCGTCCCGACTCCCCACTCCGCAGCCTGCTTCAGGTACAATGAGTGAAGCAGGGCCGCACCGTCCAGAGTGGTTTCCTCTTCCACCCTGACCCCGCTCCGCTCGGCCTTCCTGGCGCAGGTCCTGGTCTCCTTGTCGAACGCGTCGTCCCACAATTTCTGGAATCCCGCGTCCAGGTTTATGAGGTGGGTGGAGGCCTTCACCTTGCGGCCGCGGGGGAACGCGTTGTGCACCGCGCGCTCGAGCGGCACGGGCGTGCCGTACAGCACGGTGCTGAACGAGAAAGGCAGCAGGCCCCGGGTGACCCCCTGAAGGGCCATGCTGATGAACGGAAAAGCGTCGTCCTCCGCGCCCTCCAGGGCCACGGGGCCGCCGTAGGTTCCGAACGGCATTGAGAGGTAAGACGTGAAGATGAGAGTGGTGCTCTTGGCGAACGGCATTCCCGCGACGTACCTGCCCTGCTTGTCCTCGACCAGGATGTACTTGATGGTGAGGTCGCGGAAGGTCTCCTTCAGGACGAACGCCCAGTCCAGAGTGTGAAACACAGTGGCGCCGCTCGAATGGTCGAGCAGCTCCCGCCACCGAGCCGGGTCGGCTTCGTTCTTCAGAGACGGAGTGAGTTCGATGACGCGCGGCATTTGAGGTCCTGGATTAGTCCGGGATTCCGCCCGAATGCGACTACCTTATTACTGCCACCCTAACGACTGAGGTAACGTCGCCGGCCTTGAGCGTGATGAGGTAGACCCCGGTCGGAACCGCGGCGCCTCCGGAATCCGTTCCGTCCCAGAGCACGTCGCCGTTCGACACGACTCCCAGGCTGCGCAGCTGCCGGCCGCCCAGGTCATAGACCCACGCTTCGGCCTCGGACGGAAGCCCGGCGATCCTGACGGCCGCGACTCCTGAGGCCGGCCTGAGCGGGTTGGGAAACACGTAGGCGTCGCTCAGGTCCTTCCCCACTTCGGACCCCCAGGCCTCCAGCACGGCCATGCCGGTGGGAGTCCCGAACCACACTTCGCCCCTGGCATCGTCAACGGCTATGCAAAGCACCTGGTTGTTAACGAGGCCGGATGTCGCGTACGTGTAGACGTCAATCTCACCCGAGGTCGGGATCCTGGCCACGCCGGTCGTCGTGGCGACCCAAACGTTGCCCAGACCGTCAACCGCCACGTCGTTGATCTCGTCCGAGGCGGGCGCCAGGTCTGTGACCGTGTAGTTCTTGAGCCACAGTGTGTCCTGGAACACGGACACCCCGGACAGAGTGCCGGCGTACGTCTTGTCGCCGACCGCTATCATCGAGGTGACGCTGGAGCTGGCCAGGCCGTCGGACGTCGCGAAGTGTTTCCATCTGTCGTCTGTCTCCTCGGCCGTGCCCCGGTCGTCCCAGTAGTCCACGCCGCTCACCATGTGCCCCACCCACCGCCTGCTCGGACTGACGGGCGAGACGGCCTCAACGCTGTTGGAGGCCAGCCGGCCGACCGAGGCCAGGACGTGCCCGGTGGACTCGTCGGACGGGTCGTACGTGTATATGCCGTACCCGTCGCTGGAGAACCACACCTTGCCCGATGCGTCCGCGATGATGTCTTTGGCGTTGACGAACGGAAACGTGGTCCAGGCCTCGACGTCGCCGGCGACGGTCAGCCTGTCCACGCGCGTCCCGTCGAGGCAGCAGTGGCCGAACCAGACTGTGTCCGGGTCTGGGGCGAACACTGAGAAGAGCCACGCGTCCTGGAAGCCGCCGCCCGTCGTGGAGTAGTCGTAGCGGGACCAGTCGGAGCCGTCGTACTTCAGCGCCGCCGCGCCAGAACGCGTGGCCGCCCAAACGACTCCGTCGGGTGAGATGGAAAGGTCCTCCACGTAGTTGAGCTGCGGCCCCGGAAACGCGATTCGATTCCAGGCCGAACCGTCGTACTGCACGAGGCCGGTGGAGGTCGCGCACCAGAGGTTTCCAGAGGCATCCGAGGTCAGATGCCGGAACCTGCCGGACAGGCTTCGCGGACTCGAGTTCACCCAACCGCTTCCCTGCCAGACCATCACGCCCGAGTCTCCGACGGCCGCGTAGAAGCCCGCGCCCGCCTGCCGAAGGTCGTACACGTACCACATCGGAAGAGATCCCTGCTTCACCCACGTCCCACCCTGCAGCTCGTAGGTGCCGTCTCCTGACGCCGCCCACACGTTCCCGTCCTTGAACGCGACGCAGATGACCAGCAGATTCGTGAGCCCGGTGCTGACTGACGTCCAGTTCCAGGCAGACCCGACCTTGACCCCCCTGCCGACTCCGTGAGAAGTGGCGCACCACACCGTGTCGTCCGTGGCCATGATGTCGTTGATGACGTCGTCGGGGATGCCGCCGCCGGTGCTGCTCTTGCTGTAGGTCGCGACTATTGAGGAACCCTCAACCAGGGCCAACCCAAGGGTCGTGCCGACCCAGAGTGAGCCGCCGCTGGACGCGAGGCAGTTGATCTCGTTCGACGGCAGCAGCGTTATCCCGGCTGTGAACAGAGTCCACTCGCCGGCCTCACGGAGGTCCAGGCCGAATCCCCTGGTGCCGTACCATTCGCGGTTGCCATCGGTGACTGCCACGCAGGACAGCTCGTTGCTTACGAGCGCGGCCGGCCTGTCCCGCAGGACCTTGCTGAACTCTCCGGTGCCCGGAGTGTACCGCACGGCGCCTCCGGAGGAAGCGGACCACACGTCACCGCCGCTGGAAAACACGAAGTACAGGTTTGACGAATCGACGTGCAGCGTCCAATCCCCGACCGCCCCCGCGCACACGCCTGGCACCAGCGCCACGGCCGCGACAAACGCAAGAGCGCGCGACATGACGGATGCTTTTCGCTTGCCCAGAGATATGACGAACATGCTACTCCTCCCTGCGAAGTTGTCGGCGCACGTGCGCTCCCGCCTGCCCGGCCGGGCGGGCGCCGCCCCTCACTCCCTCTTTAGAGCACACCTGATGAACGTCTTTAGGTCCAGAGAGAAGGACCAGCTGGCCAGGTACTCGTTGTCGCGATGCTCCGCCCCTTCGAGGTCCACGGCCACTTTCCAGAGCCCGAAAACGCCGGGTTTGGTACCCCGCATGACTCCACCCGGCCCTCCGTCCGCCAGCGCGGCCTTACCGCCGGTCCCACCGCCTTGCCCGCCCTCTGACTGACGTCCGGCCTCGTACGGCCGCGGCCGGACGCCGACCAGCGCGACCCGACCGGAGACGACCGACGCCAGCAGTGGAGCCCAGCAGATACCACTCTTTCGAAGAAGGGCTCCAGGACCGGAGCCGGGTGCGCAGTTCAGATGCCACACACCGGTCTTACGGCCGCCCGCACCCCGTATGTACTCCTTCACCATCACCGGCCTCCGGCCGGCTGCCGCAAGTCCGGCGGACGCCAGCGCAACCGGGATTGCGTACACGGCCGCACCCAGCAGGGCCACCACGAACTCGGTCACTGCCTTTACCGGACCTCCCGGAACATTCCGCTTCTTGAGCGAAACAAAGCTGAACCCACCGCTCTCTTCCACCCTGTCTCCCTCTGTCAGTAGCTCGCCCAGTTCGCTCGCCACCGCTACCTGAAACCCCTGACCAGAGAGCTCCGACACCAGGGGCCACATCGCGCGCATCTTGAGAGGCGTGTCGGCCAGGACGATTTCGCCCGCCCTCTGTGCGTGCGCCAGGCGCACTATTCGGCCGGCGCCGGCTCCTCCCGGGGCCACCGGTTGGCCTGCCGGCTCCGAACGAAACAGCTCGGCCGTGTCGATGAAGCCGGCCAGCTCCAGGCCTTCGTGCGCGCCTCTCAGTATGGCCTCCCTCGCCCGGTCCGCCACTTCTCCGGAGCCCAGCACCAGGACCCGCCTGGCGTTCACTTTCGTGAGTGCCAGCCGCCTCTGCGCGTAACGGAAGGCCGCGCGCTCGACGGTCAGAATGACCATTGAGATGGGAAGGAACATCAGGACCACGGCTCTCGAATAGATCTTCACGTACAGAAGGAAGGTGCTGGCCATCAGCACCACGCTCGTGAGCATCATCGCCCTGGAGACGTCGAACAGGAGGTCGACGGTGTCATCGGCCTTGCGCCTGCCGTAGAGGCCCGCGTACGCCAGCGCTCCGATTCCCACCAGGACCGCCAGCGCCATGAAGCTGCCGTAGACTTGAAACGAAGGCGTGGGTTTCGCCAGGACCGTCTCCAGATTGGTCCGGGCCGCGTATGCCAGGTAGAACGCCAGACACAGAGCGCCCGCGTCCGCGCCGACCAGCACGACCTTGGAGACGGAGCCCCTGTTTCTCTTCAGAAGATACAGGACGAGACTCCATTTCTCGGAGAACCTGAGCCAGCTTTCGAGGTGCGCTCTCTTCGCCCTTCCGAACCGGGCCTGGGCGCTTTGCCTTCTGTAATGGTGCACGAGTTTGCCCGCCGGGCAGTAGTAAACCTTCCATCCGGCCGCGTGCATCCTGTAGCACCAGTCCACGTCTTCGAAGTACAGAAAGAACCTCTCGTCCATCGGTCCGACCTCGGCGACCGCGGCCCTCCTCACCAGCAAGGCCGCGCCTATCACCCAGTCCACCTCGGCGGTGGAATTGTGATCCCAGTCGAGCATCAGGTGCCGTCTGACAGAAGGGCTGTCCTTGAAGACTCTGCCCAGGAACGTGCGACGGAGGACGATGGTCCTGAGCGTGTAGAAGCGCCTGCACGACATCTGGACCGTGCCGTCGGGGTTGAGGAGTTTCGGCGCCACGATGCCCGCCTCGGGGACGCTCCGAGCGAGGTCCAGCAGGCGGTCCAGCGAGCCGGGCTCGGCCACCGTGTCGGGATTGACTATGAACACGAATTCGGAATTCGAGGCGGCCAGGCCCTGGTTCACGGCGCGCGCGTATCCCACGTTCCTGGGGTTCTCGATGAGCTTCGCGTGAGGACAGCAGGCGGCGAGTATTTCTTTCGCGCCGCCGCCGCTGGAGTTGTCGACGACTACGACGTCCAGGTCCAGGGAGGTGGAGGCGCGCAGCGACTCCAAACACGGCCGGAGGAACTCCTCGGTCCTGAAGTTCACGACGACGGCGGAAACCTGGCTCACCTGGCGCTCCCGGTGCTGTTCGTCCAGAAGAGGCCTTGAAGTCTGAGTTTCCACACCAGCCACACGGCCTCCCAGATGATCTTGTGCGACATCTTGGAGGTCCCGACGCGCCTGTCGACGAAAGTGATGGGTATTTCCTTGATGCGGAAGCCCTTCTTCCAGCACTTGAAGCTCATCTCTATCTGGAACGAATACCCGTCCGAGCCGACGCCGTCCAGGTCTATGCTCTCGAGCGCCCGCCTCCTGAAGCACTTGAACCCTCCGGTGGCGTCGTGCACCGGCAGGCCGGTTATGATCCTGGTGTAAAGGTTGGCCGAATAGCTGAGTATCAGGCGGCTGAGCGGCCAGTTGACCACGGTTACGCCCCGCAGATACCGGGAACCCAGGACGACATCGCAGTCCTTTATGGCCTCGAGGAAACTGGGTATCGTGGCGGGGTCGTGCGAGAAGTCGGCGTCCATCTCGAACACGTACTCTATCTCGGGCCTGGACAGGGCGTACTTAAACCCGGCCACGTACGCCGACCCGAGGCCGAGCTTGGCCTGTCTGCTGAGGAGATGAACTCGGCCGTCCCCGGCTGCCATTTCCGCGACCACCTTGCCGGTGCCGTCGGGAGAGTTGTCGTCTACGATCAGGACTTCCACGTCCAGCGGCAGGCTGAGCACCTGGGGGATGAGCGCCTGTACGTTCGCCCGTTCATTGTACGTCGGCACTATGACGAGTGACTTCACGTTTTCTCCTCCGGACGAGCCTGAGTGCAGACGGGACCATACAACCCAGTATGACGACCGAGGCCGCAGCGGTGAGGAGCGTACCCGTCCTCAGCGAGCGGGACTCGTAGAAGAATCTTATCTTGTGTGCGCCGGGCCCGAGTGGGAGCCCCCTCAGGAGGAAATCCGTGCGGAAGATCTGAGCCCGGGCGCCGTCTACTTCGGCCTTCCAGTCCGGATAGTAGAGCTCGCTCAGGACCAGGAAGCAGGGAGCGGCGATACTCGCTTCCACTTCGATCTCGTTCAACCCGTAGGAGACGATCGTGGCCGAGGAGCCCTGAGCCGTCACGGTCGGCGAGGGCACCGGCTCGAGCACCAGCGCAGTGCGCGAGGGGTCAAAGCTGGCGGAAGTTATTGAGTCCAGGACGGCCTGGCCGCTGCCCATGACCAGGACGCTGTCGACCAGGAACACCCGGGGAAGCAGAGCCTTGAACTCATACACCTTTAGCGAGCCGTCGTAGGCCAGACTCATAAGATCTCCCACAGACACGTACTGGGGAAAGATGACGTACTTGACGTTGAGCATCGCCAGGACCGCCGGGGTGATCCGCCCGGCGTTCAGGACCGAGGCGTGGAATTCCTCGTACAGACTCGGCTTGGCGGCGTGGTATCCGCCCACGCTGAAGATCCGGAAAGCTGCAAATCGGTTCTCGCTGAACTCGCGGCCCATCGGGAAGATGCGATAGAGGGATTCGTCTTTCTGCAGAAATTCCGTCACGTCGTCCTTGAGACTCTCCGTGGACGCGGACGAGCGCTCGCCCACCATGGGACCGAGTATTCGCGCGTCGACGCGCCAGAGGTCCACCAGCGTTAGAGAGACCAGGATGACCGCCAGAAGAACGGCCGACATCTTGCGCTTCAGATAGAGGTACACGGCCATGAAGCCGGCGAACCCGATAAGGCCCAGAATCAGGACGTCCTGCTTCACCATGTCGAAGCACCGTTGGGCGCTCCCTGCCGCGGCCGAAGCAGAGAAACCAGCCGCGTTCCTGGCCAGCGCCTTGGCCTGCAAAGCGTCAATCACCATGCCCTCGTACCACGACGAGATGCTTCCGCCGAACACCAGCCAGACGAGCCAGACTGCCAGGAACCCGCACCCCAGCCACAGGGCCGCGCGTTCCAACCAGCCGCCTACCTGGGCCGCGCGCCTCGCACGGAGCACCGCGGCGATGCCGTAGGCCGCCAGAGCGGCAACGGAGAACTGCGTCAGGACGAGTATCATCACCGGCACGCGGAACTTGTTGAAGTAAGGCAGCCCCTCGTACAGCAGACGGTACAGGGGCTCGAAGTGCTTGCCGAAGGACACGAGCAGCGACAGTAGCCCGAGCAGAAGGAAAAACAGCACTTCCCTCTTCCGCACGCAGACCAACCCGAGGAAGGCAAGGAACAGCGGTAGTATTCCCATGTAGTTCGGATAGTCGGTGAACGGCATGCTGCCCCAGTAGGTGGCGCCGCCGAACCCCAGCCACGAAGGGACCAGAAACGTCATCATCTCGACCGGACTGAACGACCAGTCGGTCGCCCGGCCGAACTCCATGCCTCCGCCTGCCACGGCGCCCCTGCTGGAGTATGCGCTGTAGTCGTGCACTGGCAGGTACAGCAACGAACCGAAGGCCAGAGCCACGGCCAGGGCCAGCCCGACGCAGACGACTCTCGTCACCCTCGTCTTCACGGCCGGAGCTTCCGCGGACTTCATGGCCAGGAAAAGCAGGCAGTAAAGCCCCACCGCAAGCCACGTGTAATAGACGATCTGAACGTGCGCCCTCAGCAGCTGCAGGCCGCCGCACAGGGCCAGAAGGCCGAAAGACAGCGCGTCGCCGCGCCTCAGGAGCCGCACCGTCAGGAGCATGATGACCGGTATGAATGCGCAGTTGACGAGCTTGCTGCCGTGCCCGAAGGCACCCACGGCCACGAGGTTCGGCGTCAGCATGAAGGCGACGCCGGCGAACAGCCCCGCCTCCAGCGAGAGACCCGTCTCCTTGAAGAGCAGGAACACGAACAACCCGGCCACGAAGTAGTAGAGCAGTAACCACGTCATCGGCGGCAGGAAAGGCAGCACTTTGTGGATGCCCAGCAGGATGAGGTCCGGGAAGTACACGTACGGATTGTAGGTGAGGCTCCCGAAGGACGGCATTCCCAGGAACACATAGGGGTTCCACAGCGGGTAAGGACCGCCTTCCTTCATGCTCTCCTGCGCCGCCGCGGCGAAGCCCATCGGCGCTACTGCGTCCGCCGACACCAGGACCTTCCCGGAGAACACAAGTTGGTGGAAAAGCACGGCCAGGATCGCCACCAGGATGATGCTGACGAGAAGAGCAGGCCGGTTGGCCAGCGGCCAACCCGCGCGCTCACCCCGCTCCTTGCGGTCCCTGCGCTCGGCCCTCCCGCGCCCGTGCTCGTGGCCTTCTCTTTTGTCCCTGTGTTTCTTCTTCGACATAACCCATCCTTCGAATCTGTAAATCTACATCAGGCCCCGGTGTTTTCAAAGCGGGAAACTCCGCGTCCGCCGGCCTTCAGCCTCGGGAGGCGTTTGTCCGGCGCCGCTGGAGGAGCTCCGCCATCTGCCGCGACTTGCTGGCCCAGCTGTTCTCGCGAGCCGCGTTCTTGAGCGCGGCAGGGTCGATTCTGCGACCAAGCGCAACTCTCACTGTTTCAGCGAATTGGGACTTTTCTCTAACAAGATACATCAAGTTCTCGTGCCCGGCCATGTCCTCGGAGTACCTGAGGCTCACCACGGTCTTCCCGGCGGCGAAGTATTCGTACAGCTTGTTGGGATTGAGCACCGAAGTGAGCGGCTCTTCCTTGAACGGAATCAGGCAGACGCTCATGGCGGCCAGATAGAGCGGAAGAGACTCGTACGCCTTCTCCCCCAGGCAGTGCACGTTCGGCCGCCTGCGCGAGAGCTCCTCCGCTTCACGCTTCACGCCCGGCGCCACCGGCCCTATCAAGGCCAGGGAGCCGTCCCCGACCGCGTCCGCAGTGTCGTTCACGAGCGCGAAGTCAAACCACTCCTTTATCGCGCCGGTGTAGCCCACGACGGGCTGCTTCAGTCGCCCCACGTCTTCCGGGATTTGGGAAGCCGCGACGTCCCTGGAGAAAAGCTCGTAGTCCACGCCGTTTCCTATCACGACCGCTTTCTTGCCGCAGGCCGCCAAGACGCGCGCAGCGAGGCCCTCGGAGCAGGCCACGACGACGTCCGCCCTCCGACATAGGCGCTGGAAGCACTCGCGGGACCACTCGGGCACTCCCGGAAACACTGTCGGGTCGTCGTTGCAGTCATACAACACGAAACTGGAGGAAAGGTCCTCCACGACCGGAGCAAAGTAGATGTTTGAGATTAGCACCGGAGCGCCGCTCTTCACTCCCATCAGCGCCATCGCGGCCCTGACCCACAGGGCGGTTAAGGCGCCCAGTAGATTCCGCGCCGTCCGGTGCCGTATGAGCCTGTTGTAGACCCGGCTCTCGGTGTGAGGCTTGAGCACCGGGGTGCTCAGGTAGAGCACGTTGCCGTCGCGCCTCGGCCGGAAGTTGTTCCCGACCGTGGAGCTGATGGGCTCGAAGAAGAAGACGCGCCAGTCTCTGGGAAACTGCGTGATGAGGAAACGCTTCCGCGTCCTCATGTAGTTCCACTTGACTTCGGACAGTACTACAAGATCCATTCCGTCTACCCGCGGTCGCCGAGCCGGCTCACTACCCGTGGAAGTTCGCGGCTCCGCAGTAAGGACACAGCCAGCCGGTCTGGGCCACCTCTCCTTCCCTGACGAGCGGCATCCCGCAGACCGCGCACACGTGCGTCACGCGCCTCAGCCCGTTCGGGCCGGCGTATTTGTACAGGGCGAGGTAGTTGCTGCCACGGAAAAGGTCCATGCCCAGCGTCCGCTTGAGGCACGTGAGCGCTCTCAGGAAGCCGAAGTGCCATCTTCGTATTCGCGGGTCGTTCATCCACGTGTAGCCGGACGGGCACTCCGCGAAAGAGCGCAGTCTGAACCCCGCCGCGTAGAAAGTCTCGTTGAGCGACAGGAAATCGAAACGCTGCTGATGCTCAAGCCTCTTCCGGAACTTCAAGAGAAAGTACTTCGCGAAGTATCCCGCGAATCTGTAGAACCTGTCGTCAAACGAGCGCGAGTTGGGCAGGGCGGCGTACAGGAAACCTCCCGGCCTCATTACTCGGGCCGCCTCGGCCACCGCCATCTCCGCGTCAGAGAGGTGTTCCAGGACGTAGTTGAGCACCACGAATTCAAACGCGGAGGCCGCGAACGGCAGGCGCTCCACGTCGCCCAGAACGAAATTCCTGGGCGAAGCGTCCCGGCCCCGCGGGTCGGCGCCGCCGGCCGCACCGTCAGGCCCGGTGCGCAGCGACTTGGGCGTCTTCACGTCCAGAGACACCACGCAAAGCGAAGGGAATCTCGCGTGAGCAAAGCTCCCCGCGCCGCATCCGGCGTCCAGGACTGCGGCCCCGGAAGGAAGCGCGTCAAGCACTTCCTCGATGAAGAGCGGCTCTTCCGTCTCTTTCCTTTGTATCCGCGAAAGAGTCTCCATGTGACTGTCCCGCCTCCCGACGTCAGCGCCGCGGCGGCCGGCCGCCCCGTTCCGCGCCGCGGCCCGGTCTCAACATGTCCGTCAACGCCCTGAACACGGCCCCGGGCAGCTTGAGGTCGCCCTTCGCGAGCCCCTTTACGAACAACCATACCAGATACCCTGCGCCGAAGAACGGGATCGTGAGCCAGTGGTACGGCCTGGCGTGCCTGGAGAAGAGGAGAACGTTGCTCATCGTCTTGTTGTAGACCTTGGACGGGGAGAACTCCCCGCCCGACGACAGAGAGACCTTGTGCCAGGCCAAAGCGTCCGGAACGTACACCACTCTGTAACCGGCTCTTCCGGCCCGGAGGCACCAGTCCGCGTCCTCTCCGTACATCCGGTACGAGGTGTCCAGCATCCCCACTTTCTCAACGAGCTCCCTCCTGGCCATCAGGGCGCAGCCGGTGAGATAGTCCACGTCCGCCCGTTCCGAGAAGGCCGGGGAGTCCGGTTTTCGTATGCCGCGATGACGCGTCATGCCCTTCCAGAAGTCGACTTCACCGCCCGCCGACCAGATGGTGTCCTTCCTGGAGAAATAGAATATCTTGGCGCCGGCGAGTCCGATTTCGGGCGATTCCTCCATGGCAGCCACCAGCCGCTCCACCGCACGCTCGTCCGCCACGGCGTCGTTGTTGAACAGAAACACGTAATCCGCCCCCCGGTCCAGCGCCAGCCTCATTCCCGCGTTGCTTGCCCGGGCGAAACCTTCGTTCGTCGCGTTGCTCACGAAGACGGTGGCCGGGAACAGGCCTTTCAGATAGTCCACCGAGCCGTCGGCGGAAGCGTTGTCAATCAGTATGGTCTCGAGCTCCCGATGAGTCGAGCGAACGAGTGACGCGAGGCACTCACGAGTGTCTTCGCGCGCGTTCCAGTTGACTACTATCGCGGAGACCTTGCGCATGTTCCAACCGCCGGCCGACGTCATGTGGCGGCCTGCCTTCGCAGCGACAGATTCCTGAACGCCAGCCAGCCCGACACCGTGCCGACCAGCCCCAGGGCGGCCACCACCGCCCAGTATTGAATTTTCCACTTCCCGGAGTACCGGAGGTACGTGAACCAGAAGTCCAGCCCCGTGAGCAGCTCCTTGCGGCTGGCCTCGTCCAGCGGCAGCCGGGCCTCCTTGCCTTCGTACGAGTAGACCGGCACGGAAGGCATTTCGCCCTTCGCGTGGAGCCGCAAGTTCCTGGCCAGCATCCTCCAGTGACCGAGCACGGGCGAGTAGTTGGGCACGAAATGCGACTTGGACAGGAACAGCGGGTCCGTGAACTCGCGCGTGTACGGATACTCGCCCACTTCCCTCAGATAGCTTCCGAAGTATATCCCCACTCCCCCGAGCTGGACCGCGAACCCGACCAGCGCCAGGAACAAGAACGTGCCCCAGACGAGTCGTCCGGCGTGCTCGCTGGAAAGCAGGCTTCCCACCGGGACCAGGAGCAGCGGCACGAACGGAATCACGTAGCGCGGCCCCCAGCTGCCGTCACCGGCCCACGAAAGGAACTTGGAATAGAAGAGCAGGTTGATCACGAATATGGACAGGAAGAGGAGCGCCTCCGACCCGAATTTCCTTCTGAAATGGGCGAACCCCGCCCAGCAAGCCGCCAGGACCGGCGCGTAAAGGAAGATGCTCTTGCCCGAGCTGAAAAGCTGGCCGTACAGTCCCACCAGAAGCGGCGTGCCGAATCCCTCCACGGAGGTCTCCGCCCCGTAACCGGTGGCGAAGATGCTGCCGAACCTGGCCTGGTTGTACCAGAAGGCCGCCACCACACCGAGAACGAGCGGAGTCCCGAAGGCCAGGACCCGGGTCATGAACGACAGGGCGCTCAGCTCCGACGAACGATGCTTCATGGGAAGGCAGGACCAGGCGAAGAACACGATTATGGGCGCCACGGCCAGGACCATCGCGTATTTCGTCAGGACGCATGCGGCGGCGCAGAGACCCCCCAGAAACAGATGCCGCCGTCTCCCGCTCCTCTTGAACGTGAGCAGCGACAGGACCGCGCCCAGGACGAGCGCCGTGGTAATGGGCTCGGTCAGAAAACTCTTGGAGTAAACCCACACAGGCGTCGTGAGCCCGAAGGCCAGAGTGAGCGCCAGGGACGTCCTCACGCCGTAGCCCAGGCAGAAGCACACGTACAGAAGCAGCAGCACCGCCACGGCCGCCGCGAACGGCTCCAGCGTGGAGGTCACGAACCTGAGCACGTAACCCCTCTCCGTTTCACTGAAGCCGGAGGCGTTGTACACAGCGCGCGCCAGCATGTAGAACGGCGCCGCAAGCACCGCCTGTCCGATGCCCGCCTTGGGATACAGCTTGCCGTCGGGCCCGGGATAGCCGTTGCCGTAAGGGATCGAGATGGTGCCCTGCTCGACGATGCCGGCCGTCAGCAGAAACATCGTGTTGCCGTCGCTCGAGACGATCCCGCCGCCGGTCGTGAGCAGGTAGACGCTGAGAAAGAAGAGAAACACCGTTAGACCCAGCCATCTCGGCTTCGTCATTTTGCCCAGCTCCTCTCCACCTCGGAGCCAAAGCGCTCCAGAGTCTCTACAAGTGGTTTCCACGAGAATGACTCACTGCCCGCGCGTATGTTCGCGGCGAACTTCTCCGCCAGCCCCTCTTCGAAGTACTTGAGCATCGCCGCGGCCAGGGCTTCGGGGTCGTTCGGCGGGACCAGGAGTCCGTTCACTCCGTCCTTGACCACTTCCGGAATCCCGCCCACCGCCGTGGAGATGACGGGCGTGTCGAAGGCGAACGCCACCTGCACCACCCCGCTCTGCGTGGCCGACGAGTACGGCAGGACGGCCACGTCGGCGGCCGAGAAGTACAGGCCCACCTCCTCGTCGCTCACGTACCTGTCCACCAGTCTCACTTTCTTGCCCAGCCCCAGCCGTTCGATGTGCTCCACGTACGGCCTCGAAGGCTCGTAGAACTCCCCCACCACGACGAGCGTGGCGTCCAGCGCGGCGCTCACCCTGGCGAACGCGTCCAACAGGTTGTGGACGCCCTTGTACGGCCTGACGTAGCCGAAGAAGAGCACGGCGCGGCCGTCGAGCCCCAGTCTTTTCTTGGCCTCCCGGGGTTCGACCCTGCTGAACGTGAAGTACACGTAGCTGGGATGGGCCACTTCCACCGCGTTCGAGGCGGCCCGAATCCGCATCAAGTCTTCCATCACGGAATGAGACAGGGTCACGAAGTAGTCCACCTGTGAGAATGCTATTCTTGTGAGGAGATTGTCCACCACGCGCCGCTCGTGCGGCACGACGTTGTCGCATATGAACAGCACCCGCGCGCCCGCGAATTTCCTGGCCAGAAACGAAATCGTGGCGTAGCAGGGGCCGAAAAACGGCGTCCACCACTTGAACACCAGGACGTGCGGCCGGAATTTCCGCACGTGGTTGAACGTCGCGAACCAGCTCACGGGGTTGATGGAGTCCATGAGGGCCCGTGGCCGGACGTCTATCCTCGCCGGTCCGGGGTCGAGCTGCGTCTTTCCCGGAAAAAGAAACGACGGGTACTGTCTCTTGAACGAGACGAACGACACTTCGTGGTCTTGCTTCAGAAGCGAATACAGGATGGCGAGATACTGGGCGATGCCGCCCCTGAGGGGGTGAGCCGGACCGAGGATGCAGAACCTGAGCTTCTGGGGCAAGGGACCTCCTTCATCCCGGCGCCGCGCACCGGCCTAGTCGGCCTTCCAGGTGTCGAGCCCCCTGAACTCGAACCCGAACTCCACGATCTGGCCGCCCGCTTTCTCGAGCTTCTCCGCCACGATGTGCTTCCTGTCGAATCTGCAGAGAACCAGCAGGTAGCCTCCTCCCCCGGCTCCCAGTATCTTCCCTCCCACGGCCCCGTTCCTGCGGGCTACGGCGTAGAGCTCGTCTATCCTGGGGCTGGAGATCTCGCGGTCCAGTTTCTTCTTCCTGAGCCAGGCCTCGTGGAGGAGCTCCCCGAGCGCGTCCAGCTTCCCGAGGAGGAGGGCGTTCTTCATACGCACGGTGTCGGCCTTGAGGCCGTCGAGCGCCTTCACGACTCCGGTCCTTCTCGTGACGTACGAATCGATCTGCCTCTTGAGTATCCCGGCCGAGAGCCTGGTCTGCCCGGTGTAGCAGAGGAGCAGCCTGTATTCCAGCTCGTTCAGGATGGAGGGCTTTATACGCAGCGGGTTGACGACGGTGGTGTCGCCGGTGAACTCGATGAAATTGAAGCCCCCGAAGGTGGCCGCGTACTGATCCTGCCGTCCTCCGGCTATCTTGAGGTCTACTCGCTCAATCCTATACGCCAGCTCCGCGATCTCGTAGTCCGTCAGCGGCCTCTTCAGCCATTCTTTGAACGCCCCTATCAGCGCGACCACGAGCGTCGAGGACGACCCCAGGCCCGACCCCGGCGGCGCGTCGCTGTGCACAAAGAGGTCGAGGCCGGAACTCCCGCCCATTCTCTTTATGACGGCCTTGACCAGGTCAAGCTCGCCGTCGAACTTGACCTTCTTCGAGTGCTCGTACTTGGCCACGACGTCGTAGTCCAGGGAAGTGATCTTGACCCTGGCGTCGCGCCTCGGGATGAGGGACGCGTAGGCGTACTTGTTTATGGTGGCGCTCAGGACCATCCCTCCCCTTTCCTCGGGATACGGAGAGACGTCCGTGCCTCCGCCGCAGAAGCTGATCCTTAGTGGAGCCCTGCTCCTGTACGTCACCCTCTTCATTTATCTCCATCCCCCGTGTTTCACGCGCGCGTATTCTTCCGGGGTTCCGATGTCCACGAACGCGCCCGAGGTCTCGCAGGCCGCGAGCGCCGCTCCGCTTTCCAGAAGCCGGGGGAAGGTCTCCTTCTCCAGGGACACCGGCCGCCCGGGAGCCACGCAGTCCAGCACGTCCTTCTCCATCAGGTAGAACCCGCAGTTTATGAGCCCGGAGGCGCCCGCCGCGGTCTTCTCGTCGAAGCGCAGTATCCGGCCCCTCTCACCGACCACCAGAGTGCCTTTCCCCGTCGCGTCGGCCGCCACCCTGCAAAGGACGCTCACCCGGGCGCCCAGGGCCTCGTGACGAGACTCCATTTCGGAGAGAGAGAACTCGGCCAGGGTGTCTCCGTTGGCGCACAGGAATCTGCCCGCCAGGAAGCCCGAGGCGTTCCTTATCGCCCCTCCCGTCCCGAGCGCCGTCTCCTCGAACGAGTACTGTACGGCCACGTCGAGCCGGCTTCCGTCTCCGAGCAGCTCTCTGACGGCCTGCGCTCCGACCCCGACGCACAGGACGAATTCCCTGAAGCCGTGCTCTTTGAGGAGCTCTATCTGCCACTCGATGAACGGCCGGCCCTGTACCGGCGCCAGGCACTTGGGCAGCGGCCCCAGCAGGGGTTTAAGCCTCAGGCCCTCGCCCCCGGCAAGCACCAGGGCCTTCATCCACGCTCCTCAGGCTCTTCCGTGAAGCCGAGCCTGGCCTTGACCGCGTATTCCTTGCGTTTGCCGGTCCTGGCCACCATTTCGCCCAGGAGCCCCATGGAAATGAACTGAATGCCCAGTATCACGAGGACCACCGCGAACAGCATGAGCGGCCTCACGCGCAGCGGCTGCCCGAAGGCCCACTGGCCCAGGAAGACCAGGTTCATCACGAAACCCGTAACGAAGAAGAAGAGCCCCAGTCTTCCGAACAGATGGAGGGGGTTCGACTCGTGCGCCGAAAGGAACATCACAGTGAGGAGGTCCAGGAATCCGTTTATGAAGCGTCCGCCGCCGAACTTGCTCCTGCCGTGTTTCCGCGGATGATGCACGACCACCCTTTCGGACACCCTGTATCCGGACCAGTGCGCCAGGACAGGGATGAAACGGTGAAGCTCGCCGTAGAGGTCCACGCCCCTGGCCACCTCGCCCCTGTAGACTTTAAGGCCGCAGTTGACGTCGTGTATTCGCACGCCCGTCATCCTGGATACCAGGAAGTTGAACACTCGCGACGGAACGGTCTTCGAGATGGGGTCCTTCCGGTCCTTTTTCCAGCCCGACACCACGTCGAAGCCCTCGTTGAGCTTCTCTATCAGAAGCGGAATTTGAGCGGGGTCGTCCTGCAGGTCCGAATCCAGCGTCGCCACGAGGCGGCCGGTCGACTCGCCGAACCCCACGGCCAGCGCTGCGGACTTGCCGAAGTTCCTGCGGAAGCTCAAGACCCGAACGCGGGCGTCCCGGGCCTGAATGGCCTTGAGCGCGCCGAACGAACCGTCCGTGCTTCCGTCGTCCACGAAAATGATCTCGTAGTCTTCCGACACGCTCCGCAGAGCGTCGCCCAGGCGACGGTGGAGCTCTTCCAGACTCTGGGCCTCATTGAAGACAGGTACGACAGCTGAAATCTCCATCTCGGGACCTCTCATTGCGCGCCGCCGTTTCTTTCCAGGTACTCCCTGACCACGGCGTCGTCCGGCTGTATCTGGAGCCAGGCTCTAAGGACCGCCTCGCGCTCGGGCAGCCTGCCCATCTTGGTGTACACGTCGGCCAGAGCCAGGTAGGCGTACCTGTAAGAGCGGTCCAGCTCGATGGCCCGTCTGAAATCCTCGACCGCCAGGTCCAGCTTGTTTGCAGTGGCGTGGATCCTTCCCAGCTGGAACCGGACCTCGGGGTCAGCCGGGTACTGAGCCAGAAGACCTTTGTAGAACGGCTCCGCCTTGTCGAGGCGGCCCGCCTCCACGTAGAAGTCTCCCAGTGCGCGCGCGGCGTCCACGAATTGGGGAGATATCGCCATGGATCTCTCCATCAGCTCTACGGCCTTGTCCATCCTGCCGGTCTGCCGGTACCAGTACGCGAAGGTAAAGTGAGTCGCGGCGTAGTTCTGGATCAGCCTGGTGCAGTTCAAGTCCTTGTAGAAGCTGTTGTCAGTCGTGCCGTCGGGCTTGAGCACCCCGCCCCAATCGTACGTCTCGAACATTGCCTTGCTCATTCTCTCTTCGTCTATCCGCATGCCCACTTCGGCGGAGTCCACCCTAAAGATGAGGCCTTCCAGTACAAGTCTTCTCTCGAGCCCCATCTGGTCCGGCACGGTCACCGCGATGTAGAGCGGTTTCTGCCAGTTGTTCGCGCCGATCATGTCGTACACCACGTACTGGTTGGTCTGCCAGACCCTCCCTTCCCTGTCGCGGAACGGTCCCAGCTTGTCGATGGCGCTTTCGGACAGGGAGAGCGGGACTCTGGGCTCGTAGGCCTTCAGCTGTTTGATGTACCAGTTGGTCCGCATGAGACTCAGGTTCGCGACGCGCACGTCCTTCCTGAAGCCCTCGACTTCCTGGATGTACCAGAGTGGAAAAGTGTCGTTGTCGCCGTTGGTCAAGAGGACGGCGTTCTTCTCCAGCGGAGCCAGCATGTTGTACCCGAAGTTCCTGGCCACCCTGTCCTCGGTCCTGTCATGGTAGAAATGGAAATGGAAATACGGCAGGACGGCGGCCGCCAGCAGGAGGCACGACAGGCCCGCGGTGACCGGCCACTGGGCCTTCAGCAGGTGCTTCGTGGCTTTCATCGTCTTGTGGATGATGCCGGCCGCGCCGAGCCCCATCCAAATCGTGAAGAAGTGGAAGGCGGCGACGTAGAAGTAGTCTCGCTCGCGCACCTCGTGGTCAGTGAAGTTGAGATAGATGATGAGCCCCAGGCTGCAGATCACGAATACCGTCAGGAGCGCGGCGAACGTCCGCCTGTTGAACACTGCGTGGTAGTAGGCGCCTACCAGGGCCAGGAGGAACGGAATGTACTTCCCCACCCCCTCCAGCTTGCCTCCCCACATCGTGAACTGATTGGCGAAATAGTCCCAGAACATTCCGAACTGGAATCCGAACGTCGCCCTTCTGACAAAGATGCTCCCGGGCTTGTACTGGTCGCGCTTTAGCACCAGCCAGAGGTCATTCCACGTCTTCGGGGAGGCCTCGTTGATGGCCGGGTTCAGGTTGGCCCTGATGAGCAGGTACAGATGCACGCTGACTCCCAGCACGAACAGCACGGCCGCGATGGCCAGCAGCTTGGGCTTGAGAGCGGTGCGCCAGTCGGTGAGCAGCACGAGGACCAGAAGGCCGGGCACCACTATCAAAGTGCCCAGGTGTATGCCGACGCACAGACTCAGGAGATAAGCCATGCCCAGAAGCGCCTTGTCCGAATGGTCCTTGTCGAACACTTCCATCCAGCGCAGGCCCATCCAGAACGTCAGCACCATGACGAAGCTGCTCACGGCGTACACCTCCGCCTCGGTGGCGTTCTCCCAGAACGTGTTCGAGAATGCCATGAAGAGACCGGCGACCAGTCCGGGCACCCACGCCCTCCATCCCTGAAGCTTGAAGCTCATCTTGGACAGCTTGACCGTGACGAGAAAAGTGAAGAGCACGGCCAGCGCGCTTGCCAGCGCCGACATGAAGTTGACCCGCGCGGCGACGCTGGCGACCGGAAACAGGCAGAAGAGCCGGCCTACCAGGACGTAGAGCGGTGTTCCGGGCGGATGAGGGACTCCCAGGATGTAACTCGTCGCGATGAACTCACCGCCGTCCCAGAACGGAGTCGTGAGGGCCATGGTCTCGACGTACGCGACGAGCACGATTGCGAACAACATCAGCGCCACGAGCCAGTCTTTCTTGGTTTCGGTGTGCATCTATTTCCTCCAGTCGGTTTCTCCCGCTGCCCGAGAAGGAGAACCGGCCCGACTGATCCGTCTCCTGAGTAGCTCCAGGGGCCCCCTGGAAAGGAATATCACTCCTCCGCTCAGACTTATCAGAACGCTCACGAGATACGTCATGAACTCTATCGAAAACGCGTCGTGGCCGGGCACTCCGGCCAGTCCGAACAGCACCACCCCTGCTCCTTCCCTGACGCCCAATCCGTTGATGGAAATCGGGAGCGCGGTGAGGACCGCCAGCACCGGCACGAAAAGGAAGAAGTATGCGGGCGAAATGGATATGCCCAGAGACCGCGCGACGAGGTAGTGAACGTACACCCGCATCACCTGGATGGCGATCGCTATCAGGATGACTCCGAACAGGAGCGGCAGCTTCTCCCTGTAAGCGTGGAGCTGGTCGAACAGCTTCTCGACCCTCCGTTCCAGGTCGAAGGCTTTCAACAGCTTGAACGGCTTCTCGAAAAACGCCAGAATCCTCCTGTCCAGGATGCTGAACACGACAAACAGCGTGCCGCAGAAACCCAGCACCACCGTCAGGTAGATGAGGAAGATGCGGAAATGGTCCAGGCAGTACACCGACGCTACCACCGCCAGGAAACTTATGGCCAGCACGCCGACAACCCTGTCCATGAACGTCGCCACGAACACGGAACTGGTGTCCTTGCAGTACTTAGACGCGTCGTAGATGCGCACGATGTCTCCGCCGATGTTGGCCGGGAGGAAATTGTTGAAGAAGAGCCCCACGAAGTAGAACGACCACACTCTGTAGAAAGGTATGCGCAGCCCATGCGACTTGAGCAGCATCCCCCAGAGCCAGCTTCCCATTATGTTGCTGGCCAGGAAGATCAATCCGGCCGCCACCATGAACCTGGGGTCGATGCTGGCCAGGGATTCGAGGAGATTCCCCGGCTGTATCTTGTGAAGGACGAACCCCAGCAGGGTGAGGCTTACCAAGAGCTTCCCGGCGATGAGAAGGTGCTTGATGCGCTTCCGCCGGGACGAGCCGGCCGCCGGCTGAGAAACGCTCTCGGGGCATTCTCCGACGGTGACTTTTTCCTGGTTCAGTTCGTTCATGGCGTTCTATCCGCCCATGCCAATGTGTGCCAACAAGGGTCTCGGCCGCCCCTGCCGGCAGGGGCCTTAACTTCTTCGCGGCCGCGTGCCTGCGACCTCCTCTATCAATTCCGCGGAAAGGGTGCCGCAGGTGTCCCAGCTGAACCGCCCCGCCCACTCCACCGCCCCGGCAGACAGGCGCTCTCTCAGCCCCCTGTCCACGAGGATTTCTACCAGCTTCCCGGCCAGTTGTTCCACGCTTCCGTGCTCGACCAGGAAGCCGGTCTGCCCGTCCCTGACTGAGTCCACCAGGCCCGGACTCCTGCTGGCGACCACCGGCACACCGCAGGCGTTCGCCTCCACAACCGTCAGGCCCCAGCCCTCCTTGGGGGAGGGGTTGGCCGTGACTGCGGCCTGGGAAAGGAGTCTGACTTTCTCGTCCTGGGAGACGTGGCCGCGGAACTCCACCGCGCCCGTCAGACCCAGACTCGCTGCCAGCGCTTCCAGGTTCTTACGGTATGGCCCGTCGCCGACGACCACCAGGCGCGCGCCGGGCACGCGTTCCCTGACGGGTTTCATGGCCTGTATCACAAGGTGAACGCACTTGTACTTCCTCAGCCTGCCCAGGTAGACAATCAGGTTGTCGTCTCTCCGGACCGGCAGAGGCCTGTACAGGCCGTGGTCCAGCCCGCACTCCACTACCGACACCCGCTCGGGCCCGATGCCCCTGGCAGTCAGGTCGCGTTTCGTGCTCTCGGATATGGCCAGAAACCTGACGCCGCGGTAGACCGCCGGAATTAGCCTTTCGTAGGAATATACATACATTGCGAACGGAAAGCTAGCCTCTTGAAATACAGTAGTGCCAAAGAGATGCGGCACTATGGCCAGCACAGGGGCCTTCGTGAAGAGGGGTGTGTAGAAGGGTATCTTGTTTATGTCCTCGACCACGACGTCGAATTTCTCTGACCGGAGCTCTCTCAGGTACGCCAGGGGAAGGGCGAAGTTGGCTGCGTACCATTTCCCCCGCCTGAGGACCCTGACGCCATCGACGGTCACGGTACCCTCGCCTCCAGGGAAGGCGCAGGCAAGCAGGGTCACGCTGTGGCCCCGCTTGACCAGGGCCCGCATTATCTCGTGGAGGTGAACCTCGGCCCCGCCCGCCTCAGGGTTCTTGATGTCGCGCCAGTTGAATGCCAGGACTTTGAGTTTCGCCACTCCCACCTCACCCGGCCCGTGCCGACGCCCCGTGCTTGGCCCGGCCGGCCGGTCAATCGCGCGCCCGCCGACTGCGCTACTGCCTGCGCCACGCCCGCCGGGCGTCGGTCAGTCCTTGATGCCCACGGTCCCGACCACCGCGAACGTGTAGAACGCCGCTCGCTTCGGGCGGAACCACCGTCTGAACCGATCCCCGAAGGACCTGAGAAGAGGCACTCCCGGAGGATACTTGGGGATGGTGACCCCGAGCTTCCTCAGGCCGTACCTGAGCGAACGGTACAGGAACCCCGGGACCATCCAGTCGCCGTAGGAAAACGCTATGCTGAAACCGTGCGACGCCACCAGCCGTTCCAGGCCCGCCACGGTGTACTCCGTCTCCCAACCGGCGAACCACTTGCCCATCGGGATCAGTGCGTGTTTCACCAGGGTGTATGCGTGGTATTTCTGCGGCACGTCCACCAGCAGGGCGCCTCCCCTCGCGAGCACTCTGCGGTTTTCCTCGAGCAGAGGGTTCGGGTCCCTGAAGTGCTCCAGCAGCCCCTGGTGAAACACCACGTCAAAACAGCCGTCCCGAAACGGCATTCTGGTCGCGTCCCCGCAGACCGGCAAGACCTCGAGTCCGGACTTGGACGCCTCCTTCCTCACGACCGACAGAGAATCCTCGACGTAGTCCAGCACGAACACCCTGGCGCCCATTCCGACCAGCGTGATGCTGTCTCGCCCCGAACCCGCCCCCACTTCCAGCATGCTCTTGCCCTTGACCGGGCCGGCCGCGACAATGCCGTCCACGACCCTGCCCTCGTTGGAATAGAGCTCGTCGGCGTCGGAATGAACCTGCCAGTAGTTCCGCCAGTGCTGTTTGGTTGATTCTCTCATTCGTGCCCTTGCGTGAGCGGGCTATTCGCCCATCAGGAGACGTTCTGCGAGGAATCTGGGAAGTCTCGCCTTCACTATTTTCTGATAGGTGAGACTCAGGTCGTACTCGACCCTGTGGAACTGCACGACTCCGTCAGATGCGTCGTACGTCGCGAAGCACGCCGTGGGAAGTCCGTCCCTGGGCTGGCCCACGCTTCCGACGTTCACGAGGTACCTGGTGTCGTTCTCGAGAGTGAATGTCCTGGGGAGAACCACCTTGCACGATTGGCCTTCCTTGACGAAAAACAGCGCGAAATGTGAATGCCCGATGAAGCACACCCGTTCCCGGAAGGCGTTGAACTCGTCCAACGCCTCGTGCGCCTCGAAGACGTAGTTCCAGCGCGAGGGCTCGGACGGGGTCGAATGCACGAGAAAGGCGCCGTCGACGGCGCCGGTGAAGGGCAGGCCCTTGAGAAACTCCCGGCAGTCCGGCTTGAGCACTCCCATCGTCCACAGAATGGCCGCTCTGGCGTACGAGTTGAAGTACTCAATGCTGGTCTCGCCCACGGCCGCGTGGTCGTGGTTTCCGCACAGGGCCAGGTGCGTCTTCTCACGGACCAGCTCGGCGCACTCGTTCGGGTTGGCGCCGTAACCCACGGTGTCGCCCAGGCAGACCAGTTTGTCCACCCCCAGCGACTCGATCTTCTTCAGAACGGCCTGGAGCGCCTCGAGATTGCCGTGGATGTCCGATATGACCGCGCACCTCATGTCGTCCGGGCGTCGGGCTGAATCGCGCCTCAGCCGCCGCCTTGGTCCTCCCTGGAGAGCTCTGCTCCCCTGTGCTTCCTGGCGACCGCGTCGAGAATCCCGTTCACGAACCGCCCCGAGGATTCGTCTCCGTACTTCTTCGCCAACTCGATCGCTTCGTCAATCGCGACTCTAGGAGGTACGTCGCCGGAGAACAGCATTTCGGCCACCGCGAGTCGGAGTATGTTCCTGTCGGTGACCGCCATTCTCTCGATGCGCCAGTGCGTCGAGACCGCGGAAATGGCGGCGTCCACCTCGGCCGCGTGATCCCCGATGTTCTTTAAGACGAGCGCGGCGTAACCGGCCACCTGTTCGGGCGGTTTTATCTCCGCCACTACCTGTCTGAGCGAGGCCTGTACGTCAAACTCCCCTATCTCAGCCTGGTAGAGGACCCTGAGTACAAGCTCCCTAGCTTCTCTACGTTTCATATTGTCTCACACTCATAACCTACCGGACCGCCTCCGTCAAGGGATGGATTGCGGCCGAGCGCCCCACGGCCTCCGTAGACCCCGCCGGTGGTCACAAACTGACGTCTGTTGCGGCCAGTCGGCCGAGCCCGTCTTCAAACCGTGACTTCCGCCGCGGGACTACTTCGTTGCCTCGTACAGGCTGGCCATCTCGATTGCGGAGATAGCCGCGTCCCATCCCTTGTTGCCGGCCTTGGCGCCTGCGCGTTCTATGGCCTGCTCCAGGTTGTCCGCCGTTATGACGCCGAATATGACCGGCACCCCGGTCTCCATCGACACGGCCGCCACGCCCTTCGCCGCTTCGGAGGCCACGAACTCGAAGTGCGGTGTGTCTCCGCGCAGAATGGCCCCGAGCGCTATCACGGCGTGGTAGCGGCTCTTGTCCTTCCGCGACGCCAGCCGCCGGGCCATGGCAGGGATCTCGAACGACCCAGGCACGTAGTATATGTCCACGGCCTTGTCCGAGCAGCCGTGCCTCGTCAGGCAGTCCATCGCGCCCTCGACGAGCTTCCCGGAGATGAACTCGTTGAACCTGCTTACCACGAGCGCGAAGCGCCTTCCGGTCGCGTCGAGCTGTCCTTTGAAGATGTTGGGTGACATTACGCTTCCTCCTTTCCTACTCGACTGTCCTTCGATGGTGAAGGACACGAATCCAGTCCCAGTATGTGGCCCAGCTTCTCTCTCTTCGTCGTCAGGTAGCCCAGGTTTGCGGCGTGCACTCCGACCTCGATTGGCACTCTCTCGGTGATCTTGAGGCCGTACGCTTCCAGACCCACCACCTTCCTGGGGTTGTTGGTGAGCAGCCTGATCTCTTTCAGCCCCAGGTCCGCCAGAATCTGCGCGCCAATTCCGTAGTCGCGGAGGTCTGGCGCGAACCCGAGCTCCACGTTCGCCTCCACGGTGTCAGCGCCCCTGTCCTGGAGCTCGTAGGCCTTGAGCTTGTTGGCGAGGCCTATGCCCCTGCCCTCCTGCCGCATGTACAGGAAGACTCCGCGGCCCTCCTTCTGTATCATGTCCAGCGCCTTCTCCATCTGTGAGCCGCAGTCGCACCTCAGCGAGTGGAACACGTCGCCGGTCAGGCACTGAGAATGCACTCTGACCAGCACGCTCCCGCCCTTCCGCACGTCTCCCTTCACGAGCGCCACGTGGTGGTCCAACTCCGGGAGGCTCTCGTACAGGATGAGCTCGAACTCTCCGCTGTGAGTGGGCAGCTTCGTCCGGGCCACTGCCCTGACGAGCTTCTCGGTCTTTCTCCTGTACTCTATGAGGTCCTTGATCGTCACTATCTTGAGCTTGAACCTGGCTGCCATCACCATGAGCTGCGGCAGCCGGGCCATCTGGCCGTCCTCGTCCATTATCTCGCATAGCACGCCGGCCGGGTAGAGGCCCGCCAGCCGCATCAGGTCGACGACTGCCTCCGTGTGGCCGGCCCTGCGAAGCACACCGCCGTCCACGGCCCTGAGCGGAAATATGTGACCCGGCTTGGCCAGGTCCTCCGGCCTCGAGCTCGGGTCTATCAGCACCTTCACCGTGTGGGCCCTGTCGAACGCGGAGATGCCGGTGGTCGTGTTCTCTATCGCATCCACCGAGACGGTGAAGCGAGTGCCCATCTTTGCCGTGTTCTCCGCCACCATCGGCCCCAGTCCCAGCTCGTCCAGCCTCTCCGGCTGCATCGGAACGCAGATGAGGCCCCTGCCGTGCTTGGCCAGGAAGTTGATGGCCGCCGGAGTGACCTTCTCCGCCGCGAACACCAGGTCCCCTTCGTTCTCCCTGTCTTCGTCGTC
>CAZMZP010000084.1:0-29465 GCA_964570935.1 uncultured bacterium
GCCTTCCACCGGAACGACCCGGCCGGGCAGCGACGATCTAAACCTGTACTCGCCCGTCTCGGCAGGAATCACCGTCACGTTGGCCAGCACCTCCTGGGATGGGCTCAACGAAACGCCCAGGGCGACGCTGTCCGCCGGCACCTCAGACCCGGAGCCGTCGGGCGCGGCCGGCGCTTGTCTTACCAGCTTCATACCGCAAATCGGGCAATCTCCGGGATGATCCTGCACTATCTGCGGATGCATCGGGCAGACGTACAGTTCTTCCGCCTGCGAGCGAGTCTCCGTTGACCTGCCCAATGTCATGTACAGTATCGCCGCGACCAACACCACGACGACGAGAACCACCGCTAGCAGTGTGAGTCGTCTCATGTCTGCCTCAATCCCCGGCGGCGCTTGAGCGCGCTGCCGGCCTACAGAATGCGTCCAATTACTGCTTCCAACTCCGCCTTCTTGACGAAGAACTCGACTGCCAGGAGGGCCTTTTCAGTCCGGAGCGCCGTCAGACTCATGCGCACGTCGTTCACGCCGGCCCGGGTCGACCTTCCCGCCTCATACTCGGACAGCTCAGACTTCATGGCGTCTTCTGCGTGCGCCAGGAGTGTGTCGCTCACCAGCCGGTATTGAGAAGCCAGCGCCCCGGCCTCGGCGTGCAGACTCCGCGCCTGTGAGAGACTCCTGAGGCGGCCGCCGCGGAGCTCGGCTGCGGCCTTCTCGAGACCGGCCTTCCGTTCGATGACGGCGGCTTTCTGACTCCCCCTGCCCCAGAGCGGGATGGGGGCGCTCACCTCCACGGAAACCCTGTCGTCCAATCCGCCCGCGCCCGACATGCCGGCGCCGTCCAGGTCGGGGGCCGCTTGTTCTTGTGAGCCCCGCCTGAAGCCGTATTTGAAACCGAGCATTACGTCCGGAAGATACTCAAGCCGGGCCCGGCGCCATTCCCAGTAGGACGAAACCGAGTCTGACTTCATGGCCGCTATGGACGGAGACTCCTCGAGGACGGGTGACGCCCAATCCAGCTCGGGCATGTGGACCGTGGCCGGCAGGGGGGCGGGGTCGGCCAGTGAGGCGGCGTCCGGCCTGCCGATTGCCTCCGCGAGCTCCCAGCGGGCTTTCTCGATCTCTCCGTTGAGCGAGACGACCTCCTGGGAGATTCTCCCTCTCTCGATCTCGGCTTTAAGGAGGATAGCGCGGCTGTCCATGCCCGACCCCACGGCAATGGCCGCGGCCGAGACGGTCTCGCCCGCTATTGTGAGGGCTTCTTCGAGGTTGACCGCCCGCGTCAGGAGGCCCGCGAGGCGGAAGTAGCCCGCAGCGACCCTCGCCCTTATTGCCCAGCGTTCGGCGTCGGCATAGCGGCGCGCGGCTTCGAGCCTGCTGACCGCTGCGCGGCGCGAATAGACTGGCTTTGTGAACCAGGGCACGGTCTGAGAGATTCCCACCTGTTGTTGCGTCATGGGGTCTTCACCCAGTCTAAAATCCGTGGGCGCGTCCATGATTCCGAAAGACAGGACGGGGTTCATCCACTCAGAGGCCCTTGACCTTTCAGCCTCCGCCTCCAGGACCATCGCGTCCTGCCTGGCCAGGTCCGGATGCAGGAGCAGCGCTTCGCTGACGTAAGCCGTCAACAAGGTGTCACCCGGCCAGCGGTATCCGTCAACCGAAGACGTAAGGGCCGAGGAAGAAGCGGGCGCTGGAGACGCAAGGGCGGCGGAAGCTGCAACTACGGGCGCAATCACCGCGAAGCAGGCCAGGAACGCAACCAGCAGCTGCGTGCGATTAGGGCCGAACATGAGCTCCCCCCGGGGTGCTGAGGCAATTCCGGCTGACCGGGCGCACCACCCATCACAACCACCCACCCGTATCACCGTCCTTCGGCGCCGGGAATCTCGAATTCTATGCCTGCCATCCAGTCGGCCAGCTCGAGCGCGACCGACCAGTTTCCCCTGCGGATTATGTTCTGGGTCGATAAGAGCTGAAGGTCACCGATTGCCAGCGCGGTGCCGGAGAGTGAGATGGCCACAACTGCGGGCGTGGTGGACAGATCGTTCTTCGCCGGGGCGGTGCCCGTCAACTCCGGCCTCAGGCCCAGACCGCCCTCCAACCCCCATGCCGACCTCGAGCCAAGCAGCCTGGCCGTGCCACCCACGGCCTCTACCGCCGCGGACCTGAACGAGTGAGTTTTCTCTGTGCCGAAGAGGAGCTCCGGGAAGGTGTGGTGCCTGCCGAGGGTCTTGGCGATGTCAGGCTCGAAAACCACGTAGGGCAGGAACCTCATCTCGTACTGACTGGTCAGAGCGTGCACGGGGACTTCCCTGTCGGTGAACCCCTGATCCCTGAACCATTGGCCCACCGGGTTCCGCACGCCGACCGTGGTGTAGGGTTCGTTGATGAACACCCATCTGAGGCTCTCGCGCTTGAGGTTTCCGGTGTAGACGTGGCCTTCGCTTCTGACCGGATTGATTATCATCACCCCGTAGGCTCCGTCAACGTTCACAACGCCGTCTTCTATGCCCCAGACCCAGAATCCCTTGTCTCTCATCAGGCCTGCGAAGCGAGTCAGGCCGTTCAATGGGTCACACACGTCGGGCCCGTAGCCGCGAACATCCAGTATAAGCCGCGCGCCGATGCCGCCGATGGGAGACAAAAGCGTGAGAATCGTCTTTCTGGAGCCGTCGCTGCCGACGAACTCTATCGACCCGTCGCGCTCCAGCTGGGCGGTGAACGTGAGCTCGCCCGTTGCGCCCCGCACTTCCTCGGGGTCAATGAACCCGCCGTCTATGTGGACCTTGAGGTCTGCGGTGCCGTCGACACGGATTCTGACCTTCACCGTGCGGCCGGTCACGACCGTGTACTCCGGGACTATGCGACAGGACGGCGCTTCCTCCCTGCCGGCCAGCCAGTTGAACAGGGCCCTGGCGAATTCGCGATTCCTGCCGCTGTCTATTCCTATGCGGGCCTGCCCGCCGTTTACCAGAAACTGGCTGTCTCCGATGCACGCGACGCGACCTTTCCCGCGCTCCGCCGCGGCCCCGATGACGGCCCCCGACGGCTTCGCCGAGTCATACGCCGCAAGGATGGGAAACGCGGACTTGGCCAGCATCATCTGCACGGCGATGGGCACGGAGACACTGTCGATTCCGAAGTGTCCGGAACGGGCGCGAATCCATTGGCCGGCGGTCCCGCCGGCCGCGCCGGCCTCGTCAACGACGGTCCTGTTTGTGAGCAGCATCCCGAACTTGGACGCGAGCGGGTTCTGAAAATTGTCCCCATCTTGGCCGCCCTCCGCCAGAATGAGCAGACCACCGCCGTTGTTGACGTAGTCCTCAACGGCCTTGATCTCCTTCGCAGTGTATTTCTGGCCGGTCGCGGGCCCCATCACGAAAACGCTTCCGCGCGGTTCCACCTGGAGCGAAAAGGTTACCGGAAGGTTCACCTCGCTCACGAGGAACCCTTCTTCTCGCAGCAAGACACCCAGCTCGGAATACCCGAAGAACCCGACGTCGTACGGAGACCAGAACTGTTCCCTGCTTCCGTCGAATATGACCATGTCGAACGCGTTCACCGGCTCCTGTCCGGCCTGTGCCTCGAGCGACGGCGCAAAGGCCGCCGAAAAAGCGCCGAGAACGACCGCGGCCGCCGCGGCGGCGGCCAGTGACGACCTATTCGCAATGCGTGATGGGCAGATACGCCGGAAAGCGCCAAAGAGTCTTGTCACTGCTCTCTCCTCCAGGGACACGGCGCGCGGCCGCGCGCCTCGCCGGGCGACCTTCAACGTTAAACACCAGGTCAGCTGATTATCTCCCATGTTACGTGGATTCACGGGCACTGTCAACCCGCGCGCCAGAAGCGGGCCGCCCTCAGGCGCCCGCGACGCATCACACATCGCTCTTTATGTCACGAGGCGCACTCATTTGTCACAATCCGCCCCCGCTTATTCCTTGCGCGTGCCGACGCCAGCGCCGATTCTGGACGGTGTGGCCTGCCTGCGACCACAGCCGATGACCCGGCGCCACAAATCGCCAGCGGCACGGCCGGGGCCGGCGAGCTCTCTTCTGCATGACCGGGAGGTGAGGAACGAGAGCGACATCTCAAGCAGAAACTGCCAGGCGACCGGCAGGCGAGCGCGCGGCCGGACGCGGCCTCAAGCATCTGTGTCTGCTCGGACACGACGCGCGGACAATCTCGGCCCTGGGTAGACTCCTGGGGAAGACGGTCTACCTCGACGTGCCGGGCAGCTTCCAGGAATGTCTCACTCTGCTCTGCACCAGGGGCCGGGTGTACGCGTTCGTCGTGGACCCCGGCTGCTGCGAGGACGCGGCCAAGCTCCTTGAATTCCTTTCCGAACGCCAGTCGGCCGTTCCCACGTTTGTGTTCACCACCTCTGAAGACGTTCGACTTGCGGCCCTCATGCAACGCCTCGGCGTCACGCGTGTTTTCAGAAAACCCAGGGACATATGGAAGTTGTCTGAGGAAATCCAGCGCGAACTGGGTCAGGAAGGGAGCGGGGTCCAACCTCGCACCAGAAGCGCCATGAGGGAGGTGGTGGCGCGGGCGATAGATTTCATAACCGAGAACCTGCCGGAGATACACACCGCGGCGGACGTGAGCAGGCACGTCAACGTCAGCCGAGAACACCTCTCTCGCCAGTTCACGAAGTACACGAGCTGTACTCTCTGGGATTTCGTCACCGTTTGTAGAATGGAGCTGGCCAGAGAGCTCCTCCGCGAACAACGCATGTCGGTCAAAGAGATCTCGTCCCGGGTCGGCTACGGGTCCCAGTCAAGTTTCTTCCGCGCGTTCGCCGGCCTCACCGGCCTCACGCCCAACCAGTACAGGAAGGCCACCCAGGACCCCGGGTACCACCCTGAGCCCGGCGGGGGGCCGTGAGGTTCGTGCTCATGTGCAGAATCGCTCAAGCACTCTGTAAAGCATAAGCGTGCCCCGCGTCAGGTTGTCGACGGAAACCCGCTCGTCCACGCCGTGTATGGTGTCCACTTCGTCCCAGGTGAGAAACGTCGGGTCGAACCCGTAGCAGACCATGCCCTTCTCCCGCAGGAAACCCGAATCCGTGCCTCCGGGAGACATGTAGGGCAAGAACCCCGCGCTCGGCTCCGCCTCTTTCACGCAGCTCTCCAGCACCGGCCAGAGCTCCGTGTCCGTTCTGGACTCGGTCCCGGGCTTTTTCTGGAGTATCTCGTACTCCACGTCGGTGAGTCCGATCAGTCTCTTCACCGTGTCGATCATCTCGTCCGGGCTGGCGCCCGGCAGCAGCCTGCAGTCGACCGACAGCTCTGCCTCCATGGGGATGACGTTGACCTTGGTGCCGCTCCTGACAAACGTGGGGGTGGCGGTCGCCCTCACGAACGCGTTGAGCCGCTTTGCGAACTTGGAGGGGTGCGAGACCAGACACTTCTCGTCCGTGAAAATACGCTCGGCCGTGAGGCCCTGCGGCAGCATGTTGAGCTTCTCCAAGCCCGTGATGAGCTTCTCGGTGATTGGAATCCTGGCCGTCGGAAACGCGTGTTGTCCGATCCTGGAAATGGCGTTTCCCATCTGGACGACAGGATTAAGGGCGGTCGGAATGGAGCCGTGGCCACCCTCGCCCTTGATGGTGGCTTTTATCCAGCAGATTCCCTTCTCCGCGGTCTGACACACGAAGAACTTCTTGCCGTCCACCACCACGCCGAAACCGCCTTCGTTGATGGCGTATTCGGCCGATATCTCGTCGAAGTGATTCTCTATCAGCCAGCGCGCTCCGTACGTGCCGCCAGCCTCCTCGTCGGCTGTCGCCGCAAGGATGACGTCTCTCTTGAGTTTCAGCCCCGTCCGCTTCGCCAGCATAAGGGCCATCAGCTCCATCGCGGTGAGGTTCTTGATGTCCAGGGTTCCTCTGCCCCAGACGAGGCCGCCGGACATTTCCGCCGCAAACGGCTTGACACTCCATCTCTCCGCCTCGACCGGCACGACGTCCAGATGCGACAGCATGAGGATGGGGGGTTTTGCTCCGCTCCCCTTGAGCCGGCCGACGACGCTGCCCCTCGTTGGCGTGGAGTTGAGAACCTTGGCTGGTATGCCTTCCCGGGCCAGAACGTCGTGCACGTACTTGGCCGCAAGAGCCTCGTTGCCGGGCGGGTTTGACGTGTCGATTCTTATGAGATCCCGGAAGATGCCCAGCAGCTCTGCTTCGAACTCCTTCTTGTCCAGCATTGAATTGCCTCCTGTCGAACCGTACTGTCAGCCGCCCCCGGTCTCCAGTCCCCGCTCTTCCGACTGCTTCTCGAGCTCGTCCTTGAACACGTCGAAGGCGCGTGAGCCGTACAGGGCGAAGATGACCTTCTTGAGTGAGCTGGTGCCCTGCTCCATGTAGTCCAGCACGCACTTGAGCATGATCTGCGCCGACTTCTGCAGCTTCATGCCGCCGACGCCCGTGCCTATGGCCGGGAAGGCCATCGTTTTGACCCTTTTCTCTTCGGCGCATATGAGGGTGTTGCGCGTGACCGTCTCGACGATCCCCGCGTTGGTCTTCCGGTCGGGCCCCATGCCGGCGGCGTGAATGATGTACCGCGCTCTCAGGTCGCCCGCTCCCGTGGCCACGGCCTGGCCCAGGCCGATGGGCGCCTGCTCGTCGCATTCTTCCTGTATGCTCGGCCCACCCTTCGTCCTGATGGCCCCGGCCACGCCGGTTCCCAGGATAAGGTCCGTGTTTGCGGCGTTGACTATTGCGTCCACTTCCAGTTCGGTTATGTCACCCTCTATGAGCTCGACGGTGCTCTCGCCGATCCTGAGTTTTACTACTTCCATGAACTTTCACCTCTTCCGGACTGCCGCACCGGGAAGCCCCGGCGGCCGTTCGTTCCCACCATCTTCACCCGGCCGCGGCCTTACGTCCAGCATTAAGTGGCGGTGTTTTGAGGAGAGTGACCAGTGCGACAGCTGCAATGAAAGAGGCGACTTCCGCGCCCAGCGTCCACTTGGGCAGCGCCGCAAGGCCGATGGCGTCGCCTATCGCGCCTCCCAGGAGGCTCCCGACCGCAAGCGACACGGCGAACACGCCGCTCAGAATCCCGAGCCCGCCGGCCCTTCTCGACTCGCCGCTGAGCTCAGAAACAAGGGCGATCGAGCTGACGTTGAACGGCGGATATACCGGCACGCACAGGAGGACGGATACGAAAACCGGATCCACGGTGAGCGAGACCAGGCCGTAGGTAACGACGTAGGCAAGCATCGCGACCAGGAGGACCCGCACTGAGCCGAACGTGTCCACGAGCTTCCCCGCCGGTCTGAACGCGAGCATGCCGAAAAGGGCCGAGAGGGCCATGACCCATCCCACCGCGCCCGTGGAGCCCTTGATGTGCTCGGTCATGTAGACCGAGAAATTGCCGAAATAGATCCACACGCCGGCGGTGGCGACGCCCACCAGCAGCAATGTCGCGGCCAGCGATTTCGACCCGTAGAGGACGCGCAGGTCAGCGACCAGCCGCCCCGCCCATCCTCCGCCGTTCTCGCGGGCGATGCCGCGCCGACGCCCGGTCGGACCCGTTTCAGGGTCCGCATTGGCGCCGTCGTCTTCCACGCTTCGGCGTAGATACATGGGCCTCAGCGTCACCGACACCAGGCCCAGCAAGACCGCGGCCAGGGCCGCGCTTCCCAGCAGCACGCTGCGAACCGGAATCCCGAGCTCCGGGTCGAAGAGGTACGCGCAGGCGATGCCGCCCACGAACCACCCCAAACTGTTGAACACCATCAGGTCGCCGACGGCCCGTCCCTTCTCTGCTTCCCTGAGGAGAGTGACGTAGGACAGCGAGATGGGTGAAACAGCCGCGTAGAAGAGCGATGCTGCCGCGGTGGTCAGGACCACGGAGACGGCTGAGTCCGATGCGCTGAGGCCGACCAGGCAGGCGGCATAACCGGCTAACCCAATGACCACAAAAGGTTTGAGCTTCTTGGTGTAATCTGCCAGCGCGCCCCAGAAATTGCTGGCGACGAACTTTGTCAACGCCGGCACCGCCAGGACCGAGGCGATGGTCAGGAGACTTGTGCCCTCGAAGGTCCGCCTCACGTAAAGCGGGACGAAAATCATGATTATGGTAAGGCAGATCCCCTCGGCAACCGCCGCGAGGTAAATGGGCGCGAGATACCGGTAAAGAAGTGTGCGCTTGTCTATGGCCAGTTCCTTTTTCGCTCGCGCCTCCGCCAACCGGACGAGAGACCACCCAGGTGCAACCCGGGCCTTCGCGAGAGAAAACGAGTCTATGGCCTTGAGCGGCCACTGTCAATGCCGGGCCTTGAGGCTCCGTCCGAAGTCCTTCGCGCCCGCGCCGCGGCGAAACTGTGCCCGGCTCTAGCCGCGCCTCGGGACCCACTGCGCACCGTACGCGACCGGTTTTGCCTTCAATCACGGACCCGCATGAGCTATCATCTGTTGCGATGAGAAAGCACTCGAGAAAGTGCGGCGGCGGCTCCTCTCGCGGAACTCCCGCCCGCAGCAGTAGTTCCGTCCTTGCCGGAGTCAGGATCCGGCGCGCCCGTCCGGCAGACAAGGGGCCGGTACTGCAGTTCTGCCGCCGGACGTGGGGCGACTACGGCGACTTCATCGACAGGGTGTGGGACGAATGGATCGGGGACAAACGCGGCTTCTTCGCCGTGGCGGCTTTGGGGACAAGGCCCATCGGCACGGCCAAGCTCACACTGCTCAAGCCCGGAGAGGTATGGTTCGAGGGCCTCAGGGTGGACCGCGAGTTCAGGGGAATCGGGCTGGCGCAGACGCTGACGGATTTTCTGCTGAAGAAGGCCGTCCGGATGGGCGCGAGGTCAGTCCGGTACGCCACCGGCGGGAGCAACCTCACGTCCCAACACATCGGAAAGAGCTGGGGCTTTGACCTTCTGCGGCGTTACACGTGCATGGAGGCACCCCCGGACGGACGGAGGAAACCGACTCTCGTCCGCGTCACGGACCCGACGAGACTGCTGCGGCTGCTTGACGCCCGCATCGCTGACGGCGTGGCGAGCCTGCCGCGGACAACCGCATCCCGGGCGCAGGCCGTCGCACGGCTTACGCGCCTTCTCAAGTCATCCCGCTTCGTGACCTCGATGAAGGGCCTCGCGTCAGAAGGGTGGACATTCTATCAGATAGACGAGGATTTCGTGAATCGCGCCCTCAGAAGGCGGGAGTTCTACGCCGTCCTGTCGGCCGGCGCCGATACAATCAGCCCCTCGAAGGCTGCCGGCCGGTCCCGCACCGCGTCCGCCCCCGCCGTGGCCGGCCTGCTGGTGGCTGCGGCCCAGAGGCGGAGAGGGCGGCTCCTGGTCTGGACGCTGGCTGACCTGCGGGAAGATCGTTTCCCGCTGTTGCTGGGCGCCGTCAGGGGGCTCGCGTTCGATTTCGACCTCAAGGAAGTGCGGCTCGTCATACCCTACGCCAGAGCGCTCACAATTCCGGCACGAAAGGCCGGATTCCACCAGGAATACGACGGGATGTCCTCGGTGGTCATGGAGCTGGTCGGGGGGCCGGACCGGACCGGGCGCGGGAAACGCGCGGGAAGCGGGCGGAAACAACCTCGACGACGCAGCGGGAAACCCGGGACGACCGAATGAAAGCCGGCGACAAGACATTCTACGACGGCTACTGGAAAGACCAGCTCGCGCTCACCTGCGACGAGAAGTGCCGTCTGCGGTTCATCGTCTCCGAGCTGGACACAGTCTTGAGGCGCGAGGCCGGTGCCGCGGTAAACCTCGGCACCAGGTTGGGGACCGCCGGCCAGAGGCCGCGGCCCAGGATAGCCGACGTCGGCTGCGGCCGGGGTTGGCTCACGGAGGGGCTGTCGCACTTCGGGGAGGCCGTGGGGTTTGACCAGAGTACGGTCGAGGCCGCCAGACGGCATCCGAGCCTGCGTTTCGTTGAGTGCGACGTGCTGGACCTCGAGCGCGCGCTCACACAGGCAGAGCGCGGCCCGCACCACCAACCTGGCTCGCGTGGCGCGCGCGTCACCGGCGGGTTCGACGTGGCCGTGTGTTCGGAGGTCATAGAGCACGTCCGACGGGACGACCAACCCCGACTGGTGGAGTCAATCTCGAAGGTCCTCCGCGAGGACGGCGCCCTGATCCTCACGACACCCAACCGGCCGGTGGTGGCCGAGGTAGTCAAGAGACTTGGGCTTCGGCACGAGCTACAGCCCGTCGAGGACTGGCTGGACGCCGACTCTCTCGGCCGGCTTCTGCGGCCGCACTTTGAGGTTTTGACACTGACGACCCTCATGTTCTTCCCCGTGTGGGTGAGGAAAGTGGGTCCGTTCTCTCGAGCGTACAGGATCTTCTACGAGAGCTGGGGCGCGCACAGAGTGTTGGACCCGGTCCTCGGCCCCACTCTCCGCGGCCTGTACCTTGCCGCAGCGGCAAGGAAGAGACGCGTCTAGCTGAGGTGCCTGATGGCGCGCGAGACGTAGCACGTTAGCACTTTGAGCGCGGACTGGAGGCTTGGTGGCAAACAGAGGAAAAGGCGAGAAGCTCAGGCTCTGTTTCGTGGCCGACCTGTTTTGTTATCACAACACAAGGTGGATAGATTACTTCGCAAAGAGAGGGTATTCCATACTTGTTCTCAGTCCAACTGACCTGAGGATGCCCGGAGTGCGGGTCGTGAGGTTGTTCAGAACACCAACCCTCCCGAAACTCCTCCAGCTTCTTAACGTTCTCATCATTCTCAGAGCCATCGTGTCGTTCAGGCCGCACGTGCTTCACGCACACTACGCAAGAATCTACGGGTGGCTGGCCGCGCTGACGTTCTTCAAGCCCCTGGTCATAACTGTCTGGGGTGGGGACATCCTGGAGGATCAGGGGGCATTCTCAGATTTTCTCGGCAAGAAACTGACGCCGTTCGCAATCAGGAGAGCCGACATGGTCACCGCGCATTCAGGCTATCTGCGCGGTAAAGTCATAGCGCTCGGGCAGCGTCCGGAACGGGTCAGGATGGTGGGCTGCCCCGGGGTGGACAGAACCATCTTCAGGCCCGGATTGGACACCGACGCACTTCGCGCCGAACTCGGACTGGGCGACTCCCAGGTTGTGTTGTGCACGCGTCTCATGGACCGCCTCTACAACACCGAGACTGTTGTAAGAGCAATTCCAGAGGTGCTGCGAGAGGTGCCGTCGGTCAAGTTCGTGTTTACCGAGCTGGCGGGCAGCAGAGACTACATCGATGAGATGAAAGAGTTGGCCCGGTTGCTGGGCGTGGCGGACGCGGTCGTGTTCCTCGAGATGATCCCGCGGGAGCGCATGCCCTTGTTTCTGAACATGTCGGACGTATTCGTCTCCATCCCGAGCTCCGACGGAATGCCTCAGTCCCTGCTGGAAGCTATTGTTTGTGGAACGCCAGCGGTCGTATCGGCCCTGCCACAGTACCGGGGCGTCGTCGAGAACGAGGTAAACGGTCTGGTCGTGAACCAGGAAGATGCGCGTGCCGTGGCGGCGGCGATCGCCCGTCTATTGAGAGACCGACCGTTGCGCCAGAGGTTCTCGGCTGCTCTGCTCAGCACCTCCGTCGAATGTCTGGACTACCAGGACGAGATGGCCAAGATGGAGTGGTTCTACTATGAGCTTGGGGGATGCGCCGTCCCGGACTTGGCGCCTGGCCCCCCCCCCGAGAGCTCTTCGTCCGGGTAATTGTCCTCGAATCAACATCGTTGCTAGCCGGGGCAACCCGCCTTTGTTCCGCAGAGGAGGAAAGCATGAGAGTTTCGTTTTACCAGAGCAGCCCCGCGTACGGCGAGGTTGAACACAATGTTTCGGCCACGCTTGGGGCGCTGGACCGAGTCAAGGCCGACTTATTCGTGCTTCCCGAGCTCTTCTCGACCGGATATCTCTTCGGCTCGCGCAGGGAGGTCGTAAGGTTGGCGGAGCCTGTTCCTTCCGGCCCAACGACCAGGCTACTCATCCGATACTGCCGAACCAAAGGCTGCGCGATCGTGGCGGGGATAGCCGAAGCGGCAGGAAGCAGATACTACAATTCCGCCGTTCTGGTCGGTCCCGAGGGTTTCGTCGGGCTGTATAGAAAGACCCATTTGTTTGATCATGAGAAGAAGTGGTTTGACCCCGGCAACCTGGGGTTTAGGGTGTGGGAATACGGGTCGACGGGAATCGGCCTGATGATTTGCTTCGACTGGATATTCCCCGAAGCCGCCCGAACCCTGGCTCTCCAAGGCGCAGACATTATCTGTCACCCATCGAACCTGGTCCTTCCCTACTGCCAAGCCGCGATGGTGACGCGCTCCATAGAGAACGGCGTATTCATAGTTACTGCAAACAGAATAGGCAGCGACCGGCGGGGCGGAACTAAGATATCGTTTTCCGGCCAGAGTCAGATAACCGATCCGCGCGGCAGGGTCCTTGCGCGCGCCGCTCGGATGTCCGAAAAGGTGCTTGCCGTGGACATCGACCCTACCAGCGCCCGGAACAAGAAGTTCACTCCAGGAAACCATTTGTTTCACGATAGAAGACCTGCGTTCTATAGCGAGCTGGCGCGTCGGCGCCCCTGAGTAAGTTTGACACTTACGCTGGCTCGGGCTATCATTCCAGTTGCCGGCGGGGCCGGGGTGCTTTTGGCGCTCGGCAAGGTCGATATCACACTGGAGGATATGAGGAGAAATGGAGATCAAGGTGACCAGGGGGCCGCTCGACTCTGAATTGCTGGGTGCGGTGGCCCGGCTGTACGGCTCCTATGACAGCAAGTACGGGTCGATAGACTTCTGCAGAGTCATTTTCAACGACAACCCTTCGGGCTATTCATTCCATTCCTTCGCGTACGACGACGGCAGGATTGTCGGACACTGCGCAACGATTCCGATGGAAATCTTCGCCCGTGGAAGAACGGAGCTCTCGGCAAAGGCGGAGGCACTGTTCGTGGACGATGACCATCGCTCGCGGCTCGTGAAGGAGGGGAACCTAGAGGTGCCCACGGGCGTCGCAATAGCCGCATACCTCTACAAGTCGACCCTGGAGGATCCTACGATAAGGGTCGTCCACGGAATTTGTGACGACGTCATCGGGCTCGTTCACAGGATGGCGGGTTGCAGGAGGCGCACCGCCAGGCAGACCAGGTACATGTGCATCGTAAGCCCCGGGTTTGTCTCTCGGTCCGGCGGAGACCCGGTCAGGAAGTTATCGCTGTGGGCCGCGTTCGTGGTCCAGCAAGCGCTGTCGTTACTCGTCCGTGCGGCGCTGCTCGTTTCTCTCAAGCTGTCTTCCTGCAGGCATATGAAGGGCGATTCCGGACAGCCGATAGACTTCCTGACAGCAGTGCCGGACGAGTTGGGAAACGGGGGTCGGTGGACGCTGGCCAGAAGCGCTGCCAACTTCACGTGGTTTTTCAGAACAGGGCTGCTCGAGACCGTGGCGACTGGAGACCCGCTCAGGCAATGTGCGGTGATAAAGAGAAACGCGCAGCCCGGTCACGACCTCGAGATAGTCGATTTCAAATCCGTGGGGGGCGGGGTCCTTGACTCGCTAGCCATTCTCTCCGCCGTGACAGTAAGGGCCCGAGCCACCGGCGCCGGACGGGTCGTGTTTTCTAACCTGGCCCTGCGGGGGGACGGGCAACTGGAGCGGGCGAGTACGCTGCTGGGTTTCTGGCGCAGGAAAGAGGAGGCACTCATCTTCCTGAAGTCCATGGACAGCTTCTACACGAAGAAGGACAGCATGCAGTTCACTCCGCTGCTCCACTCAGTCTTCTAGGCCGCCGCAGAACCGACGTGCTCCGCTATCATGGACGCGGGGCTTTCATCAGAAGACCGGCTCACCAAGGAGAATCTGTGTCCCCTATCGACGTTCACGGCAGCCGCGTTAACGCCTACTTGGAGAGAACCGTCCGTGTCTGGCTGGGCTTGAAGAATGGCCAATCGGTCGAACTGCCGGAGATGCCGTATGAGTTGCGCCGCCGTTTCTTGAGGTGTGAGGAGTACGAGAAGACGCATCGCGACCAGTGGGGGGAGTGGGAGCATTCGTACTCGGCAAGTTATCAGGACGGTAAGCTCTGGATTCCCGAAGTGGATCGCTGGGTGTCCAGCCTTCGACGGGAATTGCGGGAAAGGGCCGTCCCCCTAGAACCTTTGTGGCCGGATGGCCGCGACTTTGCAGTGTGCCTGACGCACGACGTGGATCTCGTAAGCGAACAGTCTACTTTCCTTCAGAAGACTAGACAGATAAAGAAGTTCCTGTCCGACCGGGGAGCTGCCGGCTGCCGCCCGGCGCGTGAAAGGATATCCGGCATTGCGCGTACGCTTGCAAGAAGCGCTCTGACGGGGACGCACGCCCACCCGACCACCTTGAGGACCATAGAGACTACGCTCCGCATCGAGAAAGAGCTGGGGGTTTTCTCATCATTTCTGTTCACGGCGTGGCCGCTAAGTAAATGCAGTGTTTACGACTGCGTCTACTCCCCGGGGGATCCGTGCAATTTCCGGGGAAAGAACGTTCGCGTCTCCGACGTAATGAGAACCTTGGCCGAGGAGGGGTTCGACGTCGGCCTCCACGGAAGCTACTATTCGGCCACCAGTGCTGAGATGCTGGCAGAACAGAAAATGGTGATACAGCGGGCCGTCGGCGTGGATGTCGTGACGACCAGACAACACTGGCTGAAATGGAACGCTGGCGTAACGCCTCGAAGTCAATCTGCGGCAGGACTACTCGCCGACAGCTCGATGGGTTTCAACAGGAACATCGGCTTCAGGAGCGGCACAGGACTGCCCTACCTCTTTTTCGATGCGGTGAGCGAGGAGATGATTCCCATCCTGGAGGTTCCCCTTGTGATCCATGAGGGGGCGCTGTTCGGCACGAACGCTCTGGAGTACGACGTGGATATGGCTCGCGACGTCGTTGGCAGGATGATCGATGAAACTGCAGAGCATAACTCCTGCCTGACCATGGTGGTTCATCCTCACAGTCTGGTTGATGGCGCCTGCGAAGAGTTCTACAGCTGGTTTCTCGGGTACTGCATAGAGAAGAGAGCCTGGGTCACCTCCCTGAGGGGCGTCTACGAATGGTGGAAAAGAAGAGAGCGGATGCTGGGCGAGCCAGCCGACGTAGTCTCAACGCGTTGAAATAGAACAGCCTACAGGAACCCGCTTGAAGTTGCGGCCGCAACGTGCTATGTTCATTCTGTATTAGAGCGCTACAAACGCTCGGGATGTCCCCCGCTAACTCACGCACATAGTTGCGCGGTCCTTTCTTCATCGGCCGCTTCTTCGATAGCCCACTAGGAGGAGGTGCGTCATGCCCACGCAATGGACTTGCCGGTCCCTGTCAGTAAACGAGGCCGGACCGAACGTAATCCGGCTGCTTGCGTCGCTGCTTGTCCTGGTCTGCGCGCTGGGCTCTGGTACCCTGACCGGTATCGCCCTCTGCGAGCCGGCACCAGAGCCTCAACCCTGTCAATCAGACAGCCTGCTCGGCACCCCAGTACTTACAGAGGGCACATCCTTGCCCGGGGGACACAACTTGCCGTTCCACCCGGCAAGAGCGGCGCGTCTAGCCAGCGGAGGTTCGGACAAGGTTAACACAGGAGTTGCCCCCACGGCGGGCGCCACCGCAAGCCCCGGGGTGAGCCCACCGTTTCAAATCGGCCAAGACTTCTTTGGTCCCGCTGAGCGTGACCAAAGATGCGTTGCTGTCGCCTACGGTGCGGGTAGCTACCTTGCGGTCTGGTCCGATGCCCGCAGCGGCACGAGTGACTTGTACGGCGCCAGAGTGAGTTCGTCTGGCGAAGTACTCGATGGCAGCGGCATACCTATTTGCACGGAGATTGGGGGGCAGAGTTGGCCCTCGGTTTCGTTCGATGGCAGTAACTTCCTGGTGGTGTGGGAGGACGGCCGCAGTCCCGGATCTGACATCTACTGCTCGCTAGTGAGCCCTGCGGGCATCGTCCTTACCCCGGGCGGCATTTCGGTTTCCAGTGCCAGTGGATACCAGCTGCGTCCCACGGTCTCATTCGACGGAGCGAACTACCTGGTGGCCTGGCAGGACAGCCGTTCCGGCTCGCTTGACATCTACGGCACCAGGCTCAGCCAGGCCCTGAGTGTGCTGGACCCGGCCGGCATACCAATCTGTGTGGCGGCGGGAGATCAGTACTACCCAGAGGCGGCCTTCTGTTCTGGTGGGTTCATGGTTGTGTGGCAGGACCTCCGCAGCGGCACCGAGTGGGACGTTTACGGCTCGCGCGTCAGCGCCGCCGGATCCGTGCTGGACCCAGCGGGCATACCAATCCTCACCGGGTACAGCCATCAATGGGTGCCTGACATTGCCTCTGATGGAACTGCCTTTCTGGTCGCCTGGGCCGACGGACGCGCCACTGGCAGCGACACGCACAGCGATATCTACGGAACCAGGGTAGATGTTTCGGGGGTGGTACTCGATCCCGGAGGATTCGCAGTCTCAACTGCGGCGCTGATGCAGCACTGGCCGGCAGTTGCGTATGACGGCGCGAATTACGTGATAGCGTGGGAGGATAAGAGAAGCGGTTCGTGCGACACATACGCAGCGAGAGTCAACAGTTCCGGGGCGGTCATCGACCCATCGGGCATCCTTGTGTGCTCCGCGACAGACGAGCAGTACTATCCCGCGGTGGCTTCGGAAGGGGCCGCGTGCCTCGTGGTCTGGGACGACCATCGCTTCGGGACTGACTGGAACATCTTTGGAACGCCTCTCGCCGCAGACGGGTCGGTCGCGGAGCCTGACGGAGTGCTGATATCATCTAAGCTCAACCCCAACTCGCAGTACTTCCCTGCCGTGGCGTTCGACGGCACGAACTATCTGGTCGTCTGGGACGACACCTACGAAGGCCCATTGGAGATCTTTGCCGCCAGGGTCGATTCGCTCGGTAATGTCCTGGACGTCAACTCAATCCCGGTATCGACTGCTCCGGGAGACCAGGCTGAGCCAACCGTGGCCTTCGACGGCACCAACTATTTTGTGGTATGGGAGGATCTTCGAAGTGCCACTGAGTGGGACATTTACGGGGCCCGCGTGAGCACTTCCGGGGTGGTTCTCGACCCCGCAGGAATACCCATCTGCACCGCCGTGAGTCATCAATGGTGTCCCTCCGTGGCGTTCGATGGCACGAACTACCTCGTGGTCTGGGGAGACGCCAGGTCCAGCGGAACTGACCAGCAGGCGGACATCTACGGCACCCGTGTCACAACCGCTGGCGTAGTACTGGATCCCGCGGGCATAGCTATCGGCGTGGCGCTGGGTTCGCAGATGTGGCCCAAGTTGGCCTTCGACGGAGCTAACCACAGTGTTGTCTGGCAGGACACGCGCGGCGGGAATTGTGACATCTACGGAGCCAGAGTCACACCGTCGGGCACAGTACTTGACCCGGCCGGAATACCGATCTCAACGGCCGCGGTCGAGTCATACATGCCGGCCATCGCTTTTGACGGCACTGACTACCTGGTAGTCTGGGAAGACAACCGGACCGGAGTAGACTTCGGCATTTACGGCACAAAGTTGACGCGGGGCGGTCTGGTTCTGAACCCCGGTGGCATCACCATCTCAGACGCCGCGTATCACCAGCTGGAACCGTGCGTCGCCTTCGACGGCTGCGAATACGTCGTGGCCTGGCAGGATCTTCGTAGCGGCATCTACTATGATGTGTACGCGACTCGTGTCAGTCGCGCCGGAACCGTTCTCGACGGCGGGGGAGTGCTCATCTCCACCGGACCCGAGCATGAATTGAAGCCGGCCGTCGCCTCTGCCAGGCTTGGCAGCTTCTTGCTAGCCTACGCATGCTACACGGCTCCGTCACCAGGCTCCGCCGCCTTCAGAATAGTCGGCAATATCTGGACCATCGAAACCGGCGGTCCCACACCCGTCCTTTTCAGTTGGGTCAAGGCCAGCGCGCAGTCCGGCTGCGTAACGCTCGCGTGGCGGGTATCTACTGACCTTCCGTCATCCGCGTTTTCAATCCTCAGGTCCGGATCTGTCGATGGGCAGTTTACGGCGCTCGATGTCCTGATTTTGAGAAGCGCGGAGGGTGAGTTCTCGTGCTCCGACAGACGGGTCGCCCCGGGGCAAACATACTGGTACAAGATAGTGGCCGGCTCGGGAACTCTGAGCGAGTCTTTCGGTCCGATCGAAGTGGCGGTTGCGTGTGCACCGCCGCTCGACAGGGTCGGGAGTCCTTATCCGAATCCATTCAACCCGCTCTGCACGATTCCATTTGAGCTGGCCGCCCCCGGGCAGGTTGTCATAAGAATCTACGACGTGTCCGGAACAGTCGTGAAAACGCTGGTTAACGGCTGGAGGACGGCGGGCGCGCACGAGGAAACGTGGGACGGCCGCAGTGACCTGGGTTCGCCTCTACCCTCGGGTGTGTACCTTTATGAGCTGGAAGCCCGGGATTTGATGAGAGCCTCGGGGAAGATAATCATGTCCAGATAGTTGAAGTGACAAGTAAAACCCATCGGCCCTGGCAGCGCCGTCGTGCGCCAGGGCCGATTTCGTCACGGGCCGGTCGTCCAGTGCGCAAGCGGAAATCCGCGAACGAACGCTGGCAGACTCCCAGCCCCGTTATTTCTTCTTGAGCATTGCCTTGATCTGGTCGACCCTCGCCGGGTCCTGCATCAGCGTAAGCATGAACTGATCGGCGGTCACGGCGTTGGCCGCGAGCTTGCTGATCATCTCGCCCGCCAGGTTCGGGTCACCCACGATCTTGTCCATCAGCGTGCCGGTCGAGGCCTTATCCGCGAAGATGGAATCCATCATCTTCGCCAGGGCGTCGGGGCTGCCCGCGATGCTCTTCACGAGCTGGTCCACCGCCTGCGGGTCCTGCATCAGCCGGTCCATCATCTTCTGCCTGTCACAGCTCACTACCGAGAAGAGGAGCGCGAAGGCGCAGACAAAAACCAGAAAGTAAGCGATCTTCCTCACCTGAATCACCTCCTTTGCGATTTCGTCACAACCTTGTATGGCCGCGGACCGGACGACTTGCTCGGGCCGGACGCCGGCGAAGCGAAAGCAGGATGAAACTACTCGTCTTCTTCCTCTCCCTCTTCACTGCCCACGACGACCCGCGCCACGGCGCCGACCTTGTCGCCCTCGTCCAGATGGATGAGCCGCACGCCCTGCGTGTTCCGGCCCATTACGGAGACTCCCTGGATGGGGAGCCGTATGATTACGCCCCGCGTAGTGATTATCATCAGCTCGTCGTTGTCGCTGACCTGCATGACGGTCACCACCGGACCGTTTCGAGGCGTGTTCTTGACCGTGATGATGCCCTTGCCGCCCCTTCCGGTTATCCGATAGTCCTCGAACGGGCTCCTCTTCCCGTACCCGTTCTCCGTGACCACGAGCAGCGTGCCCTCGCCGGCTGCGGCGATCATCGACACCACGACGTCGTCCTTCTCAAGCGTGACTCCCTTGACGCCGCCCGCGGACCTGCCCATGGCCCGCACCATCTTCTCCGGGAACCTGATGGCCTTGCCCTGTCTCTTGGCCAGGATGATGTCCTGGTTTCCGTCGGTGATCGAGGCGTCGATCACGCTGTCGTCTTCGTCGATGCCGATGGCGACTATGCCGGCGCGGCGCGGGTTCGAGTAACTCGAAAGAGCGGTCTTCTTGATGATGCCCTTGCGCGTCGCGACGATCAGGAAGTGCTTCTCGTCAAACTCCTTCGTGTGAACGAAAGTGGCGACTCTCTCTTCCTTGCTGATCTCTATCATGTTCACGATGGCCTTGCCCCGGGACAGCCGGCCCGCCTGCGGAACCTCGTGCACTTTCAGCCAATAGCATCTGCCCTTGTCCGTGATGAACAGTATGTAGCTGTGGGTGGAGGCGATGAACAGGTGCTCGACGAAGTCCTCCTCTTTCGTGGAGGCCCCGGTGATGCCCTTGCCGCCACGGCGCTGGCGTCTGTAAGTGCTCACCGGCAGGCGTTTAATGTACCCGCCATGGGAGATCGTTAGCACCATGTCTTCTTCTGCTATTAGGTCTTCGACCTCGAACTCGCCCGTGGCGGACACGATTTCCGTGCGGCGCTCGTCCGCGTGACTCTTCCTCAACTCCAGGACTTCCGTCCTTATGATCTCCATGATCTTCCTGGGGCTGGCGAGTATTCCCTTCAACTTCTCTATCAGCTTGATGACCTCGATGTACTCGTCTTCTATCTTCTTTCGCTCGAGGCCGGTCAGCCTCTGGAGCCTCATGTCCAGGATGGCCTGCGCCTGTATCTCCGAGAGCTTGAACTTCGTCATGAGGCCTTCGCGCGCGGCGTCCACGTTCGCGGACTTCTTGATGAGCGCGATTATCTCGTCGATGTGGTCCAGGGCTATCTTGAGCCCCTCCAGGATGTGGGCTCTCTTCTCGGCTTCCTCGAGGTCGAACTGGGTCCTTCGCCGTATGACTTCCTGCCGGTGCTCTGTGTACAGAACGAGCATTTCTTTGAGGGTGAGGACCTTCGGCCGGTTATTGACGAGGGCCAGCATGTTACCGCCGAAGGTGCCCTGGAGCTGCGTGTGCTTGTACAGCTGGTTCAGGACGACGCGCGGCTGACCGTCGCGCTTCAGCTCTATCACAATCCTCATGCCGTCCCGGTCGGATTCGTCCCTGATGTCGGAGATGCCGGTGATTTTCCCTCCCCTGACCAGCTCCGCTATCTTCTCCAGAACGGAGGACTTGTTCACCTGGTAGGGAATCTCGTTTATGACTATGAACTCTCTCCCAGTCTTCTCCTGAGTCTCTATGCAGGCCTTGGCCCTCATCACGATGAGGCCTCTGCCCGTCAGGTAGCAGTCCCGGATGCCCTGGCGGCCGTAGATGGTTCCGGCGGTCGGGAAGTCCGGGCCCTTCACGATGTCGAGCAGTTCCTCGCCCGTGGTCTCCGGTTCGTCTATCACTTTCACAATCGCGTCACAGATCTCGCCCAGGTTGTGGGGCGGGACGTTCGTGGCCATGCCCACGGCGATCCCGGACGCACCGTTCACGAGCAGGTTGGGCACGAGCCCCGGCAGTACGACCGGTTCCTGCCGCGACTCGTCGTAGTTGGGCTTGAAGTCCACGGTGTTCTTCTCGATGTCGCGCAGCATCTCTTCCGCAATGGCCGTAAGCCGCGCCTCGGTGTACCGCTCGGCCGCGGGAGCGTCGCCGTCTATCGAACCGAAGTTCCCCTGACCGTCCACGAGCGGGTAGCGCATCGAGAAGTCCTGCGCCAGCCGCACCATGGTGTCGTATACGGCGATCGTGCCGTGGGGGTGGTAGTTACCGGTCACGTCGCCCGAGATCTTCGCGGACTTCCTGTGCGGCCGGTCGTGGAGGAGGTTCAGGTCCCTCATGGCCACGAGCACGCGCCTCTGCACGGGCTTGAGCCCGTCCCGCACGTCGGGGAGCGCCCTCGAAACTATGACGCTCATCGAATAGTCGATGTACGAGCTCTTCATCTCGTCTTCTATGTATACTGAAATGACTCTCTCTTTGTGGGGATTCATCCAGATCTCCGCACTCTAAACGTCCAAGTTCCGCACGGAAAGCGCGTTCTCTTCGATGAACTTGCGCCGCGGCTCGACCATGTCGCCCATGAGTATCGTGAAAATCCTGTCTGCTTCGACGCCGTCTTCGAGCGTCACCTTGAGAAAGACCCGCGACTCGGGGTTCATCGTGGTGAGCCAGAGCTGCTCGGGGTTCATCTCGCCCAGGCCCTTGTACCGCTGCATCGTCACGCCCTGCCTTCCGAGCTTGGCCAGGATGCTGTCTCTCTCCTTGTCGTTGTAGGCGTACTGTTCTTGTTTGCCCTTCTTGATCTTATAGAGCGGGGGCTGGGCGATGTACACGTAACCCCTTGTGATGAGCTCCTTCATGTAGCGATAGAAAAACGTCAGAAGCAGGGTGCGTATGTGGGAGCCGTCTACGTCGGCGTCAGTCATGATGACTATCTTGTGGTAGCGTGACTTGTTGGCGTCGAAGTCCTCTTCGCCGCCCACTCCCGTGCCGATGGCGCTGATGAGAGTGCGGATCTCCTCGTTCGAGAGTATCTTGTCGAGCCGGGCTTTTTCCACGTTCAGGATCTTGCCCCTGAGCGGCAGTATCGCCTGAAACCGCCTGTCCCTTCCCTGCTTGGCGGAGCCGCCCGCGGAATCGCCCTCGACGATGTAGATCTCCGAGATGGACGGGTCCGTGGCGGAGCAGTCGGCCAGCTTCCCGGGCAGAGAGCCGCTCTCGAGCACGCTCTTTCTGCGGGCCAGCTCCCTGGCCTTTCGCGCGGCGTCCCTGGCTCTCGCGGCGCTGATGCACTTCTCCACGATTTTGCCGGCCACGGACGGATTCTCCTCGAAGAACTCGCCCAGGCCGTCGCCCACGATTGACTCGACTACCCCCTTCACCTCACTGTTACCCAGCTTGCTCTTGGTCTGACCCTCGAACTGCGGCTGCTTGAGCTTGACGCTCACGACCGCCGTCAGCCCCTCGCGCACGTCGTCGCCCGAAAGCGATATCTTGCCGTTCTTCGTCAGGCCTTCCTTGGCCGCGTAGTTGTTGATGGTCCGGGTCAGGGCGGCCTTGAACCCGATGAGGTGCGTGCCCCCCTCGACCGTGTTGATGTTATTGACGAAGCTGAAGATGTTTTCCAGGTAGGAATCGTTGTATTGAAGCCCTATCTCGACTTCCACCTCGTCCCGCAGCTTCTGGAAGTAGACCGGCTTCGGATGGAGCACGTTCTTGTTCTCGTTCAGGAATTTCACGAACGACGCGATCCCGCCGTCGTACTTGAACGTGTGCGTTTTCCCGGAGCGCTCGTCAGCGAAGTCGATGCGCACGCCTCTGTTCAGGAACGCAAGCTCCCGCAGCCGCTGCGACAGAGTGTCGAAGCTGAAGTCCATGGTCTCGAACACCGTGGCGTCCGGCTTGAACGTCACGGTCGTGCCGGTAGCCTTCGACTTGCCGCACTCCTTGAGCTTCGTCTTCGTCCTGCCCCTCTCGTAGCGCTGGTGGTAGACCTTGTCGTCCCTGGCCACCTTTACTTCCAGCCACTCCGAGAGCGCGTTCACGACGGAAACGCCCACGCCGTGGAGCCCGCCCGACACTTTGTACGAGTCCGCGTCGAACTTGCCGCCCGCGTGGAGCGTGGTCATGACCACCTCGACCGCCGGGAGTTTCTGTCCCGGGTGCATGTCTACCGGGATGCCGCGGCCGTTGTCCACCACCGTTACGCTGTCGTCCTTGTTGATTGTCACGGAGATGGTGTCGCAGTAGCCGGCGAGGACCTCGTCTATGCTGTTATCCACGACCTCGTAAACCAGACGATGGAGACCCCGCTGCCCCGTGCTTCCCACGTACATGCCGGGTCTCTTCCTCACGCCCTCGAGGCCCTTGAGGACCTGGATGTTTCTGGCGTCGTAATGATGGCCCTTCCCGGCCGGTTCCGCCTTGCGTTCTTCCTTCGGGGTGCGCCCTTTGTTCTTCTGACCTTTTCCCGCGGTCACGTTCTCGTCGTCCTCCTTCTCCCCTGTGTCCTCGTCCTCGGCTTCGTCGCCCACAGTCTCAACTTCGTCCGTCGAACGGCCTTTCAAATGGTGGCCCTCCTGTGTCGCCGCGACCCGGGCCGGGCCGGCGCGTCATCTCGCCAGCGAAAAAACGATGTCGTCCACGGCCTTCTTGCCCAGCCGCTCGTTCAGTCGCCGCGCTATTTCATCCTTCATGAAAGACAGCTCGTGCAGCCACGTAGTCGTGGACACGCGCACGAACAGCTTCGAATCCTTGAACGCCGACGGCCGCGCGTTGGCCGCTATCCTGGGGCCGACCACTTCGTCCCAGACCATTAAGGCCCTCCAGCCCAGGATCTTCTTGTCCAGTTCGAGTTTCTTGAGCAGCCCTTCCAGTGAGCGCGAGATGTGCTCCATGCGGGAACTACTCCGTGAGTCTCAGAGGCATGATGAGACAGAGTAGATCTTCCCCCTCTTCCTTCTGCGCCGGCTCCACGAGCCCCGCGTTCAGAGGAGTGTTCAGAGAGAATTTGGCCTCATCTGAATCCATACTCCTCAGAATGTCAAGGATGTAGTTGGCGTTGTAACCCACGTCCATCTCGTCCCCTACATACTCGACCGTCGGCACGGTCTCCTGGCCTTCTCCGACGTCGGCGGTGCTCACGCTCAGATCCACTCTGTCATTGCGGATGGCGAACTTGATCTGGTGAGTGACTGTGTCCGACAGTATGGCGACCCTTTTTATCGCGTCTATGAGTTCGTCTCTGTTTATCACCAACGACTTGTTTGTTTCTTTGGGTATCACCTGCTCGTAGTTGGGAAACGGGCCCTCGAGAACCCTGGAACAGATGACGGAGTCCCGGATCTCCATCTGGATGTAGCTCTTGCTCAAGGCCATCTCGACGGGGCATCCGTCTTCGGGGGTGATCTTGACCGCCTGTCTGAGCGCCTTGGGCGGAACTATCGCCTCGGTCTTCTCCTTCACGAAATCCCCCACGAAAGACGCCTTGGCCAGCCTGTGGCCATCCGTCGCAACCATCCGCAGCTCTTTCGGAAGCAGCTGGAAGTAGACCCCGTTGAGCACGGGTCTGCTTTCGTCAGTGGAGGCGGCGTAAAGACATCTCTTGTCGCCCTTCTTCAGGACGTCGGAATGAAGCGTGAAACGATGCTCGGACTTGAACGAGGGCATCTTCGGAAAATCGGCCGGATCCATGCCGCTTATGGAGTATTTTCCGCGCGCGCACTCGACCTTGACCCTGTAATCACTCACGCTAATTTTGACCGTGTCCGCGGGCAACTCCCTGACTATATCGTTGAACCTTTTGGCCGGGATGCAGACAGATCCTTCCGCGGAAACCGTGGTCTTCACGCTGGTTGATATCGACATGTCCAGGTCAGTAGAGGTTGCCTTCAGAGTGTCTCCCTTGGCTTCCAGGAGAATTGTGGAGAGTATTGGGAGGGTGCTCTTTGGAGGAACGACACTGATGATGTTGGCGACAAGCAGCGAAAGCTCAGGCCTGATGATCGAGAACTTCATTGTAGCCCTCCTAAGTACGTACCTCGGAGCCCCAAAACTCGGCTGTAATTCAGGGTGGATCTGAACCTAAAATGCCCGAGAAGTGTTTACACAAGAAGTGGTCTAGTGTGTTGCAATAACAACAGTTTTACTGCCACGAGTATATGAAACGGCGGATTTCATTTCAAGGCAAAACATAACGTGATTTGATGGCCACGGAACGATTGGGGTGGGCTCTGTCGGGTCAACTGTGTGGTGACTGATACAGTCTGGTTAAAGAGGCTGCGAGCGTCCGCGCGCGGTCGTGTTTTTCCCTTCTTCTTTATTACTACAGTTATTCTTAAGAAGAGTAGTAGTAGTTGTAGTAAGGGGTGTTAATTTGTGAATAACAGTATGAGCGCCGCTAACCATATATCAGACATCCAGTTACGCGCCCGCGGGTTCTTAACAACATGTGCAAAACAGGGCCTTGTTTCTACTGCTATCCACTGCCGGAGCCGCGCCATCCTGGTGTGAAGCAGACTCTCCACAGCTCATCCACATCGTATGAAGAGAGTATTCCAGAAGCTGAAACGCAGTCCCGAAAAACACGTGGCAGGAGAGTCTTGATGGAGGGGGGCTATTGGAAACCCGGGGACCTAGCTCTTCATGGGAGTGGACACCAAGGCGATGATCCTGTCGACGGCGTCCTTCGAATTCCTGTCCGACGTTATCGTTTGCTCGATCTTGTCGCAGGCGTAGATGACCGTGGTGTGGTCCCTGCCGAACTTCGCGCCTATTTCGGTCAGGGAACAGTCGGTCATCCTCCGGCAGACGTACATGGATACCTGCCTGGGGAACACTATGGAATTCGTGCGGCGCTTCCCCTTTATGGCCTCCAGCGGAAGCCTGAAGTACTCCGCGCAGATCTTCTGGATGTCTTCCACCCGGATGCTCCTTTCCGGCGCCCTTATAAGGTCCTTGAGCACGTCCTTCGTGAAGTCGGCGGTGATTTCCTGGGGCGGAATCGAAACCAGAGACGCGAACGCCAGAAGCCGGGTCAACGAGCCCTCGAGCTCCCGGATGTTCGTCTTGATGTGAGTGGCGATGAGAAGCGCGACGTCGTCGGCCAGCCGCACGCCCTCTTCCTCGGCCTTCTTGTTGAGAATCGCCACTCTCGTTTCTAAGTCTGGCGCCTGTATGTCGGTCACGAGGCCTCCGTTGAAACGGGAGACGAGCCGCTCCTCCAGCATATGTATTTCCTTGGGGGGACGGTCGCTCGTGACCACTATCTGCTTCTGCGCGTCGTACAGGGAGTTGAAAGTGTGGAAGAACTCCTCCTGCGTGCTTTCCTTGCCGGCCAGGAACTGGACGTCGTCTATCAACAGCACGTCAGCTCCGCGGTACTTCCTCTTGAACTCCATCGTTTTGGCGTGCTGGATGGAGTAGATCATCTCGTTCATGAATTTCTCTGACGAGACGTAGTATACCCTGCTGGAGGGCTTCTCCTCTTTTATGTAACGGCCGACCGCCTGCATGATGTGCGTTTTGCCCAGCCCCACCCCGCCGTATATGAAAAGCGGGTTGTACACCGTTGCGGGCTTTTCGGCCACGGCCAGGCAGGTGGCGTAAGTCAGCTGGCTCCCCCTGCCGACCACGAACGACGAGAACGTAAATTTGGGGTTCAGTTGGCTCTCGTCGAGGGTGCCCGACAATTTCTTCTGGGAGATGGCGCCGGTGCGTTCGGCCCTCTTGGGGGCCTGGTTCTCGGCGTGAGCGCCGATGCAGTAGGAGATCTTCGCGGCCGGCCCCACTACTTCCTTCGCGGCGCCCTCTATGATGGGCTGGTAGTGTTGCTCGATCCAGTCGGCGAAGAAGGAATTCGGAACCTCCAGCGAGAGCTGGTCACCGGCCACGGCCTTGAGAACGAGGGGTTTGAACCAGGTGTGAAACGCCTGTCGGTTTACTCTGGCCAGGAGCAGGTCACAAATCCTGCCCCAAACGGCCGACAACTCGTGGGTATTCAAGAGAAAAGTCCCCAGCTAATTCACAACGCTTTCCACAGCGGGGCGTCTAGCTAACTCGTTTAACCGCAACAAATGTGGGCCGCCGTCGCGAGTTTTCCACATTCATCCACAGGTGCCGTTTCGGAAAACTGGGCACACTAATGGCACGCTTCGCAAAAAAACGAAAAACAAGAACTCTCGACCCGCCAGGCGGAACACTGGAGTTAAGCAAAGAAGCAACTTCTGCGCGAGAAACCCGGCAACGTAGAAAAAGCCGAGAGAAAGAAGAGTATCGGCGCGTCCGGGCAGTCATTTCACAACCGTCCTGCACCCGACGCGTCACGCATACTAGCACAAGCTCAATGCCCGCGCAAGAAGAAACATCCTTCCAGAATGATGACATCACGGGCTCCTTCTTGCGCCCGAATTTGAGCGCCCGCCTGGGCTGCCCGCGGTCCGGTTGCGTTGTCTCGTGTGAGGTTATGTGCTAAAGTGTTGCCGGGACGTGGCCGGCGCGACGCGGCGAGAGCGCCGCGCGCGAGCGGAGGACGACCGCACCGCAACGAGGAAGAGAGGAAGTCACAGATATGCTATTAAAGAAATCGCGGTTCTGGAGAGGTCGGATGGAACGGCGTGGCATGAGCGGGTCGAGCCGCCCTGCCGGAGCTCGCCGGTGGCTGGGCGCGAGTGCGTGTGCAGTCGCGACCGGCCTCCTGCTTCTCGCGGCGCTGGGCGCGTTGCCGCTGTCGACTGCCGCGTGCGCGGCGGACGCGAGCGCCTGCGTTCAGGCCGGCTCGGCCGGGAAACATGCGAGCACGGCGCTCACCATCATTCACATTACGGACTTCCACGGAGCACTCCTGCCCGAGGACAAGGACGCCGCGACTCAGAGACCCGTGGGCGGCGCGGCCGTGGTGGCCTCCTACATCAAGGCCGAGAAATCCAGGGCGCTTGCGGAGGCGGGGGCGGAGGTTCTGCTTGTGGCGAGCGGAGATATGATGCAGGGTTCCGCCGTGTCGAACCTGAGCAGGGGCGAGGCGGTGATCTCGTTCATGAACGAGGTCGGGTTCGAGGCCTGCGCCGTGGGCAACCACGAATTCGACTGGGGAACAGGCGTACTGGATGAACGAAGACGGCAGGCCAAGTTCCCGTTCCTCTCCGCGAACATATTCCTGGGCGAAGGCACGAAGCGGCCTGCGTGGGTGCTTCCGTCGACCGTGGTCAAGAAGGGTAAGCTCAGAATAGGCATCATCGGCGCCATTACTGAAGACACGCCTGTCGTTGCGAACCCGAAAGTGCTGGCCGGGCTGAGATTCGACAACCCGGCGCCGGTCGTGAACAAAGAAGCGGCGAGGCTGAGGAAAGAGGGCGCCGACGTGGTCGTCGTGCTCTCTCATCTCGGCGGCGGCCAGGAACGCGACGGCTCGGTCACCGGGCCCGTCGCCGAGTTCGCCTCGGAGCTCACGGGCGTGGACGCCGTCCTGGACGGCCACAGCCACACGGTGGTCGCCGGGGTCGTCAACTCCGTCCCGGTGATGATATCGGGGTCGAACGGCCGCAGGGTGGGAGTGATGAAACTCGACGTCGTGTGCGGCGACGGGTCCGGGTCGCGCAAGGCAAGCGGGCCGATAGCCGGTGCGCGTTGCGCCAGCAGGCTGCTCGCGCAGGGGGTCAAGCCCACCTTTGGTGATTCGTTGGAGCCCGACAAGGCCACGGCTGGCGTCGTGGACTTCTACGTCAAAAAGTTCGGCGCCGAGATAGACCGCGTGGTGGCGGTGGCCGCCGCCGACATCTCAACCGGCCGGCAGGAAAGCGCCCTGGGGAACCTCATCTCGGACATCATGAGGGAAGCGGTCGGCGCCGACATAGCCTTCACCAACGCCGGAGGCATCCGGGCCGGGCTGGACGCGGGCCCCATCACTGTGGGCGAGATTTTCCGGATTCTGCCGTTCGACAACACCATAGTCACGATGTATCTGACCGGTGAGCAGGTCAGGAACGTGCTGGAAGAGGGCACCAGCTCGAGGGGCGTTGTGCAGGCCTCGGGGCTCAAGTTCTCCTGCAGGCAGGACGACCCGGCCGGCCAGAGAGTGAAATCCGTGGCCCTGGAGAACGGCACGCCGATTTCGCCGACCAGCCGCTATCTGGTTGCTACAAACGATTTTATGGCCAGCGGAGGCGACCGATACGCGGTTTTCAAGGAGGGGGACACCATACTCAACACACAGATTCTGGTGCGGGAGGCCGCCATCTCGTGGATGGAGAAGATACATGAGGCCGGCGGCCAGGTCAGCCCGCCCAGTCTCGGGAGAGTCGAGCTGTTGCAGTAGATTGTCTGGGAATGTCGGCCAGGCCGGAGTTCAGGCACCACCTTTAGGGGTTTGGCCCGGGAGGGAACATGAACAAAGACACGAAGGCAGGCGACACGTCCGCGAAATCCGCGGACAGGATCAGAGTCTACGTTGACGGCAAACCCATTCTTATTGCCAGGGCTTTCACGGTGAGGCACGC
>CAZMZP010000085.1:0-5493 GCA_964570935.1 uncultured bacterium
TAGCGGTGGCGGGGCTGCTGTACCTGACCATAGGCGACAGCATGGCCGCCCTCATCGGAAAGACGTACGGCAAGACCCACCTCTTCGGGAAGACCCTGGAAGGAAGCCTGGCGTGCTTTTCGTCGTGCGTGTTCATAGGGCTTCTCGTCCCGGGCCTCCCACCGGACGTCGTCATAGCGGGCGCGCTGGTGGCCACTCTGTTCGAGCTGTTCCCGATACCCATCGACGACAACTTCCGCATCCCGCTTTCAGCCGGCTTCGTGATGCAGATCCTGATGCCGCACTAGGTGCCCAGAATGTACTCTGGTTCTGACAGCAAGACGAACCCGGCCTGGAGCCGGGGCGCCACCACCAGCAAGTCCACGGTCAAGACTTTCGGCCTCTCGCATCGCGACCGGGCTCCGCTCGTGTTCGTGGAGACCTCCAGGGGGAGCAGGGCGGACGAAACGTTCTTCCTGATCTGCGGACCGTCGACGCGAGCTCAGGAGCTTTTCCAGGCCGCCATAGCAGAGTTCAGGAGAGGTGGCGATATCCGGCCGCCGGAGGAGTACATGAACCTCCTGAAGGAGACCGCTCTGCGCATGGAAAGCGGGCAGCTCGAGCATCGACTTTCCTTCGCGGCGGCGTGGGTCAGGGCCGGAGTCTGTCACTGGCTGACTGGCGGGGGCTACCTCATGGCGCATGTGTCCAGAGAAGGCCACGTGCTGAGGCTGCCCGGCGCCTCCGGAAGGGCGACGCTGGGAGACATGGACCGGCTCGTGGCGGCCGAACGGGCGCATTTCGACGACGTGGAAGAGGGAATGAGACAGCGCAAGGACCACGGCGACATGGCCGCGATACTGCACCGCCTGTCTCAGGAGAGAAAACTGGGTGGAGCGCTGGTGCTGGAGCACCGGGTAGTTCGGCTCGGACTGCCCGCCGGGCCCGCTCGCCGCGAAATCGCCGCCGCACCGCGTCCGGCCGTCGGGAAAGACCGCGGCGCGAGACCCGGTCTCCGCCTCAACGCCGTCCGGGTCTTCGGGTTCTTGTCGCTTGTCCTGGTTGTGGTTCTCATTCTCAAGTGGCCGCTCGGCGGCAAGACGGGACAGACCGGAGTCGAGGAAGTGTCCGAGCCGCGAGAGGTCTCAGCCGTGGCCCTCGACCAGGAGGCCGCAGGAACCCCGGCGACGCCGGCCTCTCTCAAGGTGACGCTTTCTCCCGCCTGGACGAAGAAGTTCAGCGGCGCAGTGACGTCTTCGCCTCGCGTCGTCCGCGGACGGGTGTACTTCGGCTGCCGGGACTCGCGGGTCTATTGTCTCGACGCCGCGACGGGCAAGGAGGTCTGGAAGTTCACCGCGGGCGGCGGAGTGGGCGCCAGTCCGGCCGTGCACGACGACAGGGTGTACGTGGGCTCCTACGACGGCACGTTCTGGTGCATAGACGCATCCTCGGGCCGGGCGCTCTGGCGGTTCAAGAGCGGCGGCAGGGTCGTGTCCTCGGCGTCCGTGGTCTCAGGCAACGTGGTGTTCGGCTCATACGACAGAAACGTCTACTGCCTCTCGGCGGAGGACGGCAGCGTGAAGTGGAGGCTCGAGACCGGCGGTCTGGTATGGTCGTCGCCATACGTGGACAGGGGAAGATGCTACGTCGGCTCGGCCGACGGCACGTTCTACTGCCTGCTGCTCGGGTCGGGGGAGGTCAAGTGGAAGTATCCGGCCGGAAGCCCGATCTACGCGTCGCCCGACGGCGACGAATCTTTCGTGTGTCTCGGGTCCAACTCGGGGGGTGTGTTCGTCCTTGACGCGCAGAGCGGCAGGGAGCTCTCCAGGGCAGAGACCGGACGCGAAGTGAGGTCCGCCATCCTGGTGGACGCTGGTAACTTGTACGTGGGTGCGGACGACGGAATCGTGCGCTGCGTCCGCGTGAACGACGGAGCCACGGTGTGGAGCTTCAAGACCGGCGGAGCCGTGAGGTCTGGTCCGGCCCTGCAAGACGGACTTTTGTTCGTGACGTCGTACGACGGAAAACTACACGTGATCGACGTAGTCACGGGCGGTGAAGTGGCCGCGTTCGATTCCCGCTCTCAGATATACTCGAGCCCGGCGGTGGCGGGGGACAGGGTCTACTTCGGGACCAACGACGGCGACTTCGTGTGTCTCAGAGTGACTATAGAAGGCTGATTCGAGCGACTGTCTTCGGGTCCCATGCTCGCCCGAGCTTGACACGCCCACCCGACTGCAATAGCATCTGCCCGTAACGCCTCATGCATCGCGAGGAGGTCCGCAGCACTTGCGCGCGGGAAAGGTGAAATGGTTTAACGAGGTAAAGGGCGTGGGCGTAATCCGGGACGCGGACGGCGGCGACTACCCCGTCCATTTCTCCGAGGTCCTGGAAGACGGCTTCAGGACGCTGGCCGAGGGTGAGGCGGTCGAGTTCGACGTTGCGGCCGGTCCCGCACGGCAGCGGGCGGCGCGCGTGCGCAGATTGAGCGAGGACTGATGTTACTCCAGAACGTCATAGCGAAGATATTCGGCACGAAGCACGAACGAGACCTAAAAACTCTCGAGCCCGTCGTTGAGGAGATCAACGCCGCCTGGGAAAAGCTGTCGGGCCTTACAGACTCGCAGCTCGCGCAGAAGACCGAGGAGTTCAGACACCGTCTGGCTGAGGGCGCGACGGCGGACGAGATCCTGGCGGAGGCGTACGCGGTCGTGAAGGAGGCCTGCAAGCGTCTTCGGGGCAAGGGCTGGGACGTCTGCGGCCAGCCGGTCGTCTGGGACATGGTGCCGTACGACGTGCAGCTGGTCGGAGCGGTGGTCCTCAACCAGGGCAAGATCGCCGAGATGGCCACGGGTGAAGGCAAGACCCTGGTGGCCACGATGCCGCTCTACCTGAACGCGCTCTCTGGGAAGGGGGCGCATCTTGTGACCGTGAACGACTACCTGGCTCTGCGCGACAGCCAATGGATGGGCGAGATATACAAGTCCCTGGGCCTCACGGTCGGCTGCATACAGAACGAGATGGACTCCGCGCAGCGCCGCGCCCAGTACAACTGCGACATCACATACGGGACCAACAACGAGTTCGGTTTCGACTACCTGAGAGACAACATGGCCGTCTCCCTGGAAGACCGCGTCCAGAGGGGGCATGACTACGCGATCGTGGACGAGGTGGACAGCGTGCTGGTGGATGAAGCCAGGACGCCTCTCATCATCTCCGGCACAGTGTCCCACTCGACTCAGAGCTACTCCGAGCTGAAGCCGGACGTGGAGCGTCTGGTCCGGAATCAGGCCGCCCTTGTGAATCGCTTCGTGACGGAAGCCGAGGAGACGCTGAAGAAGGGAGAGGACGCTTACGAGGCGGGCGTAAAGCTCCTGCTCGTCCGGCGCGGCTCCCCCAAGAACAAGAAGTTCATGAAGCTCATGACCGACGGCGCTCTCAAGAAGCTCGTCTCCAGAGCCGAGGCCGACTTCATGAGGGACAAGAAGCTCAACGAGCTGGACGAGCGACTGTTCTACAGCATCGACGAGAAGACACACGTGGTCGCCCTGACGGAAAAGGGGCGTGAAGGGCTGTCCCCGAAGGGCAAGAACCTGTTCATGCTGCCCGACTTGAGCGAGGAGCTCGGGAAGATCTCGAGCGACGCCGCGCTGTCGGAGAAGGAGAAGGTCGAAAAGAGGGAAGAGCTGCACAGGCTCCACGGCGAGACGAGCGAGAAGATCCACAACATCTATCAACTGCTCAAGGCCTACTCCCTGTTCGAGAAGGACGTCGAGTACGTGGTCAAGGACGACCGCGTGCTGATAGTGGACGAGTTCACCGGCAGGCTCATGCCGGGCAGGCGCTTCAGCGACGGGCTGCACCAGGCGCTCGAGGCCAAGGAGGGGGTCAAGGTGGAGGGCGAGACGCAGACCCTCGCCACCATAACGCTGCAGAACTATTTCAGGATGTACCGGAGGCTTGCCGGGATGACCGGCACGGCGGAGACCGAGGCGGGCGAATTCTTCCAGATCTACAAACTGGACGTGGTGGTCATACCCACGAACGAAGCGGTCAGGCGCGTGGACTACGAGGACAGCATCTTCCGGAGCAAGCGCGAGAAGTTCAACCGGGTCGTCGACGAGATCGAAGAGATGCACAAGATAGGCAGGCCGGTGCTCGTGGGCACGGTCAGCGTGGAAGTCTCCGAGACTTTGAGCCGTTTGCTCAAGAGGAAGGGGATACCGCACTCTGTCCTGAACGCCAAGTACCATCAGATGGAGGCCGAGATCGTGGCCAACGCCGGTCAGTTCGGCGCCGTTACCATAGCGACGAACATGGCCGGCCGGGGCACGGACATCAAGCTGGGCAAGGGAGTGGTCAGGTGCGACAAGTGCTGTGTCATATGCGAGGACCGCGACTGCGGACACTGTTCGCACGAGGACATGAGGGAGAAGTGCACGACACAGATGTTGTGCGGGCTCCACATCATGGGCACCGAGAGGCACGAGAGCAGGCGCATCGACAGGCAGCTCCGCGGCCGCAGCGGCAGGCAGGGCGACCCTGGTTCGTCCAGGTTCTACCTGTCCCTGGAGGACGACCTGATGCGCCTTTTCGGCTCTGACAGAATCGCGGGCGTGATGGGAAGGCTCGGCGTCAAGGACGGCGAGGTGATTCAGCATCCGCTCGTGACCAGGGCGATAGAGAGGGCGCAGAAGCGGGTGGAGTCGTTCAATTTCGACATCCGAAAGCACCTTCTTGAGTACGACGACGTGATGAACCAGCAGAGAGAAGTCATCTACTCCAGGCGGCTCAAGGTCCTCGAGGGCGAGGAGCTCAGGCAGGAAGTGCTCGAGATGATCGAGGACTTCGTCGCGGGCAAGGTGGACGAGTCCGTCGACGGCCGGGAGCATTCCGAGAACTGGGAAGTGGACGCGCTGGAACAGGAGCTGACGGCCGTCTTCGTGTATCCGTTCGGGCTGAAGCAGTTCAAGGAAAGGCGGACGACCAAGGACGAGCTCGGAGAATACTGCCTGGAGCGGGCGCGGCAGGCGTACGAGAACAGGGAGAAGGAGCTGGGGGCGGACACGATGAGACAGGTGGAGCGCATCGTGCTCCTGAGGATAATGGACGAGAGGTGGAAGGACCATCTGTACGAGGTCGACCAGTTGAAGGAGGGGATCGGGCTCAGGGCGTACGGACAGAAGGACCCTCTCATCGAATACAAATCGGAGGCGTTCAAGTCGTTCGTCGAGCTGAGCGGGTTCATCACTCGCGACTCCCTGGCCTTCCTGATGAGAGTGGACGTGAGGAGGGCGCCGGAGCCCAGACGGGAGGCGCCGCGGACTCAGGCGGTGGCCACGCACGCCGGGGTGTCGGCGTACGCGGGGGCGGCCGCCGGCGGACCGGCGGCCGGTGGAGGGCCGGACGGTGGGGCGGAGATCGAACGGCCCGCGAGACGGGCGCCGATTCAGAGGACCGAACCCAGAGTGGGCAGGAACGACCCGTGTCCGTGCGGGAGCGGGAAGAAATACA
>CAZMZP010000086.1:0-7177 GCA_964570935.1 uncultured bacterium
GGCAGTCGCGCCGCCGGCCAGGGCAAGCAGGAGAGCGAGTGACACAGCCAGGACTCTGTTCATACGACACCTCCATAGTGTCATGGCCGACTGTCACTGCGCTGGGTTGGTAGCTGCAGACTGACGGTCGTGCTACTGCAGAATCACGATTTTCTTGTTGAGCTCGCTGCCCGGTGCATTGAGCTGATAGAAGAACACTCCACTAGCCACCCTCTCACCACCGTCGTTCTTGCCGTCCCAGATGACCGAATACGCACCGGCCGTCTTGGCCTCATCCACCAACGTCCGGATAACCCGCCCGCTCACGTCAAACACTCTCAGCTTTGCTCTTCCCGGGGTGCCGATCGCATACTTGATGGTCGCAGTCGGGTTCATCGGGTTCGGGAATGCCTGACCCAACGACGTCACTACCGCCGGACCCACACCGGGGTCCTTCACATCCACGTTCCACCAGTCGCAGAAACTGTCCGTGTGTAGACCCCAGGTCAGCACCGAGGTGAACCAGGCCGGGAGTGGGTCAGCACCGCAGGTCGGGACGCCGGCGGAGCCGTCTCTCATCAGGCAGAAGTCGTAGGCTTCGGTGAAGGTCCTGTAGTAGACCGCGGGGGGAGCGTTGCTGATCGCGGCATAGCGGACCGTCGCGGAAGCGTCATAGATCTCCTCGAGGACGCCGGCGCCGGCCGAGTTGATGCAGTTCAACGACCGCGGACACCCGTTCCCGCGCACCACGTAGGGCTCGACCGGGGACACAATCGCGCCGCCGCCAGTCGTGTTAATCGGTAGACAGTACGTGTAGTCCGACGGAGTGACGGACGTGGCGTAGGAGTTGGCGACATACGCCGTCCCGAGGGTGCCGTTCAGGAACAGCGGACCCCACGGTGTACGACTGTTCAACTCTCTCGCCCAGCTGTCGCCGCTCACCCACAGGAATCTAACGTGGTCGGCATCACTGTAAGTGGTCAGCCAGGACTTGAGCATGTCTGCGTCAGCCTGGTAGATGCTGTAGCCGTATTGGTTGCCGGTGTTGAGAATGCAGTGCGAGTAAGCCTGCATCTGGTTGATGGTGGCGCCGGGACCCCAGTTGTACTTGTCGGTTCCCGGCCCGCCGAGCTGGCCGGGGTTGGCCGCCCAACGACCGATACCGTTCCTGAGGTCACTGGAAGGCCCGAGCTTGTTGAACATGTCGAACTCGTAGCCGGCATACAAGAGAGCACGAGCAGTCCTGTCTGAGTTCCAGACGCCGTCGTTTCCTCTTCGGCCGAAGTGGTCGGCGTAGAGCAGACACGGCCACTCTACCGACCCCGTGCCGTCGCTCACCATCATGGGCAGAATCTCAAACTCCTCGGGAGCGGACGGGCCTTCAGCCGGCAGATAAAGCGAATCCTCAGAACCGGCGTAGCAGGCCTTGAGGAAGTACTCAATCCGTGTGCCGGGCTGGAACACCTGGTTCGGCAGAATCTCAACGACCTCGCCCAGGCCGTTGGCCACCCGCACGGGGTCTGCCTCATGGAAGCACGTCGCGTAGATGCCGGCAGCGGCTGCGGTGCTCAGGCCATCGCTCGCGGTGATCTCCGCCGTGTCCATGCGGGCCGAAAACCAGCCGCCAAACTGAACGTTCGGGAACCACGTGAAGAACGGCGCGGTGAACGTTTGCTGCGGGCTCACACGCGCCATACGGAACACCAGCCAGACTTCCGCGTTGTCCGCGTTGCCGCGGCACACCATCGTGTCGCCGTGTATCGGCGGCACGAGGTTGCTCAGGTAGTTGGCCGTCCTTGTGTCGGCCGTGCTGAGCGGGTTCATCGAGCCGTCCTCGGCGAACTGGTCCTGGAAGTAATCCTGCTCCCCCTGGCTGATGCACGGGGCCACATCCGACCCGTACAATCCAAACGCGATGTTGTCAAAGTATGGAGTCGCGTTGCATACGTTCGTACAGCCGAGTCCCCACGGATCCTCGTCGCAGTAGTTGACCACGACCAGGCCCACTTGGACCTCCTCAGCCTGCTGAGGAAGATTCGTGGAGAGGTCTACGATGTAGCGGCCGCAGCGGGGCCCCGGGTTCCAGTAGGCGTACCAGAAGTCTGTCATCCATCCGCTCCAACCACCGCCTTCGCAGGCCGGTCTGTACCTGACCTGCCACTCGAAGAACACGTTGTCCCACTGTGGAAGATCCCAGAACACCTCGAAGATCAGAATACGTCCGGAAAGTCCGGGATGGCTGCTGAGGTCGATTACCGGGGACATCACGTAGTTGTCCTGGCAGAGCGGGTGCGGGTAAGCGGGCGTGCTCTCGTCTAACAGCACGAGCACGCTGTCGGCCAGCTCGCAGCCGACGGGTGAGCACGGGTCCAGGCTGGTGCTGACCGGGAGGCTGGCAAGCCAGGCAGAGTGCGCGTAGTCACCGCATGCGTTCGAGTAGTGACCCCAGTTGGGCGGGAGGCCGCGCACCGCGGTGCTCTCGAAGTCTTCGCTGTACACAGTACCGTTGTCGTCCAACGAGTAAGTGTCCAGGGCGAATGCGCCGCAAGCCGTCGGGTAAAGACCGTCGCCGTCCGAGTACCCGCCGTCAGACACGAACTGAAACACGATGCGGAAGTAGACCGGCTCGAGGCCGGCCAGGGAAGCGTCCAGGTCGAAGTTGCCCGCGCCTGTGCCAGTGCCGGTGTATACGGCCAGGGTGTCGTGGGCCACGAACTCCCCGGCCATCGTGTCGTAAGTCTGCAGGATGACGTACGTGAAGTCGTACCCGGCCTCGCTCTCGTATGTGCAGTCGTAGCCCAGAGCAATCTGGTCGCCGCCGTTGAAGGCGTAGGTCGGAGTGTGAACAGCCTGGTTCCAGCCGTTGTCGTAACCCGTGCCGTTGTTGTCCTTGAAGCAGAGCTCATAGCACTCTACGTTGGTCGCGCCGCAGAACAACGATTTCGTGCCGGCGGTGACGCAGGTTGCGCCCAGGGTGGCGTCGTCCTTCACGTCGAAGTAGTCGGGCGGCTGGTCCGTGTTATCAACACCGACCCAGCCGTCCATGTTCTCGCCGCTGTGCGGAACGCCGTTGAAGCCGCCCTCCGCGAAGGTCCACATGTTCTTGTTGGCCCAGCCGGCACTGGCGGGAGAGCCGGCTTCCCAGCGTCCGTCAAGCGCGTCCCACACCGTTCCACCGTAGTAGAACGTGTCCGAACCCTGGTTGACGCCGAACACCCCACCCGGTGGGGCAGTGCGGGCATCCTGGTCGTACATTATCAGGACGGGTCTCTCGATTTCTCTGGCAGTCGCTCCGGCAGCCAGGGCAAGCAGTAGAGCAAGCGACATCGCGAGGATTCGTTTCACGTGTGCCTCCGCGGTGTACTGATAGGTGGGCACCCCGAGAGACGGGTATACCTGGTGGGCCGTTAGCGGCGGCACGGTACCCCTACTCTTGAGGAGTCCGCGGTAGTGTCACCCGGCGTGGATGACATGCACTGTCAGAATTCAGTAACGCTGTAGCCTACTTGTATGATAGCAGGCGTAGTGCCATAAGTCAAGAGCGCAAAGCCGATTGCGGCTCTCGCTCCCCGCAAGCAACAGTGTGACATCCGGCCACTCCCTGCCTTCTTTACCAGGCGGCGCAGTTCTGTGGTAAAATGGGCAGGTTCGCCAAACTATCTGCCCTGTCCAGTCCCGGGAACCTCAATTCTCGTCAAGTTACGGAGGCTAGCTCAAGTGCGGAAAAGATCCTTCACTATATTGGTAGTCGTGGTCGCGGTTGTGGCGGCGGCGCTCATCTTCTTCAGGTACGGCAGGAAATCCGGCGCGGGAGACTACAAGACCGCCGTCGTCCAGCGAGGCAGCGTTTCGAGCACCGTGACCGCCACCGGGACGCTCAATCCCGTAACAACCGTGCAGGTTGGCTCTCAGATCTCAGGCACGGTGGCCGAGCTGCACGCCGACTTCAACTCCCGGGTCAGGCGCGGTGAGCTTATCGCGCTCATCGACACCACGTTCCTGGCCGCTTCGGTGAGAGACGCGGAGGCCTCGATGGAACGGGCGCAGGCCGAGGCCAAGCAGGCCGGCATCGACCTGGAACGCGCGAAGGCCCTGCAGGAAAGAGAGCTCAATTCAAGGTTTGACTACGAGAGCGCCTTCACCAAGTACGAGGCCGCGCTTGCCGGCCTCAAGTCCGCGCGGGCGCAACTCGAGCGCGCAAAGGTAAACCTGAAATACGCCAGCATCAAGGCGCCGGTGGACGGAGTCGTGATATCCAGGAACGTGGACGTCGGACAGACCGTCGCCGCAAGCCTCTCCGCCCCCATCCTCTTCCTCATAGCGCAGGACTTGAGAGACATGCAGCTCGAAGCCGACATTGACGAAGCCGACATCGGCATGATCAGGGTGGGGCAGCAGGTCACGTTCACCGTCAGCACTTATCCGGACGACGTTTTCGCGGGAACGGTGACGCAGGTGCGCCTCGAGCCGATAGAGGTCCAGGACGTGGTCAACTACAAGATAATCGTGTCGGTCATGAACCCGGAAGAGAAGCTGATGCCGGGCATGACTGCCACGCTGACAGTCAACATCGAGACCAGACACGACGTGCTCAGGGTGCCCAACATGGCCCTGCGCTTCAAGCCGCCCGAAGAAGTGCTGAAGGCGGCGATGGGCGGCGAGCCTAAGCAAACAGCCGGCGACCAGCGGCGCGCAGCAGCCGGCCGAGAACTCGCCCAGGGCAGCCAGGCGCGCAGGACACCCCCCGCGCAAAGCCCAGGCGCTGGACAGCGGCCCGGAATGGCCGCGGCGCCGACGGGGACGCCTGGGCTCTCGAGGCAGGCAGCGGTACCTGGGCCAGGCCCCGCTGGCGCGCCCGGCGGCTTCGGTTCCGGCGGGAAGACTGTGTGGAAGGTCGACGACGGCGGGAAGCTCCTTCCCGTGCCCGTTCAGACCGGCCTCACCGACGGCTCGTTCACCGAGGTCTTCCCGGGCCAGCTCCAGGAAGGAGACGTCGTTGTGGTGGGCCTGGCAGGCAACAACAAGAACAACGGGGAGCAGAGAGGGCAGAACAACCCGTTCATGCCTCAGATGCACGGGCCGGGCAGAAGATAGCGCATCGATCAGGCAGAAAATGGCGCTCCTCCCAATGGGCGGCCAATGAGCGCCTAGGACAGCACGATGGACACTCGTGACATACTCAGGATGGCCCAGACCTCGCTGACCACGAACAAGGCGCGTTCGTTCCTCACGATGCTGGGAGTCATAATCGGGGTGGGCGCCGTAATCGCCATGCTGGCAGTCGGCAGCGGCGCGCGCACAGTCGTGGAAACCCAGATAGCCAGCCTCGGCACCAACGTCATCACGATCTTCCCGAGCTCCACGGCTCGCGGCATGGTCATGCTGGGCGCCGGCACCTCCATCCGGCTCAAGGAAGACGACGCCAAGGCCATCGTACAAGAATGCCCGTCGGTGCTGTACGCCACGCCCGTCGGCCGCTTCTCGGGGCAGGCAGTGTCGAGTGAGGGCAACTGGTCCACGAGTGTCCAGGCCGTGTATCCAGACTACTTCTTTATCAGGGAGTGGACGCTTCAATCCGGGGACTACTTCACTGACGCCGACGTGCGGAACGCCGCCAAGGTTTGCGTCCTGGGCAAAACCGTCGCGGACGTCCTGTTCGGCGAGGGCGCCGACCCCGTAGGACAGACGATCCGGTTCAGGAGCCTTCCGCTGAAGGTCGTGGGACTTCTGCAGGCAAAGGGCCCCAACGCCATGGGGCACGACCAGGACGACATCCTGGTAATGCCGTTCACGACACTGCAGAGAAGGATACTGGGGCAGAATTGGACTGCCTACATCACTGTGTCCGCTGTGTCCAAGGCCGCGGTCCCGACGGCGGTGGACGAGATCACCCAGCTTCTGAGGTCGCGCCATCGGCTCAAGGACTCGCAGGAGGACGACTTCAACGTCAGAAGTCAAACCGAAATAGCCGACATGGCCAGCCAGACCTCGAAGACCCTGGGACGTCTGCTTGCGGTCATCGCGTCCATCTCTCTCGCCGTGGGTGGAATAGGCATCATAAACATCATGCTTGTGACGGTGAGCGAGCGCACTCGCGAGATTGGCGTGAGGCTGTCGGTGGGCGCCCGCAGGAGGGACGTTCTGGTTCAGTTCCTGCTGGAGGCCGTGACGCTGAGCTGCCTGGGCGGCGCCATCGGGATAGGGCTCGGCGTCGTCAGCTCGCAGATGATTTCCGTCGGCGCAGGCTGGCCCGTTCAAATTTCTCCTGCCTCCATCGTGCTGGCCGTGGTGTTCGCGGCCTCCGTCGGCATAGGGTTCGGGTTTTACCCGGCGTGGAAGGCCGCGCACCTCGACCCGATAGACGCGCTGAGGTACGAATAGGGAGGTCGGATTCGGAGGTGGAGGCCGAGGCGGCTGAGCGAGCGGAAGGTCCGGGTGACGTTGCGGGCAGCTCGGTTTTGTGTTGCGCCAGAAATCCTCACTGTGCTATTTTCCGGTCGACTAAATCAAGTGAAGGGAGGTGACGTTTCATGAAGAAATTGGTCATTCTGGCTTGTATCTTCTTGCTCGTGTTGTCCTGTCTGAGTTGCGAGTGGTCTGCCAAGCGTAAAGGCACGTTGATTGGCGCGGGCAGCGGCGCAGTCATCGGCGGGATAATCGGTGACAAGGCCGGCAACACTGCTCTCGGAGCCATCCTCGGAGCGGCAGTCGGCGGCGCAGCCGGCGCCTACATCGGCAGCTACATGGACAAGCAGGCAGCGGAGCTGGACCAGGACCTGGCGGGCGCCAAAGTCGAGCGCGTGGGTGAAGGCATCAAGATCACGTTCGATTCTGGCATCCTGTTCGACGTGAACAAGGCGACGCTGCGTCCGGCGAGCGAGGCGGAGCTGACGAAGCTGGCCGTGATACTGAATAAGTATCCGGACACCAACGTTCTGCTCGAGGGCCACACCGACGCGACCGGCTCCGACGAATACAACCTGGATCTGTCCCGTCTACGTGCCCAGTCGGTGTCGGCGTTCCTGGCCGGCCAGGGCGTGGCCTCGAACAGATTCAGCATCATGGGCTACGGCGAGTCGCAGCCGATCGCCGAAAACGAAACAGAGGTTGGCCGGCAGGCCAATCGCCGCGTGGAAGTGGCGATCTTCGCGAATGAGAAGTTGAAGGAAGCCGCGGAGAAATCGGCGGGTTGACATTG
>CAZMZP010000087.1:0-23700 GCA_964570935.1 uncultured bacterium
GCCCCCCTGCGCTTCTTCCATTATGCCCTTCTTGTCAGAGGTGGCCCCGCTGAATGCGCCTCTCGAGTACCCGAACAGCTCGCTTTCGAGAAGCTCCGCCGGGATCGCCGCGCAGTTGACTTCTACGAAAGGACGACCTCGTTTCTCGTCGTACGCCCTGAACATGTAGGCGAGCAGGTTCTTACCGGTTCCGGTTTCCCCTTGGATGAGGACTGGCGTGTCGGCGGTGCACAGAAGCTGGGCCGAGCGCAAGACGCCAATCAGCCTCGCGTCGCAGGTCACAAAACCGCTGGCGAGGCTCTGCCCGCAATCAGTCTGCCCCTCCGGGCACAGCGGACTCGGGATCGCGGCGCGCTGAACTCCCTCAGCTGCGGAGGGAACACAGCCTCCTTCAGGGGTTGTGCCGCCTGCCTGCGGAACGGGACCATCCTCACCATCTCCTGGCACGCGTTCGCCGTCCTTGCTTTTCCATGCGAGCTCCAACTCGCGTTCGGTCTCGAGCAGAAGTTGTTCGGCGCCAAGTTCGGCGAAGAGGCCGGCGGCCCTTGCCAACGTCCGTTTTGCGTCCAGCTTCTCCCTCTCCGTGCCAAGGCGGGAGCGAAGAAATCTCCCGAATTGAAGCAGCCCGCAGGCGAGCCCATACCTGTCACCAACTGCCTCGAGGGTTTCGGCGGAGGCCGTGAACGCAACGCGCGCGCTGAGCGCGCACCCTGCCTCCACCCTTGTCCTGCCAATCACACAAAGCACGGCGCCTTCCTCGTATCTGTCGCCCACCAACCTGCACAGGCGGAGCGACCGTCTGGCTGCCTTCGCTGCGTTCTTAATCTCTCCGAGTGCGAGGTAAGCTTCGGCCCGTCGCCGCTCAACCTCCGCAACGATGTCGCCCTCGGGGGCGATTTGCTCGGCCACCTGAAGAGCAAGTGCGAATTTCTCCAGTGCTTTGCCGGGCTCACCCGATGCGGAGTCCGCTTCCCCCATGAACTCGTAGGCCAGCGCGAGCTCCCGCATCAGATTCTCTCGCCTGGCAATCTCGACGGACTGCCTGTAGAGCCGATTCGCCGCGCTCTTCTGACCGAGGAATCTCATGCAGTTGCCGAGGGCAATCGAAGCTGCGGCAACCGTATGCTGATCGCCTATGCGCTGCGCTATAGACAGCGCGTCCTCCGTAGACTCCTTCGCCTTCATCCATTGACCGGTCCGAAGGTACACGAGGCCGAGATTCAATCGCCTGAGCGCAATCTTTCCGTAGTTCCCACCCTCCTTGTCGAGTTCGAGCGCCTTCAGAAGATGCTCGCACGCGAGCTGCCACTCCCCGTGGTTCTTATGAAGAAGGCCGAGATTGTTGTGCGAGACTGCTATGCCGTTCCTGTCGTTGAGTCGAACGTATGTCCCAAGGGCATCCTCGAAGTGACGCTTTGCCTTCTCGAACTGCCCCAGCCGCAGGAAACTCTTGCCGAACAGGCTGTGGCACTGCGCCAGTCCCCTTTCATCGCCGCGGAGAGAGAGAACTCGCTGTGCTTCTTCGCAGGCCTCGATTGCCCGCGAGTACTCGCCGATCTTCCAATGCGCATGGGATACCAGGAGGTTGAGCTGCGCGGAAAGCTCGCTGTCCGCTTCCCCGGAAAGCTCGGCGTCGAGAGTCCTGCATCTGCCCAGAGCCTCCGTGCAGCGGGAACGCTTGAGAAGGCACTCGACTACTTTCATCTCAAGCAGCAGCCGTTTCTTTCTGGAGATTCTGATGCACGAGGCTTGTGACAGGATCTCTTCGAGATACTCAAGGGCCGGCTCATAGCCGTCCTGTTTCAGATACAGATCCGCAAGGAGCTCGAGTCGCTCCAGGTATTCGGAATCGGCCGGGACACTCCGAAGGGTCTCCAGCCTCTTCTCAATCCTCTGAATTTCGGGATGCTGGAAAATCATGGAGACCTCCTCACTAGAATGCGAACTGCCAGGATGCCATGGAGGACCAAGCCATTACTAGACGCGCGACCGTGTGCCGCGACTTTCCCCACTCTCGCCATGCTTCACGACGTGCCGGCCTCGACAACGACTTCTCCCGAGGCTCGAGCTGCAGCGGGCGAGCGTCGCCGGGAAGAGAGATGGTCAGCCCGTATGAGCGAACAGGCCCGCCTTCCGCCCGATCGGGCATGTCGGGATCGCCTGCTTCCTCGATGAACCTGATCGTCTCCCGACATTCCACCGCGGGCGGCTGCGTGACCAACGCTATGCACAGAAGAAGCCCCGCGGCCACCCCCGTCAGAAGCGCAAGCCTGCAGCCATGTCTGATACATCTGCGGCGTTCCATGTTGCCCTCCTCATGGAAGACGTACCTCGACGCAAAGAGTGCGCCTTCACCCGCCGCGCGACCAGAGCCACGACTCCGGACCGCCGTGAAGCGCACCCCCGTGAAGAAACGTTTTAGAAGGACTTAGTAGAAAGCGGAATGAGAGAGAACAAAAGAGACCTCGTTCGTGTCCCTTCAGACTTCTTGCCTAGCCGCTGATTATGATATCACACCCCGTGAAGACAATCAACAGGAAAAGCGATGCGGCCGGAAAATTGAAGCGGATGGTAGTCACAATTTGAAGGTTGAACCTGACAGTGGGGCCATGACCGCGACGGCGCCGCAGTGCCGGGCACTCGTGAGCGCGCGCAGTTCTTTACATCGGCTGTATCTCAAACTCCGAGAGCTTCTTGAGCTCCTTGAGGCGGTCCAGGATGCTGAAGGTGTCCAGCTCGGCCAGACGCTTGACGCCGAACCGCTCCACCGCGAACGAGGCCATGACCGTGCCGTACATGACGGCAAGGCGGAGCGAGTCCTCGGAGCACTCGCCGCAGCGGGCCATAAACCCGACGAACCCGCCGGCGAAAGAGTCCCCCGCCCCGGTGGGATCGAACAAGAGCTCCACCGGGTAGGCCGGGGCCGAGAACTTGAACTCGGGAGTGATGAGAAGGGCTCCGTGCTCGCCCTTCTTGATGATGACCACCTTGGGGCCCATGGCCAGGATGGTCTTGGCGCCTTTGAGGAGATTGGGCTCTCCGGTGAGTTGCCTCGTCTCTGCGTCGTTCAATATCAGAACGTCCACCTTGGGGATGGTGCGGAGAAGCTCTTCGCGCTTTCCCGTTATCCAGAAGTTCATGGTGTCGCACGCCACGAACTTGGGGCTCTGCATCTGCTCCAGCACTTCCAGTTGAAGCGTGGGGTCTATGTTGGCCAGGAAGACGTATTCGATGTCCCTCAGGTTGATGGGAATCGCGGGGTGGAAGTCCTCGAACACGTTCACACAGGTGGAGAGGCTCTTCGCCTCCCCCAGCTCGAACCCGTACTCGCCGCTCCAGCGGAAGGTCTTCCCTTCCATGGTCTGGAGCCCGTCCAGGCCGAGGCCGCGCTCCTTGAAGAACTCGACGTGCTCCTTCGGGAAGTCCGTGCCCACCACGGCCACCATGTTGACCTTGTCGAAGTGCCCCGCCGCGACGGAGAAGTACGCGGCCGAGCCGCCCAGCTCTTCCTCGCACGAGCCGAACGGGGTCTTAATCGTGTCCAGAGCTATCGAACCCACTACCAGAATGCTCACGGTTATCTCCTTGCTCGACGACGGTCTACGCGTTGCGCCGCGGTGCCCCGCGGTGAGAGGACTGCCGGCCGCGCGTCGGGCTCTCGCGCTACATCTTATCCGGGGCCGAAACGCCTATCAGGTCAAGCCCATTCTTTATCACGGTCCTGACCGCGCGCACAAGCACTAATCTCGCCTGCATCACATTCTGCTCCGTCCCCACGACCCGTCCGTGGTGGTAGAACTGATGGAGCGCCGTGGCCAGGCACGTGAGATAGGACGTTATCCTCTGCGGCTCCCTGGTGACGCAGGCGGCCCTCACGTACTCGGGGAAGTTGACCAACTCTCGCAGCAGCGCCACTTCCTCCGGCGTCTGGAGGAGGGCCAGGTCGGCCTCCTCCAACTTGCAGAAGCCCACTCCGGCCTCGCGCGCGAACTCCAGTATGCTGCTCACGCGGGCGTGGGCGTACTGGACGTAGTAGACGGGGTTCTCTTCGGACTGCTTCTTGGCCAGCTCCAGGTCGAAATCCAGGTGACTCTGCACTCTTCTCATCAGGAAGAAGAACCTGGCGCAGTCAATACCGACCTCCGACACCAGGTCGGACAGGGTCACGAACTCCCCCGCCCGCTTGGACATCGAGACGGGCGTGGTGCCGCGCATCAGCCGCACCCACTGGACGATGAGCACTTCCAGCCAGTCGTCGGGATATCCCAGCGCGCGGGCCGCGGCCTTCATCCTGGGCACGTGGCCGTGATGGTCTGGTCCCCAGATGTCTATGACCTTCTTGAACCCGCGCTCGAACTTGTTCTTGTGGTACGCGATGTCGGACAGAAAATACGTGGGCTCGCCGGTGCTCTTCTTGACGACCCTGTCTTCGTCATCGCCCAGGCCAGACGTCTTGAGCCACGCGGCGCCGTCCTTCTCGTACACGAGGCCGGACTTCTTGAGTGCCTCGAGCGTCTCCTCGACGCGTCCGGCGGTGTGGAGTGAAGACTCCCTGAACCACTGGTCGAACTTTACTCCAAAACCTTCCAGCCCACTCTTCTGCGCCTCGTGCATCCGCTCTACGGCGAACTTGGAAAACTTGCCGGCCCCAGCGCCGACGCCGCCGGACACTGTTCCAGCCTCGGCCAGCATCTCCTGCGCCTTGTCAGCGGGGATTCCTCGTGCCAGCTCGGCCAGGTACTCGCCGTGGTAGCCCTGTTCGGGTATCTTCGCCTCTCCCCTGCCCAGGGCCTCTTCCACGCGCGCCTTGAGCGAAAGCCCCAGGAGCTCGACCTGGTTGCCCGAGTCGTTGACGAAAAACTCGCTCCTGGCGTCGTACCCGCAAGTCCTCATCAGGCGGACCAGCGAGTCCCCCACAGCGGCGGCCCTGGCGCTCACCACGTTGAGCGGGCCCGTCGGATTGGCGCTCACGAACTCCAGCTGGACGAGCTCCCCGGCTCCGAAATCCGACTTGCCGTAGGACTCGCCCTCGGCCAGGACAGAACGCAGGTTCTCTTCCAGGAACTCCCTGCTCAGGCGCATGTTGATGAACCCGGGCTTCTGGACCTCCACCGCTGCCAGACGGGCAACTCCGGTGTCGATCCTAGACGCGATGTCCGCGGCCAGGTCCATGGGCGGCTTCCCCGCCCTTGCCGACACCAGCATGGCTATGTTCGTGCTGAAATCGCCGTGCTCGCGCGAGCGGGGCGTTTCCACGATGACGGGCGGAAGCTCCGCTTCCGCGACTGCGCCGCTGCGCAGCGCGGCCTCGCGCACCGCGGCGCGTATGGTGTCAGCTATCGACCTTTTCAACCTTCGCGTCTCCCCAGAGTCTTTCCAAAAGATAGAACTCCCGCGTTGTGTGGTGAAACACGTGGACCACGACGTCAACGTAGTCGAGCAGTATCCATCTCCTGTGTGAGTAGCCTTCGACGTGCCACTTGCGGGCCCCCTCGCGCTCGAGCCCTTCTTCTATCCCGTCTGCTATCGCCCTGACGTGAACGTCCGACAGGCCGCTGCAGACGACGAAGAAGTCAGTCACGGCCGAGACCCCGCGCAGGTCGAGGATCACGACGTCCTGGGCCTTTTTCGAGACCGCCAGGGCCGCCGCGTCTCTCGCAAGCTTGCTGGATGCGGTGGATGTTTTTGGTGTCATCGTTCGATGTAGTGCGCTCCGGCTTAAAGCGCGCCGCTTTCGTCTCACTTGAGCACGAAGTCGGCTGCTCTGCCGCAGCGCGAGCATTTCCTCCCTTCGATGCCTGTTATCTTCACGGAATAGCCGGCCCGCTCGACGAGCGTGTTGTCGCACTGCGGACAGTGTGTGTCGCTGCCGTTTTTCGCATACAGGTTGCCCAGATAGCAGTAGTAGAGTGACTTCTTGCCGATTGCGTACGCCTTCTGAAGAGTATCCTCCGGTGTGGGCGGGTTGGACATCTTGTGCTGGGGGAAGTATCTCGAGAAGTGGAGCGGTGTCTCCTTCCCCATCTTGGCCGCCACCCACGCCACCAGCTCACCCACGTCCTCTTCCGAGTCGTTCTCACCCGGTATGATCAGGTTCGTGAGCTCGACGTGACTAGTCTCCTTCGCGATCTGACAGGTGGCCAGCACCGGCGCCAGCGACGCCTTGCACAGTTTCTTGTAGAACGACTCGCGTATGGATTTCAGGTCTATGTTGAGGGCGTCGACGTACTGAAGGAGCTCTCGTAGAGGCTTCTCTTCGACGAACCCGTTCGTGACGAGGACGTTGACGAGCCCGGCCTCCCTGGCCAGCTTTGAGCAGTCGAGCACGTACTCGAACCAGATGAGCGGTTCGGCGTACGTGTACGAGATGCCTATCGAGTCGTCCCTGGCGGCCATCTTGACCAGGTCGGCGGGCGAGACCGGGGCCGTCTGCACCTCGGTCTGCGATATCTCCCAGTTCTGACAGTATGGGCACCTGAAGTTGCAGCCGTTCGGGCCCACGGAAAGGATCACGCTTCCGGGATAGAAGTGGTAAAGGGGCTTCTTCTCGACGGGATCGATGGCGGCGGAGACTATCTGGCCGTAGTTCTTGGAGTAGAGCTTGCCCCGCTCGTTCACGCGGCCCATGCAGATTCCGGCCTGCCCGTCGCCGATTTTGCAGTGATGCGGGCATAGCTCGCACAGAACCCGGCCGTCTTCAAGTGAAGTCCAGTACCTTGCCTCGATCATCCAGCGACTATTTTCTTCTTTCCACCGTGTAGTCAACCAGTGAGCACAGGGACAAGTGATACGGAGAGCCCTCGAAAGGACTCAGGAGCTCCTTCGCCTCAGCAGCGTAGGCGAGGGCCCTTCGTTTCGAGTATTCGATGCCCTCGTTCTCGTTCATGAGGGCCAACAGCTCGTCCCACTTGCCGTCCATCAGGGGCCCGGACGTGAGGATGTCCTTCATCCTGGACCTGTCCTTCGACCCGGCGTTCCTCAGCGCGGCTATCAGGGGAAGCGTGTACTTGCCGTCGCCCACGTCGGTGCCGATGTTCTTGCCGAGCTCGCGCTCCCGGCCCACGAAGTCGAACACGTCGTCCGTGATTTGGAAGGCCAGCCCGAGCGCGTGCCCGCACTTGGAGAAGCGCGTCCTCATCCCGTCCTGCGATTCCCCGAGCATCGCGCCTATCTCGCAGGAGGCCGAGATGAGCGAGGCGGTCTTCTCGCCTATCATCGTGAGGTAGTCTTCTTCACTGACGTCGACGTCGTTCCTTCTCTCCAGCTCAAGCATCTCCCCCACGCTCATCCTGTGCGTGGTCTCGGCCAGCACGTCCATGACGTCGTACATCTGGTTCTTGACAAGGATGTAGAAGGCCTTCGAGTACAGCACGTCCCCCATCGCGATGGAGACGTCGTCGTCCCACTTGGAATTGACCGTCTGGCAGCCGCGCCTGAGCTCGCTCTTGTCTATGGAATCGTCGTGGATGAGAGTGGCCGTATGAATCAGCTCCACCACGGTGGCAGCGCAGACCGCCCTGTCGGACGGTCCGTCGTTCAGCTTGGCCGATAGGAGCAGGAGCGTCGGCCTGTACCTCTTCCCCCGAGTCGCAAGTATGTGGCTTGCCACGCTCCTCACGAGGGGAAGACGCGACACCAGGGCGTCCTTGAAACGCTCCTCGACGTCTCCCAGCTCTGTCCTGACCGGATACTGGAACTCTTTAAGCTCCATGAATGCTACCGTGAAGGGGTCCACTAGAACGCGTGAGAGCCTGTTCGCTGAGGACTTGTCTGTCCCGGAAACAGGCGCGCGCACAACGGATGGTCCGCCGAACTCGTTGTCATATCACGGCAAAACGCTAGCATCGGACCCCGCCACTGTCAAGGGAAAAGGCGGTGCTGAGAGGCCCGGGAAGCCCCGGCGGGGCCGGCGCTACCTGTTCATCGCGAGGCTGGACTGCAGAGTGTCGGGGAAGAACTTCGTCTCGAACTCGAAGAGGTCCATGGTCTGAGAGGAGGCCATGGAGTTCATGGCCTGCACCAGAAGGCCCTTGTGCCTGTCGAACGCCGCCATCTCGGCCTTCGGCACCGATGCCAGCGGCGGCGGCGCAAGGCGAAGCGGATTGACGTACCTGCCGCCCTGCTTGAGGCGGAAGTCCAGATGCGGGCCCGTCGAGAGACCGCTCGAACCCACGTAGGCGATCACGTGGCCCTGCGCGACTCTCGCGCCCCTCCGCACTCCCTTACCGAACCCCGACAGATGCCCGTATGTGGACGTGAACGTTGAGTTGTGCCTTATGCTCACGAACCTGCCAAACCCGCCCTTCCAGCCGGCGTACTCCACCACCCCGTCGCCTACCGCCACCACCGGCGTGCCGTACCTCGCGGCGTAGTCTATGCCGTGGTGCGGCCTGTAGCGCTTCAGAATCGGGTGGTAGCGGGCATTGCTGAAGTACGAGCTTATGCGCCTGTAGTTGAGCGGAGACCTGAGGAACGCCCTGCGGAGCGATTTCCCTTCCGAGTCGAAATACCCGCTCTTTCCGTCCGAGACGCGGTACACGAACGCGTCCTTCGAGATTTCCTTGCCGTTGTAGCTGGCGGCGAGGACGCGCGTGTATCCCCTGGGATGTCCTCCTCTCATGTACTGCTCGACGATGAAAGAGAACTTGTCGCCCTTTCTCGGGTCCGTGAAGAAGTCCACGTCCCAAGCGAAGATGTCGCTCAGCATGACCGCCAACTCCGCGTCACCGCCCGAGGCGCACACGGCGTCGTAAAGCGACACGTCCAGGGTGCCCTCGACCTTGCGCACCACTTTAGTCAGCGGGATGTTCTCCTGAAAAACAGTGAGGCCGTCCTCGACCGGCTCCACCACGAAGATCTCGCCGGGCGCCTTGCAGTACCTGAGCATCCGGAGAGAATCCTGGCCGTCAGTGATAAGCTCGTAGGATTCGCCGGGCAAAAGCTTCCGCAAGTCCAGGACGTTCCCCAGCTCACCCAGAAGCGAGGCGATCTGCTGGACCGAGATGTCAGTCTTGAGGAGAGACGCGTGCAGGGAAACGCCGGGCTTAAGAGTGTCACAGTAGGAGTGGAGTCCCTGCGTGGCGGTGTCCACGGTCGAGGCCGACTCCAGAGAACGCAGTTCGGCTGCTTTTCTCTGATTGAGCTGCCACAGCATGGCGAACGCCAGGGCCACGACGAGGACCGGCGCAATCGCGTGCTTCAGTCCGTTGAGGCAGCTCCGGACCAGGGAAGGATTCCTGTGTCGGGGGTGCTCGTGGTTTTTCGGATGCTCCATCTCACCTCTGTTATCTCAACCCCTGATGGTCCCATGCTATTGACGCACAGAAAAGTTGTCAACCAAAAAGCGCCCGTCCGGCAGGCCGCGGGCCCGAGACTCACCCCGGCACGCCGCGCAGTCACGCCGGATGTAACCTCCGTCGCCGGCGCAGTCACGCCGGCGCCCGGCCCTACCGCCTCAACTCTCTGAGCCTCGCCAGCAGCCCTTCCCTGTTGTTGAGCGCGGGGTCGTCCAGCACGAGCTCGAGTAGTTCCCTCAGCGCGGCGCCGACCTCCTTCCCGGGCCCCAGTCCGAGCTCCCTCATGACGTCGTTTCCGTCCACCGCGAGGTCCGCTTCGCAGAGGGCGCTGTCCTCCTCGAGTATCCTGTCTATTCTGGCTCGCATCTCATCCAGGTACTGAGGGAAGCCCTGCCTGAGGCCGTTGCCTATGTAGTCGGCGATGCGAAGGTCGAAAACGTCCGCCACCGCGTCGATTCCCACTCGCCTGACGAACCTGCGCAGCGCGCCGTCCGTCCAGTCGCTGTGGTAGTCGAACATGTGGTTGTCCACGAGCCTCGCCACGTACTCCCGCTCGGCGCCGCTGAATCTCAGCCTGTCCATGATGCTCGCCGTCATCTCGGCGCCAACGTGCTGGTGATTGTAGAACGTGACGCGGCCGTCGCGATCCTCTTTCATCGTCGGCTTGCCTACGTCGTGTAGCAGCGCGGCCAGCCTGACTAGGGGTTTGTCCCCAGGGACAGCGTCGCACGTGCAGAGACTGTGCCAGTAGACGTCGTAAGCGTGGAACTCGTTCTGGGCCACACCCCGGGAGCCGTCCAGCTCGGGCAGGAACATTGCAAGAAGCCCGCTCTGATGCATCAGGTCGATCCCCCTGGACGGCTTCTCACATCTCAGGATCTTCATCAGCTCGTCCCGCACTCTCTCAATGGAGACCAGCGACACTCTGTCCAGGACTTCTGGAATCGAATGGAAAGTTGACTCTTCGATGTCGAAATCCAGCTGGCACGCGAAACGGATGGCCCTGAGCGGTCTCAGGCCGTCCTCCCGGAACCTCTCCACCGGGTCGCCCACGGTTCGGATGGTCCTCGCGGCCAGGTCTCCGAAGGCCCCTTCGGCCGCCTTCACTTCGTCCCGAACGGGACGATAGGCAATCGCGTTGACGGTGAAGTCACGCCTGACCAGGTCCTCCTCCACGCTGCCGGAGAAGAAGACCTCCTTGGGATGCCTCGCGTCTATGTACTCGCTGTCACGTCTGAAAGTTGTGACTTCGACCGGGCGCTCGTCCACGATGACCGTGACTGTTCCGTGCGCGATGCCGGTCGGAATCGTGCGCGGGAAGATATCCTGAACGGCCGGGGGCGTGGCGTCCGTGGCCACGTCCCATTCCCTAACCTGCCGGCCCAGCAGGATGTCGCGCGTGCCGCCGCCCACGGCGTAGGCCTTGAAGCCGCGCGCTTCCAGCTCGGAAAGTACGTGTCTGAGGGCCTCCGGCGCCAGTTCGGCGAAGCGACTCTTGAGGAGCACCTTGAGTTTCTCTTCACGCACCTTTTCTCTGTCTCGCATTTCTATTCTCTTGAACGCGCGGTGAATACGGCCGGGGTGATTCGTGCGGCCAGTCTAGCGCAGGGCAAGCGCAAAAGCAACGATCGCGACGAACACTGCGGGGAAGATCATCAGGCGGTAGACGCCTCCCAGCCTGGCTTTGAAGTACTGGTAGGTGAGGATGAGGCACAGATGGACTGGAGAGAGCAGCACTCCCAGAAACCCTCCCGCGTAGGCCAGGGTGGCGGCCGACAACGGCGAGTCCGCTCCCGCTATGAGCGGCATCACGACGGGAAAGGCGACACCGACGAACGCCTGCGTGATGCCCGTGAGAAGTCCCACTATCATCGGGATGAAGAAGAGAACGAGGGCGTTCGGTATGTGGAGCGCGGCCAGGATCGAAGGAAACACGTCCACCACCCCGCCGGCCTTCATTATCTCCTTGAACCCCATGACACCCAGCACCACCGAGAGCGACGCTGGAGAAAAGGACTGCCACGCGAGGCGGCCGAAGGCCCGGGGTCCGGTCCTGGTAAGTATCACAATCAGTAGGACGGCCGTGACCAGCACAGCCAGCAGGTTGGCCTTGAACCCCAGGACGAGGATAAGCACGAACGCGAAAGGCCACATCCCCGACAGGAGGAGCGGCAGTGCGCGCGCCCGCGCCGCCTTGCTCACGGGCGCCGCGGGCTTCCCCTTCTTGATCGTCACGTACACGACGATGGCGCCGGCGACTATGGACGCGGCCGACAGGGGCGCCTGGGCGCGGACCAGTCGCACTATGGGGACGGACAGTATTGCCGAAGCCAGCACGAGGCCCGGATACACCGGCAGCACGTACTCCCACACGTGCCTGAACCAGTAGTTGACGAACGTCCTCTGTTCGGGACTTATCTCCGATTCCCTGTCCACGCTCTGCACCAGAGGCGCCGACCACATCGCTCCTCCCGGCATCGGGAGCAGCCCGCCGAACGCCGGCATGAGCGAGAGGCTGACTCGCCTGTCTGTCACGAGCCGCTGGAGGGCTCTGGCGAACGTCTCCAGGTAGCCGAAGTGCGACGACAGTTCCGCCAGAAGCATGATGCTCGCTATCACGAACACCAGCTCCACTGTCGGCCGGGCTATGCAGGCCTTGCCCAGCGTGAGCAACACTCCCACGATGCCGAGCCCGGAGAAAAGGCCCACGACCGCGGCTCCGGAGAACAGGGAGAGACCGAGGTCTAGTTTGAAGCGCACGAGAACGACTATGAGCGTGACTGCGAGCAGAAGCCCGGCAACGGCTCCTGCGGGCGAGCATGCGGCCGCCGCGGCGGTCATTCAGTCGTCCCCTTTCCCGGCGACCCGGAGGCCGGCCGCCCCACCACCAGATGCATGAGCAGCACCTTACCGACTGCGACGCCGGGAAGCGCCAGTATCACGCCTGTAACTCCGGCCAGCTCGGCTCCCACCAGCACGGCCACCATCACGGTGAGGGGGTGGAGTTTCATCCGCGCGGCCATCACCCGGGGAGTCACGACGTAAGACAAGAACTGGTTGAGCGCCACGTACACCAGAAGCCCCTTCACGGCCATCCAGGGCGCTTCGAAGAGTCCCACCAGTCCGACGAGCAGCGCGGCGATTACGAACCCGGCGAACGGGATTATTTCGCAAATCCCCACCACGACACCGAGGATGAGCGGATAGTTGAGGCCGATCAGGGTGAAGCCGACCGTCGAGGTGACGGCCATGAAGGCGCACACCACCGCCAGGCCGCGCACGTACGAGGACAGCGCCGCGTCCACGTCCTGGAAGACCGCCTCCGCCTTGTCGCGTGCGTAGTAGGGCATCATGCCCATCAACCCCTTCTTCAAGTTCTTTCCGTCCTTGAGCACATAGAAGGTGGCCACCGGGACCACGATGAACCCCACTATTCTGACGACCATGTTCACGGCGGCGAAGAACCCCAGGCCGATGTACTTGCCCGACTGCAGAGAGATCCTGCCGGCCTCCGCCTGGAGCGAGCTCAGCCATGCCGTAACGGGCAGGCTCTCGCCGTACTGTGCCTGCATCTGCGCGGCCCACTGCTGCGCCCTGGAGATGTAAGACGGCAGGTCCTGCAGCACCCTGTTTATCTGTGCGATGGCCGCGGGAACGGCACGGTACAAAGCCAAGACAAACAGGATGACCAGGCCGGCCACGAGTACGCCTGACGCGACTGACCTTCCGACGCGCACTTTACTAAAAGGCACTCTCACGCGCTCGACCACGTCAACGACCGGATGGAGCGCGTACGCCAGAAACACCGCGTACACCACCTGCACGACTATCTGCCGCGCCATGTAGAACGCCCAGAGCACCGCCAGGATTGCGAGCGCTCCGATGAACGCCCTGAGCCACAGCCTGACCCTCTCTTCTCCGTTCACTCTGTCACCTCGTGTCTGCGTGTGTTCGGTTGCGCTGCCGCCCTCACTTGGCCAGGAGACCGGCGATTCTTCTGGCCACCCTGGGAGGAGATGAAATGACGCCCGTGGACCTCATTCTGATGCGCAGTTTGGACGTGCCGCCGCGCGGTCCCGATATCTCCACTCTGATTGCGTACGAGAACATGTATAACCTCATTGCGGCGAACAACACAAGCAAGAAGGCGCCCAGCCGCAGCAGCGTCCGGCCCGGATCCGACCTTACGCGGATGAGGCTTGAGTCTCCGCTGAAGTACCCGGCGGACACCGAGACTCCCAGAGCTTCACTGGGTTTGCCCGCTGAGACGTCCACGACCTGCGACCTGCCCCCGCGCGTTACCCGGAGTCGGGTGCGCCAGTCGCGCAGCAAACGCGTGCCTCCTGCCTCTTCCCGCACTATTTCCGTCCGCTGGACCGAACGAACAGGCAGTACTGTTTTCGCCTCGGGCACGACCAGGCCCTCCGGCGCCGGCGAGTATTCCCTTGTGAACGCCAGCAGCTCCAGGGTCAGGCTGTCCGAGGCGGCCGGCCCCCCTTTGCCCGGGAAGAGTCCCTTCCGAAACGTGCTCCACCTCGTCTCGGTGCGAAGCGGCGGAAGGCCGAGGACCAGCCCCTTCTCCAGGTGCAGCGAGCCTCCCCACGAGAAAAGATAGCTCCAGACCAACCCCAACAGCAGCAGCCCCACGCTGGAATGGAGCAGCACTGAGCTCAACCACGGCGACGCTCCGCGGACGGCGACTATCTCGGTGCGCCGTTCGTCGTGCATGATCCTTCTCTTCTTAAACCCGATGGAACTGAGCAGCACGGGGAAAATGAGGACGATGTCCTCGCTGGTCTTCGGCACGGTGAATTCTGTCTCGTAGAGCTTTGTCCCGCTCGAGCCTCTGTACCGCCCCTCCCTCACTCGCGCGAGCGTGCACATCACCAGGGCGGCAAACACGAGCACGAAGAGCACCATGAACCACCAGGACCTGAGGACCGACAGAAGGCCCATGGAATCGTAGACGTGGAACAGCCGTTCGCCGAACCTGGCCACGTAGAATTCCCTCTCCATGCCCTGCGGGAAGACGGCCGCGATCAGGCTGGCCACGGCGACCAGGGACATGAGCAGCACCGCCCACTTGAGCGAGGACAGGCCGACGTAGACCGGGTTTCGTCCCAGCCCCGTTTCCACGACCCGAATATCGTCAAATATCTTTCTCATGCTACAGGAAGAGCCCCAGCCCCAGTCCTCTCAAGAGACTCTGTGGGAGGTCGAACGACAGAACGCACGCGACCACGCCGCAGAAGGCGGCCGCCTGGGCAAAAAACATCCTCGTGCGGAACACCGATTCCGACGCCGAGAGGTGCAGATAGACTGTGTACACGACAAGGGCGAAGAGCTGCGCGGACAGCGCCCTCTGCCAGAACCACGCGCGGCCGACCGCCTCCAGGGAACCGAGCACGAACACCACCAACCCCGACAGCAGCAGCGGGTAGGCCAGCCGCACCAGTCCCAGCGCCAGCTGCGACATGGCCTCCTCGTCCAGCGACTCCGCCGGGCGCTCCTTCCGCCGTCTCACCCGGAGCGCGAACGGCAGCGCCCTCAGCTCGGCGGCGAAGGCCAGAAGCCCCGCCCCGCAACCCAGAGGTGTGGCGAACCCGTACCACCACGCCATGAAGTTGTGGAGCGCCGCGACATCGTGAATCGCATGGGCCCTGCAGTTGAAAGCCAGCCAGAGCGTGACTGAGAAAGCGCAGGCGGCCCCCCATCCGGCCACAAATCTGGAGCCCAGCCACCTGGCCGCGACCAGGCAGAGCGCGGCGCAGCCCAGCGCGAACCAGGAGAGCAGCTCTGTCTTTCCGAAGAACGGCGGCCGGCCCAACCATCGGGCCAGAGAGAGCGTGTACACCGCATGAGACAGGAGGCCTAGCGCGAGGAGGACGCGGAACCAGCGCAGCTCAGCGAGCCCGCGCCGCCCCGGGAACACGACGAGAGTGACCACCGATAGGGCGTAGGCCGCCGCAGACACGACGAGAAGGATTCTATGCAAGGCCGCACAGCCCGCCTCTGCCACCACCGGTTCCATGACTGCCTCCTCCGCCCGACAGGGCACGCGCTGTTCTCACGCCGCCCTAGTACGCGACGGCGGGAACGCCGGCCTCTGCTTCAACGCGGCGCACGATTTCCAGAAGTCTTTGTTTGCTGACCGGCATGAGCTCGGCCATCGGCGCCGACCTGTCCAGGGTGTAGACCTGCGCTTCCTGGGGCTTGAGGTACTTGACCGTTTCCAACCATCTCTCGACGGACTCGTCGTCCGAGTTCATGTCGGTGAACAGAGTCTGAAGCGTGAAGCTGCTCAGTTTCTTGAGGCCATCCACGACACTCTTCACGTCCACGCCGAGGCAGGGCCTGTTGTAGGCGTCGAAAACGCCGGGTTCCACGCAGTCCAGCTTCATGATCCTGTCGTCCAGCTTGTCCAGAGCCCTCCGAACTGCCTCGTCCCCTACCGTCGTGGAGTTGGACAGGATGGCCACCCTTGCCCCCGGGGCCAGCTCGTCCCGGGCCTCACGCACGACGTCCACTATCCTTTCGAATTCCGGATGGAGAGTGGGTTCGCCGTTTCCCGAGAATGTGATGTATGCCGGAGGGGTTCCCGCGCTTTTCAGCCGCGACAGGAATTCGCGGAGCGACGCGGCCACCTCCTCGGGCGTCGGAAGTTCCGCGCGATGAGCGCGGCCGTCCAGCGTGTGGGTCGCGGTCCAGCCGTACTGACAGTAAACGCAGTTGAACGAACACAGCTTGTATTCGAACGGCAGAATGTTCAGGCCCAGCGAACGGCCCAGCCTTCTGGAGGAAACGGGCCCGTACACGAGAGCGCTCTGCAGTTTCAGTAGTGCCATGTCTCCGCCTAGCTCCTGCTCCTCACTCCGAGACCGGGTTCCGTGGGCAGGATTATCTGACCCTGTTTCACACCTACTCCCTCAAACGGGTCTCGGGCAAGGAGGAGGTTACCGTCCAGGTCGGCGTAATCCACGGCCGGCGAGATGTGCGCGGCTGCCGTGATGCCGACCGAAGACTCCACCATGCAGCCCAGCATCACCTTCAGCCCCAGCGCCCTGGCCACGTGAATCATCTTCACTGCCTCTCTGAGCCCGCCGCATTTCATCAACTTTATGTTTATGCCGTCCACGGCGCCCGCCAGCGGCTCAATGTCGACCGAGGTCTTCACGCTCTCGTCCGCGATGATGGGGAGAGAGACGTTTTCCCGGACGAACTTCATGCCGGGGACGTCTCCTGGAGGTATGGGCTGCTCGACGAACTCTACGTTGAACTTCTCCAGCATCGTGATCTTCCCGACTGCTTCCCTGGGCGTCCAGGCGCAGTTCGCGTCCACCCTGAGGGTCTTGTCGGTCACGCTCCTTATCGCGTCCATGACCTGCTCGTCCTTGTCCGTGCCGACCTTCACTTTGAGCACGGGAAACTCGGCCGCCTCGGCCACCTTCTGCATCATGACTTTCACATCGTCTATGCCGATGGTGAAGGACGTGCGCGGCGCGCTGCCGGCCGAAAGGCCGAAGAAGGCGTGGAGGGGAATGCCGAGCTTCTTGCCAATGAGGTCGTGGACCGCGATGTCAATCGCGGCCTTCGCGGAAGGGTTGCCGCGCAGCCTCTTCTCCATGCGCTCGTGTAGAGACTCCACGAGGAAGGGATCGTCGGGTATCTCAGATTTCAGAGCGTCCAGGGCGGCCAGCACCGTGGCCTGGTTCTCGCCGTAGTAGGGCGAGGGCGCCGCCTCTCCCATGCCTTCCAGACCCCAGTGCTCCAGCTTCACGACGGCTCCGCCGAAGGTGTCGGACGCTCCCCTGGAAATGGCGAACACGTGACGCGTCTTGAGAGTCAAGGGTTCGAACGAAAAGCGCATCTGACTTTCCCTCCAGACTTCATCTTCTCGACCACTGCGTCCACGAGCTTCCCGGCTCCGAACTTCACGCAGTCTGTGGCGGGAAGCCCCGTCTCCTTCTCGGCCTCGAGTATCGCCGACCTTGTGTCTTCGTCGCTCAAGTCGAAGCAGTTCAGCGCGATTCCAACGACCGGCGAGGGCTTCACGTGCTTCGCTGCGCAGTCGTGGAGCCGTATTACTTCGGCCAGGGGCGGGATCTTGACTTCGTATTCCCCCACTCGCTCTCTGCTGGGCTGATGACAGAGTATGAGGGCGTCCGGGAGCGCGCCGTGCATCAGCGCCAGCGTCACGCCTGAGTATCCGGGGTGAATCAGCGAGCCCTGGCCTTCCACGAACACGACGTCGTTGCTGCCGGCTCCGTCCAGCACGAGCTTCTCCGCGGCCCCGGCGATGAAATCGCCTATGACTCTGTCCACGGCGATTCCTTCGCCCGCGATGTATATGCCGGTCTGGCCGGTTGCGGCGAAGTGCGCGCGAAGGCCTCTTCTCCTGGCCTCGAGCGCCATCTCGAGGGACACCGTCATCTTTCCGGTGCCGCAGTCGGTGCCCACAGTCAGAACCACAAAGGCGCTCACGTCGGCGGCGAGGCATCTCGCCACCGGCAGGTCGTCCGGGACCCTACGCAGGTCTATCAGGCCGACCCTCTTCTCGGCGGCCATCCTCACCAGCTCCGGATCATCGGACAGGAAGGTGTGCATCCCGCTGTAGACGTCCAGCCCGTGCGAGATGGCGGCCTTGAGGAACCCCCTCCACGTCTCGGGCAGCTTCCCGCCCTTGGGCGCTATGCCTATAAGGAGCGCGCCTGGAGAGTACGGAAGGGCCTCCTCGAGGGTGGACACCACCGGCACCGCGCCGCCAAACCCCAACACGTCCGAGGCGGTCCTGCCCACGTTGGTGCTGTCGATTACGGCCACGACTTCGTCCGGCCTGTACCGCAGGATGCAGGTCGCGGTCTTCGAGCCCAGGACGCTGAACGCGCCCTCCGCCAGTATGACAAGCCGCCTTTTCTTCACAAATTGAAAGTATGCCACACCCTCCGGGCCCAGTCCACAGCCAAAGGGACAGTGTGTGGAGCCAAGGGGACCGTGTGCCGCCGGCCGAGCCGAAAGCGCGGTGTTCCTGCCGGGCGGGGCCCTGTCGCGCGCCGCCCCACGCCACAGCACCGCCCCGTGCCTTGACACGCACGGATGGCCCCACTAGAATCCGCGGACATGAACTACTCATGGCGTATGACTGAAGTGGCCGCACGGTTTCAGGCGTTCGTGCTCGCGGCCGATGCCGCACCAGCGGAGAACCTGACGGAATTCATCTCGCCCGGCCTCGTGACCACGCGCCGTGGCGGCGTAGGCACGGGACCGTTCGGAGACCTCAACGTATCGTTCCGGGTCGGCGACGACCCCGTGAGCGTGCGGGGAAACCGGGAACTCATCGCCTGGGGGCTGGGACTCGAGGAGAGCGCCTGCACGCGGCCGGAGCAGATCCACGGCGACCTGGTGCTCCCGGTGGATTCTCCGGGTGACCACGCCGGAGCGGACGGCCTCGTCAGCGCTTCCCGCAGACTCTGGCTCAGTGTCCACGTTGCCGACTGCGTTCCGGTCTTCGTTTTCACGTCGGATTTGAGCTCAGTGGGTCTTGCCCACGCGGGGCGCAAGGGTACCGCCGCCGGAATCACAGCGAACTTGATAAACGTGTTCAAGTCGTCCTGTCAATGCGATGCTTCTCAATTGATTGTGGCCCTGGGGCCGTCCGTGGGTCCGTGCTGCTACGAACTGGATGCGGACACCGTGTCGCGGCTCCGCGCGGATTGCGTCGTTCGAAGGGAGGGCAAGTTCTTCTTCGACCTCTGGGAGGCAAACAGGCTCCAGGCGCTGGAAGAAGGGGTCGGCGAGGACAACGTCGTGATGCCGCCCGCCTGCACGTCTTGCAGGGCCGATCTTCTCTTCTCGCACCGTGCGCACGCGGGCAGGACCGGAAGACAGATGGCCGTCACGAAGACCGGCGGCCTGAGGTTGAGAGGCCCGGCTACGCCGGGGCAGTAGCTCACGCGATCCCTGAGAGCGCCGTCCGAAAATCCTGAATGAGGTCCTCGACGTCCTCCAGACCCACAGACACTCTTACCAGCCCGTCCGAGATCCCGGCCTTCGCTCTCTCCGCCGGACTCAGCCAGTAGTGACTGGTCGTCACCGGTTGCGTGACCAGGGTCTCCACTCCGCCCAGACTGGGAGCCAGGGCGGCCACACGGAGCGAGCCCGCGAACCTGGACGCGGCGGCGAACCCACCCTTCACCTCGAAACTGAGCATGCCGCCGAAACCGCTCATCTGCGACTTCGCAATCGAGTGGTCGGGATGGTCCGCGAGCCCGGGATAGTGGACGCGTTCCACGGCGGGGTGCTGTTTCAAAAACGCCGCCAGCTCCATCGCGCTCCGGTTCTGCTTCTCCACCCTGATGGACAGAGTCTTAAGCCCGCGCAGGAGGAGCCAGGCGGCGTGAGGGTCCATCACTCCGCCCAGTATCTTTCTGAAGCCGCGGATGATTTTCACGATTTCGGCGCTTGCGCTCACCGTTCCGGCGACGAGGTCGCTGTGACCGGCCAGGTACTTCGTGGCGCTGTGAACGACCACGTCCGCTCCCAGCGCCAGCGGCTGCTGGTTCACGGGCGTGGCGAAGGTGCTGTCTATGACGGTGAGGACGTCCATCGCGCGCGCCAGTCCTGAGAGACGTCTTATATCCACCACTCTCATCGTGGGGTTTGTGGGTGACTCGAGGTAGAGTACCCTGGTCTCGGACCGGATTGCCTTTTCCACCGCGGAGGCGTCCGTGCCGTCGACGAGAGTGACCGTGATACCCGTCCTGGGGAGCACGTCCCTCAGCAGCTCGAACGTGCCTCCATAAAGCGATTCCATCGCCACTATGTTCTCGTCGGAGCGGACGAGGGCGAGGAGCGTTGTGGATATGGCGGCCATGCCGGACGCAAAGGCGAGGCTGTCGCCGGCTCCCTCCAGCTCGGAGACCTTGTCCTCCACCGCGCGGACCGTGGGATTACTGTGACGGGTGTAGACGTTCCCCTTTTCCTTTCCGCTTATGACGTCCACCACGTGCTGAGTGTCCCTGAAGACGAAGGTGGAGCTCTGGAATATTGGGGTCACCAGGGCACCCGTGGACGGGTCGGGCGAGCCGCCCGCGTGCACGCACCTGGTCGAGAGCCCGCGTTTCTGCGCTTGCTCTGCCTTGCGTTCTTGCTTGTCCATGCTGTCTCCTCTTAGCCGTGCGTTCGGAAGAGAGGCCTGCGCAGTCCGTCGCGACTCACTGCGAGGGAAGGCCGGTCGTGCACACGCGTTCGTAGAGGTCAACGTATTGCTTCACGATGTCGGAAGTCGAGAACTTCTCCGTCGCCACCTTCCTCCCGAGCTCGCCCATGGAGCGCCGCTTGCCGGGGTTTTCGATCAGCTCCAGGATTGAGGCGGCCATGGCCTCCACGTCAAACGGGTCGTGCAGGAAGCCGGTCTGGCCGTGTTGTATCACTTCCTTTGTGCCACCCACGTTCGTGGCCACAACGGGCACGCCACAGCTGATGGCCTCCAGACACACGAGGCCGAAGCTCTCCTGCTCGCTCGGCAGGAGAAGCACGTCCGCCAGCGGCAGGATTCCCTCGATGCATTCCTGGTTGCCCAGGAACAGGACGTCCTCCTCAACGCCAAGCTGGGCGCAGAGCTTCTCCGCCGGCAGCCTCTCCGGGCCGTCGCCGACCAGCACCAACCGGGCGTTGACACGGGACCTCACCCTAGAAAATACTTGAATCACGGTAGATATGTTCTTAACCGGTCTGAAGTTAGAGATGTGCATCAACATGGGCTGGGATTTGGGACAGAAGAACTGCTTGGAGACCGTCGCGCCGTCCGGCCGAAACTTCGCGCCGTCGATGAAGTTCGGGATGACCTCGATTTCCTTCTTCGTGTCGAAGCTCTCGCTGGTCCTGGCCTTGAGGTGATCGCTGACCGCCGTGACCGCGTCGCTGGCTTCGATGCAGAACTTGGTGATCCGATAAAACGACGGCTCGCGCCCGACCAGGGTTATGTCCGTGCCGTGGAGTGTCGTGACAGTGAGGAGCTGCCTGGAGGTCACCATGCTGCGCGCCAGGTAGGCGCTGGCGGCGTGCGGTATGGCGTAGTGCACGTGGAGTATGTCTATCGAGTGTGACTCAGCCACCTCGGCCATCTTGGCGGCCAGGCTCAGACTGTACGGCGCGTCCAGGAAAAGCGGGTAGAAGTGGGTGTCCACCTGGTGGAAATACACGTTCCTGTCGAAGCTCCTGAGTCTCACCGGGAGCGCGGAAGTCACGAAGTGCACTTCGTGCCCCATGCGCGCCAGCTCAAGGCCCAGCTCGGTGGCCACTATCCCGCTGCCCCCCGAAGTCGGATAGCAGGTTATTGCGATACGGAATGACCTCATCTTGACCCCTTCCGCCCGGGCAGCGCACCTCTGTTCACGATGAGCGCCACCGGGTCGTCAATCGGCACCGGGCCCTCGTGCAGGAAACCCTCGGCGTACTTCACTCCCATTGTGTGGCCCAGGTACCTCGCCCGGGTCTCTATCACGTCCAGAAAGCCCGGAGCGTTGAGCCGGGTCGGGAAGGCGTCAGGACGGCTCCTGTCGAACTGGCTCCGGTACGCGTGAATCGACCTTATCTTCTTCGCAAAGAAGCGGCTTATGTCCACGACGAGCGTCGGCTCGCACCTGATATCGCCCATGTAGTACAGGACCTTCGTTTCTGCGTGCGGCTTCCCCGTTACGCGAAGTCGCCGCAGCCCCGCCAGGAACACCGCCCTTCGCACTATCTCGCCTGCCTCCATGTGGTCGGGATGCCGCGCCTGCCTCCACGGAGCGAGCACCAGCGACGGCCTGCGCTCGCGCAGCAGCCGCACAAACGCATACACGTGCTCTCTGTCGGAGTGGTTGAGCCCGGAGTCGGGGAGCCCGCAGCAGACCCTCCACGACACGCCCAGGATGCGGGCCGCCCTGCTGCTCTCGGCGATGCGCGTCTTCTCGTCTCCGGAGCTTCCCATTTCTCCGCACGTCAGGTCGGCGATTCCGACATCGTACCCCTCCGAGGAGAGTCTGGCCACGAGTCCTCCGCAGCTCATCTCCACGTCGTCAGGATGCGCGCCCACAGCCATCACTTTCATTCGAACCTCCGGGTTTCTACACCGCGTCCGACACCAGCAGGTAATGGTAGAATCGACCGTCCAGGCAATCCGCCACGTGCACGCCCGCCAGCTCTTTAAGGTCAGTCAGAAAGGACTCGCCTGCCCTCACGAGCGGCGCCAAAGAACAGAACCCTCGCTCCTGCAGATGCCCGTTGGGAAGCAAGAACTCGCCTGCGGCCCGGAGCTTGGGGTTCGCGGACAAGGTCTTCTTCTTAGCGTTGGAGATGAACTCTTCCCTCACCCGTTTGAGCTCGAACTCCATCTTTCTGGACGCGGAGCCCGTCACGTCTTCCGCGCCCCGGCCGGCGCTCGCCGCCAGCCGTTTCAGTTTTTCAAGTCCGGAGCGGACTTCGTCCTCGGCCGCCTCCAGGTCCCTATATACATCCGATGACAGGCTCTTTTCGACGTAGTCTTGAAGCCGCCTATCGAAGGACAGCACCGTTTCCGTGACAAGGTCTTCCTGCCTGCCCAGCAGAGACGCCAGCGCCGCCGGCACGATCGTCACGCTGAGCCTCGGGAAAACCGGCCCCTGGTCAAACCCCAGCGCGGAGGAGACGGCTCGCGAAACCACCGAATAGCACATCTCGGACGGTCCCAGAACGTGCGCCAGCGGCGACGTTAGCCGGTCGCGCAGCAGCGGCCCCAGCAGCACGTTCGGCAGCAGGTCGGCGTCTCCCTTCTCGACGTGGGCCAGCAGCCTGGGATGTTCTTCCCTGGACGGTTTTCTCCTGACGTCCCCTTCCCTGACGAACACGCATGACTCGACGCTCCGGCTCGACACTGGTTCTTCGTATCCCAGCTTTCCAACAGCCCTCAGACGCTCCAGCGCCCTTTCCTCGACGGTTCCGGAGCTCCGGAGGTACGCCGAGAAAACGGAGGCCGCGGGACCGGAACGCGAGGCCTCTCTGGCGTCCACCACCACTGCGCCCCAGGCGTCCAGCAGGGAGAGATACAGGGAGGAGAAGAACTCGCCCCAGTCGCGGGCGCGAGCGAGCGCCGTTTCCACGACTTCTTTCACGTAGGCCGCCCCCCGGTACGCAGCGTCTCCTTCTTCGAACTGGCTCCAAAGCTCGCGCACGGCCTCTCTGACGGGCTCGACGCCGAGTGAACCGACCATCTTCCCAGCAACATGGCCGTGTTCAGTCGCGGTGAATTTTCTTCTCTCTAGGTCCTTCGTGAAGAAGCCGGCCGACGACACCTCCAGGAAATCGGCGTCGTCGCAGGCGTTCCACAGCACCGGCACCGCCTGCACGCCGTGCAGGCTTCTGACGTGCTCGCACAGGGCGACCGAAG